>NZ_BAAAFA010000008.1:0-175130 GCF_039523295.1 Colwellia asteriadis | reverse complement strand
TTAGTATTTAGAACATTAGTATTTAGAACATTAGTATTTAGAACATTAGTATTTAGAACATTAGTATTTAGAACATTAGTATTTAGAACATTAGTATTTAGAACATTAGTATTTAGAACATTAGTATTTAGAACATTAGTATTTAAAACATTAGTAATAAAAATCTTCAATAACCGGTGCGTTTATTACCACCAACCAATAAATAAATGCTGCACAAACCAGTGCTAATATAATAGCGAGTATTATTTTTGAATGTGGAATTGCGGCCGAGCTGTCTACGTCTTTAGCATCTTTTTTACCCGTTAGCATTGGGGTAACTAAATTAAGCTTTTTTACTAACGCATAATAAGCAATAGCACCAATATGTAAGGCGATGGCAATTAGTACTAAGTCAAAGGTATTATGATGTAAAAAGCTCATTAATTTTTCAGTGTTGCTAGAAACAACACTGTTGTATGGTCCTGTTGAAAAAACATCATTATCAATAAATAAACCACTGATAGCTTGTACGCTCACCAGCACTATCATCAATATAACCATTAACGCGCCCAATGGGTTATGACCAGCACTGGGCGTATTGTCTTGTTTGCTATCACGCTTAAATAAATAGTTTATAAGCTTTTTAGGGGAGGGGATAAATTGACTGAAACGGGCATGAGTTGGCCCGACAATTCCCCAGAGTATTCTAAAGGTTAATAAACCTAAAGCAACATAACCCAGCTGCATATGTATTTCTACCAGCTCACTGCCTTGCTCTGCAGTATACCACAAAGCCAAAATGGTCAGCGCAAAACTCCAGTGAAATATTCTTAAGGGTAAATCCCAAATTAAGTATTTTTTTGTCATGATATTTACCTCGGAGTTAAACATTCAATGTTATTAATTCTATTGAAAACGAATTGCTACATTTTAACTAACTTTATTAAAACAATCAGTAAAGAGATGTTAACTAACCTGAACTCGGATTAAGAGATATTTAACCAATTGAAATATAATAAAAATCTACTTTTCTGAATCTCTAACTTGATAATTTTTCTTAATTCAAGGCAAATTTCGCGTCAATAGCTGGCCTATTGCAAGTAAATTTAACGAAGAAGTTAGGAAAAGTAACTGCTAGAGAAACATTTATTAAGCCGAGCTCAGGTTAATTAAGCTAAAATTGAGTTGAAAAAAAACCACTACCTAATGAAGTAGTGGTTTCTATATTTGATTTATAACTGAAATTAAGTATTAGTAACTTTCGTTATGAACATTTAATACTGCACGGCCTGAAGGGTCAGCGTTATTTTGGAAACTTTCGTCCCATGCAAGTGCTTCTTGGGTACTACAAGCAACTGATTTTCCGCCAATCACACAATCTGCAGCAGAAGGCACAGGGAATTTTTCTTCAAAAATACAACGATAGAAATAAGCTTCTTTACTATCTGGAGTATTTACAGGGAATCTAAATTCTGCACTTTCAAGTTGTTGATCGGTAACTTGTGATTCAACATGCGCTTTTAAACCGTCAATCCATGAGTAACCAACACCATCAGAAAACTGCTCTTTTTGACGCCATAAAATTTCTTTTGGTAAATAGCCTTCAAACGACTCACGTAAAATCGCTTTTTCCATTTTACCATTACCACACATTTTATCTTCAGGGTTGATGCGCATCGCAACATCCATAAAGTTTTTATCTAAAAATGGTACGCGTGCTTCAATACCCCACGCCGACATAGATTTATTGGCACGTAAACAGTCAAACTTATGTAATCGGTCTAATTTACGGTTAAGCTCTTCATGAAACTCTTGCGCGTTTGGCGCTTTATGGAAGTATAAGTAACCACCAAAAATTTCATCTGCGCCTTCACCTGAAAGTACCATTTTAATGCCCATCGCCTTAATTTTTCGCGCCATTAAGTACATTGGGGTAGAAGCACGGATGGTTGTTACATCATACGTTTCTAAGTGATAAATCACTTCTTTTAATGCATCAATACCTTCTTGCTCGGTAAAAATAACACTGTGATGAATAGTGCCAATACTATCTGCAACCGTTTGTGCTGCAATTAAATCAGGCGAGCCAGCAAGACCACAAGCAAAAGAGTGCACTTTTGGCCACCAGGCTTCGGCTAAGTCATTATCTTCAATACGACGTGCGGCAAACTTTTGGGTAATAGCTGAAATTAATGATGAGTCTAAACCGCCTGAAAGCAATACACCATAAGGAACGTCAGTCATTAAGTGGCTTTTTACTGACTCTTCTAACGCTTCGCGAATTTTAGTGGTGCTGGTAGTATTATCTTTAATAGCACCATACTCTTGCCAGTTACGTTTGTAATAACGTTGTAATTCACCAACACGGCTGTCTAAAATATGCCCAGGAGGAAATTCGCTTACCGTTTTACAAATAGGCATTAACGCTTTCATTTCAGAGGCAACATAAAAGTTACCATCGCTATCATAGCCAGTATACAAAGGAATAATGCCAATATGATCGCGGGCAATTAAATAGCTGTTATCTGTTTCGTTATATAGAATAAACGCGAACATGCCTTGTAGCTTATCAACAAACTCAACACCAAACTCTTCATAAAGCGGTAAAATAACTTCGCAATCTGATGCGGTTTGAAAGCTGTAATCAACGTTCAAGCCTTTAGCTAAGGTTTTATGGTTATAAATTTCACCATTAACCGCTAAAACATGGGTTTTGTTTTCATTGTATAGAGGCTGTGCACCGTGTTCGGTATCAACAATAGAAAGACGCTCATGAACTAAAATAGCGTTATCGTTATTGTAAATGCCAGACCAATCTGGACCGCGGTGACGTAAAAGACGTGAACATTCTAACGCTGAAGGACGAAGTGCATCAGCACTTGTTTTTATATCTAATATACCAAAGATCGAACACATTGAAGCGCTACTCCTTTAATTTTAATTGGGTTTAACTCAATATGAGTTAATTGAATTTTTATGCAGGAAATTATTGCTATGAAGGGTATTATCTTGCTTTAACCTGATTTATTCACTTACTTCAATTGAAAATCAATCAAAAATACGAATAAATATGCAATAGAGTCACTTTGACAGTTTTGAAATAAAAAGCAATAGCAAAAACTAAAGTTTTTACACTAAATATTAATTTGACGTTTTTTTGGGTTACTTCTAAGACCATTATTTGGCTAGTAATTTGTAACAGCTTTTCTCGTTGCTTAGATAACAAGGTGTAATAACTAAACTCGATATTTTGGTTGTTATCTTGCTTTAAGGCAATGGCACGCGACAGATGTTTTTTTACGGTGATACCTGCCAAGTTAGCTCAAGCTCATATTCAACTATTTGCCCTGCAATCGAAATTGCCAACTTTCAACCACCTTATTGGTCAGTCGCGCAGCCACTTTATTTTGCCAGCTGGCAGAAAGTGTTTGTTGTTGACTTAACTTTTCTAAGCCTTTTTGATTAAGAGGATCACCGAAGAAAACCTTGCATACTTCATCAACAGTCATAGGGTTATTCACGCGCTTTATCAAAATCAAGGGGTCATTAACACTGACAATACCAGGGGTAACCACTCTATATAACCAGCCGCAGCGATGGTTCTCTTGCATTTTTTCTGAGAATCTCTCAATGCCCCAACGTTTATTGAGCTTAAAGCAAGGGGAGCGAGGTTGGCTTACTTCAATAATGGCATCACCCCATTGATATTGGTCACCTAAACATACTGATTGCTCTGTCATACCGAAAGTACTGATATTTTCTCCCATTCCTGGCGCTTGCCAATTAATGGTATTACCGTAAATCTCTCGCCAATAAACATAATGCTCAGCAGGATATTGATGTAAAGCACGCTCTAAGCCGCCGTGGTGAGTTTTATCTGCACACTCATCACCAGCTAACCCTGTGAACGATAAATAAAGTGGCGTTAATACCGCTTGTTTATTTATAGCGCTTTGCATATTGTAACATTGACTGACTACGCCACAATAAAGTGCATTAATTGAATGTGATAACACAATAGTCCTTCATATAAATAGAGTACTCAAACAAGCTTGTAAAATTATTATAAGTTTAACAATCGTAAAGCTAATATCGTATAATCAACAATATACCGTGACCTTTATAAGTTTAACAACAGACATTTTATGAATAAAAATATATTACCTCCGTTTATTGGTGTTTTCGCAAGCTGGTTAGTTATTTGGCAGTTACATCGCTATTTATTAGTTGATAATTGCTTAGATATAGGGGGAAGTTTTCAATATAGTACGGGACAATGTTTACTTGATAATGGCGTTATGCAAAGCGATGGTTTAACCTCCGTAATGCTAGTGACTTATTTTGCGGTAGGTTTTATTGTGGCGTTATTTGTCGCTACATGTGTTCGTAAACTTATTGCTTCTCGCGGTGATAAATAGCGTATAATTGTTGAATAAATTTTAAGAGTCTATTGAGTGTAAGTATGAGTGATATAAATAACAGTACAGAAACAATGAATGCGTTTTTACAACAAGTAAAGCCAACGCAAGTTTTTTGGGCGCTACAAGATAAAGTCAGTGAAGATTGGGTGGTATTAGACTCACCTAGTTTTGAAAATACTGATGTCATGCCATTATGGTCGACAGCAAACTTAGCTCAAGAGCATTGTATTGAAGAATGGTCTGACTACGTGCCTTGTGAAATTTCGGTGGCAGAGTGGTTAGAGTTTTGGGTTGAAGACTTAAATGAAGACGGGGTAATTGTTGGCGTTAATTGGCAAGGTGATGAGCAATACCTTGAAATGGAACTAGCAGATTTTACTCAAGGGCTTGCGAGCATCGAGTCTTTTAAATAACGCTTAATACAAGGGAGTATCATGAACCAAAATATACAGCAATTGGCTGAAGAGGTCGCTAAAGCTAATGATGCTTTTTACGCTAAATATCAGCATGTAGATACTTTGATGGGAATTATGGATAAAACACTCCGTCAACAAGGTATATCGGCTGATGCTATTACCATTGACTGTGTTGCGTTAGATAAAAAAATTGTTTTATTAGTTCATGATAATCAACCCGAAGTGGTTGATGTTGCATTAGGAAATAAAGCAGGAGAGATATTTTCTTCGTCTAAATATGAAAGGGAGCAGCTTGATCTAGCTACTATTTTAGCGATTATGCAAACTAATTTTATTAACGCGTAGCCGCTCTTTTTCATACTTTATATTTTACTCTATCCCCTTAATTTCAAAACGAAAACGCCGTTCATTGATGTCCATGAACGGCGTTTTTTAACCCGTTACAGTCCTGTAACTTTCTACTTGTAGCATCACTATTTAATGATGAGTACGTTTTATACGCATTAAACCAAGTAACGCTAAGCCAAACATTGCAATAGTTGCTGGCTCAGGAATATTACGGCTTTGTAAACCAACAACAATATTATCAAATTCACCGGCAACACCAGTACTGGTTACCATGAATGAGTCAAAAGCAAAATCTTCAAACTTAATATTAATATATAAGTTTGATTCTAGGCCATTTTGATTACCTGGTGTACCTCCGCTTTGAGCAAGTAATGTTGAACCCAGTAAAGTTTCACTGGTGTTTGTACTTGAATCAAAAAAGGTAAAATTATTATAAGCATCAATAGAGCCCCAATAAAAACCTAAATAATCAATTTTATCACCACCGGTTAAAAAACCACTATAGTCAACAGTTACCGTATTACCTATACCTTCGCCAGGGGTAAAACCAAAACATGTTTTATCGCCAATAGTGGCGTGATTCCCTCCTGGAGGAGCACCTACACCGTGGTCGTTACTTGTTCCGTCACCTTTAACACCTAAATTACCGGTAACACTGATTGAGCCTGAAGAGTTTACTCCACAACCTGCGGAGACTGCGTTTCCAATTTCATCTAACCCGCTCCAGTTAAAGCTTTTATCTTGGGGGAAGCCTTCAAATCCGATCATTTTCGTAGCGGCATCAAAAGTTTCTATTAAGTATCCATTGGTTGGATCGATTTTGTTCGAGGCATCTACAAACGAGCTAGTTAAACCTGAGCCGTCTGTTGCCACTTGTCCACCGGTTGTAATGATTAAACCAGCGACTCCTTGATTCGCTGCTAACAGCAACGTTGTCCCTAATAGTGCTGATAAATATTTGTTTTTTAGAAAAGCCATATCTATTCCTTAAAAGTATCAAACATATAGGTCACCACTAATAATGCATATAGTATTCCTAAAAGTAATTAGTCACGAAAAACAAGCTATTAGTGACTTATGAGAATAGGGCGTCTTCTCAAGTGTAAAATAAACTGACAGCCTGATTGTTGAATAAAGCTGTCTGGCGTCAGCGTAAAGCAGAGCAATAATGTTAATATTGTTAGTTGCTGTTTTAAGTGTTTTATTGGCTATATGACAAGAAAGAAAGCTGCTATAATATCGCCTTGTTTTTTTGAACGCTTCAGTAAAATTTATTCTTTAACTGCTTTTAAATAAGCTATTCATTACTGAAGCGTATAAAAATCAACGTGTTTATTGATAATATTTATCAGTATAATACTGCTATATTATTGGCTCATTAGTTTTTATTTAATATGAGTTCTTGCTATTTAATGAATATATTACCGATACAGTAAGTGAGCGTTAAATAGTTTTCCTGTAAATGTAACCGTTGATGCACCAATTTATACGTCATAACTCAATGACTAACGAGGTAATTAAAATATGAGTCAAGTAAATAAAAAAATGAAAGTTGCAATTATCATGGGGTCTCAATCAGATTGGCCTGTTATGGAAAATGCAACGACTGTGCTTAATGCTTTAGATATTCCTTATAAAGCTATGGTTGTTTCTGCACACCGTACACCAAAAAGACTTGTAGAGTTTGCCGAAAATGCAGAAAACGAATATAGCTTAATTATTGCTGGCGCAGGTGGCGCAGCTCACTTACCGGGCATGGCAGCATCAATGACTTGGTTACCCGTTATTGGCGTACCAGTAATGAGTAAAGCACTTAAAGGAATGGACAGCTTATTATCTATTGTACAAATGCCAAAAGGTGTTGCCGTGGCAACACAAGCAATTGGTGAAGCTGGCGCATTCAACGCAGGCCTTATTGCTGCACAAATGTTAGCGATGGGTAATGAAGATTTACAAGTAAAATTAAAAGCATGGCGTCAAGCACAAACAGATAGCGTAGCATGGGAGACAGTGTAATGCGCATTGCTATTGTGGGATGCGGCCAACTGTCTAGAATGATGGCGCTTGCAGGTATTCCATTTGGTATTGAATTTAGCTTTATCAACGATAGTGACAATGACGACACTCGTTGTGTTGACGGTTTAGGCTCTGTTGTTAAGTTAAGTGATTACTGGCAAGTTGGCCAAGATGCACAAGCATTATTTGATGCATTAGGAAAGCCCGATACAGTTTCTGTTGAAAAAGAGCAACTCGATATCCAAATATTACAAGCGTTAGCACCTTATACGCGTGTTAATCCATGTGTTGATGCTGTATTGGCTTGTCAGCACCGTAATAAAGAAAAATCACTATTAGCACGCTTAGGTATCCCTTCTTCACCATCACTTTATTGTGTTAGTGCCAAAGAAGCGATGGACAAGCTTAAACTTCCTATGGTGGCTAAATCATGTAGTGACGGTTATGACGGTAAAAATCAGTGGGTATTAAAAACACCCGCAGACGTTGAGCACTTTGATAGTTTAAACATGCAAGATTATATTATTGAAGCATGGATAAAATTTGAAAGAGAAGTGTCGATCGTTTCGGCCCGCGGTTTAAACGGTGCTATTGTGCATTATGACATTACAGAAAATGAACACCAAAATGGCATATTGAAAAAATCTATTGCACCAGCTGCTAATGTGAGCGCAGCGTTAACGAAAAAAGCGCAATCGTACATGGAAAGCCTGTTAACTGAACTTGATTATGTTGGCGTTATGGCGATGGAATGTTTTGTACTCAATGATGAATTAATTATTAATGAGTTAGCGCCTCGTGTTCATAATAGTGGTCATTGGACTCAAATAGGCAGTGTTACCTGTCAGTTTGAAAACCATGTTAGAGCGCTTGCTGGCATTGAGTTAGGTAGCACACAAATACTCGGTAGTGTTGGTATGCTTAACTTAATTGGCACCGATATTCCTTCGGTGAATGAAATGTCACAAGCACTATGCGGCAACTCAAAGCTATATTGGTATAATAAAGTACCGCGCCCAGGGAGAAAGTTAGGTCACATTAACTTTTTAGCTGCAGACGCTGAAACACTAAGCCAAGCTATGCAACCGTTAGCTAAAGTAGTTTTATAAAAAATACCATCGTTATTACATTAATAGCGGATTGAATGGGTAAGATAACAACGCATTGTTGTTACCTTACCCATTTTTTATGTCTGTTCCTTTCACCTTAGGGGCTTTTTATTTTTACTTTTTAATTCCCTAAACTCGATTTACAGAAGCCATTTCAATAAATTTCTATTTCCTATACAAGAGCTGACGATAAATTTTTAGCAACGAACTATCGTGACATTTTCTTATTCGTTTGTGTCTCATCATAGCCTGTAAAATATTTGTTACATCAAATTTTCAGCCACTGTTTAGCTTAGACTAGTTTACGTTATTATTTAGCCAATATTATTGTACATAATTTTTTACGTCTGCGTTTTTAGCCTTATTCTGCTTAGCCTTTCGTTAAAGTGAATTCAACTAGATAATGGATTTATTACAACAACAACACGTTGACAAAAGAGAGATTATAATGACAGATAGTAAAAACCCTTTACAGCTTTGTGGTATTGAATTTACTGAATACGCTAGCCCAGATTCAGATTTTATGGAAAAAGCCTTTTATGGTTTTGGTTTTTCTAAAACTAAAAAATTCAAAGGTCGTGACATTGATTACTTCAATCAAAACGATATTCACTTTTTATTAAATAAAGAGAAAGCGGGTTTTTCAAAAGAGTTTGCTAAAAGTCATGGGCCTGCTATTTGTTCAATGGGCTGGCGCGTTAAAGATGCTGAATTTGCATTTAATGAAGCGGTAAAACGCGGTGCCAAATCGGCAGAGAATGAACCAAATAAACTGCCATACCCAGCTATTTTTGGTATTGGTGACAGCTTAATTTACTTTGTAGATAACTTTGCTGATATTGGTAAAAACAAAGGTTTAATTTACGAAGATGACTTTGAAGCACATGCTGAGCCAGTAATTAATGAAGACAAAGGCTTTTTAGCCGTAGATCACATGACCAATAATGTACATCAAGGTACTATGCATAAGTGGGCTGACTTCTATAAAGAAGTATTTGGTTTTACTGAAGTACGTTACTTTGACATTAAAGGTGTTAAAACAGCTTTGATTTCTTATGCGTTACAATCACCATGTGGCAAATTCTGTATTCCAATCAATGAAGGTAAGGGCAGTAAAGATAATCAAATTGATGAATACCTAGACGAGTATAACGGCCCAGGTGTTCAGCATTTAGCTTTCCTTACTGATGATTTAGTTGCTTCGTTAGATAAAATTGACCGTTCAATTATCGACACCTTGAATATCGTACCAGAATATTACGATGAAATTTTTGACCGCGTACCTTGGGTTAAAGAAGACAAAGATAAAATTCGTGAGCACCAAATATTAATTGATAGCCAAAGTGAAAACTCGTATTTACTACAAATATTTACGAAGAATTTATTTGGTCCTATTTTTATTGAAATGATTCAGCGTGTAGATGATCAAGGCTTTGGTGAAGGTAACTTCTCAACATTATTTAAGTCGATTGAGTTAAATCAAATGGAACGTGGCGTTTTATAGTTTGCCGTAGCCATTGTTTAATGTGTTAATAAAAAACCAGCATAATTGCTGGTTTTTTATTAATTTTTAATTCGCTTAAGTCTCTGCTAAAAAACTATGTATTTATAGTTTTACTTACCGTTAGATGATACTTTCAAGTCCTTTAATATGCCATCGTGTAAGTTATACACGACACCATGAACGGTAATATCTTGATTTGCACGCCATGCATTTTGTAAGGTCATGGTATTACTGACATTAGCAACTTGCTCAATAACATTTAGCTCACACAAGCGATCGACACGCTCTTTCTCGTCGGTTACCGCATCCATCTCTTGTTTATGAAAACGATAAACATCTTGTAAGTGACGTAGCCAGTTATCAATAAGGCCGTAGCTTTTGTCGTTAAGTGAAGCAATAACCCCGCCACAACCGTAATGGCCACAAACAATAATATGTTGTACTTTTAATATATCAACGGCAAATTGAATAACCGATAAACAATTAAGATCCGTATGAATCACTTGATTAGCTATATTGCGGTGTACAAATACCTCACCAGGTTGCATACCTAATAAATCATTAGCGGGCACACGGGAGTCTGAGCAGCCAATCCATAAATATTTAGGGGATTGTTGTTTGGACAGGTTTTCAAAAAAATCTGGGTTATCTTCCGTGATTTGTGCAGCCCATTTTTTATTGTTTTCAAATAAATGAGAAATATTGGTCATGTATGATTATACCTATACTAATGCCGAAGGAGGGGTAAGCCGTTAATTTACGCCATAGTAATGCGAAGTAAGTCATAAGTAAAAGTAATATTCGTACTAAGCGTAATCGTAGTATACTTACTAATAGTATAGTGTTGGCTGTGCCATCATCGATACTTATTAATTTTCAAGTTTTCAGGTTCAGTAAAGAGGAATATATGGCTACGGCGTGCGCATTACATATTTTAGTAAAAACAGAGAAACAAGCCTTAGCTTTAAAAGCGCAACTTGATGGCGGTGCTGACTTCTCGACATTAGCAAAGAAACACTCCACCTGCCCATCTAAAAAAAAGGGCGGTGATTTAGGTGAATTTCGTCGTGGTCAAATGGTAAAAGCTTTTGATGACGTTGTATTTAAAAAGCCAATACTTAAAGTACACGGACCGGTAAAAACAAAATTTGGTTTTCATTTAATTAAAACTATTTATCGTAATTAAATGACTAGCAGCTATGTAATTATTGATAGCTGCTTATTGTTCTTTTTTCTCTTCTTTATCTAGCATTTCATTACGCTTCTTAATGTCGGCTAATTGCTCTCGCGTTAAATTAAATTTTTTAGCCGATTTTCTAATTAAGAAAATCCCGCCAAGAATGCTGCCAAATATGAGTACTGTGATTATAATTTCTACGTATGACATAAACCCTCTGTTTATTTATGATCTGTTTGGTAATATAAAACTATTTTTATATTTTATATGCTAAAATTTCTTTTTAAATTAGTGCGTTAGTATGTGTTCTTTGTAATAAGTATCTAACGATGCTTTCAACGAGAAATGTTTGTTTAACAATGCTTCTAAGTTATTTATTATATGTTATTAGTTGCCTATTAAATATATAACAAAGCAATTTTTCAATTGTGGTTATTAAGTTAAGCCTAATATAAAAATACTCTTTTAGGTTGTTTTTTAGTGCTCAATAGATATTTTTTTTAATAAAAACTCTTTCCTAGACTACACTTAGCTTCAACACCTATTTTTCATTAATTATTATCTTTTATACATTACCATTATGGGAGAGTAAGGCACTATGGCACGGAATAATCAAACATTAATTGATGAGGAAGTCTCGTTTTCTGAAAATGAACAGCTTATTTCGGTTACTGATACTCGCGGTGTTATTCTTTACGCGAATGAAAATTTCTGTCGGGTTGCAGGTTACACTCAGGAAGAGCTTTATCATAAAAATCATAATATTGTCCGTCATCCAGACATGCCTAAAGCCGCTTTTAAAGATTTGTGGGAAGAATTGAAAGCCGGAAATCATTGGCAAGGTATGGTGAAAAACCGTTGTAAAGATGGCCGTTATTATTGGGTTAGCGCTTATGTTACGCCAATGTTTGAAAATGGTGTCCTAAAAGGTTATCAGTCAGTGCGGGTTAAACCATCACAAGCATTAAAGAAAAAAGCAGAAGAAACCTATAAAGCATTAAACAATAATCAAAAGTCGATATCTGAAGCACAGAAGAATGTGATTAAAAAGTCTATTTCTTTTGCATCACTCCTTTTCATTATAACGAGTGCCTTTTTAATGGCAGGTGCTTTTTGGGGGGCAGCAACATTACTGGCAGTTGTTGTTTTATATTTTTCATTATTTGATGAATTAGTGGTATTGCCTCGTTACGTAAATAAACAAAAACAAAAATATACTAGTATTTGTCGTCACATCTATACGGACGGTGGCGCTCAGTCTGTACTTGAGTTTCAAGAAATTCTTTATCAAGCGCGCATTAGAACTATTTTGGGAAGAATGGATGATTCGTTGAGTGTTATTTCTAATGTTATTAGTAATCTAGGGCAAGCTATTATAGATACAAATGACAAAATGAATAACCAAAACCATGAAACTACGCAAATAGCGACGTCTATGAATGAAATGTCGACAACGATTGCCGATGTCAGTGAAAATGTTGTGCAAACCGCCGATAGAGTAGAGCAAATATATCAACAATGTGCGACTTCAAAGACATTAATTTCTAGTTCAGTCAATGATATTTCAACGTTGCAAAATGATGTCACATCAGCCCATGATTTGGCCGAAGAGTTAGTAAGTATTGTTGCTTCAATTAATGCGCAAATGACAGAAATACAGGGTATTGCTGATCAAACTAATTTACTGGCGTTAAATGCGGCAATTGAGGCTGCGCGTGCCGGTGAACAAGGTAGAGGGTTTGCTGTTGTCGCTGATGAAGTGAGAGCGTTAAGTGGAAGAACGCATAGCGTATCTGAAGGTATTAAAGACTCTGTGCATCAAGTAACCGCAAAACTTGCCGATGTTTCTGGGTTAATGCGAGGTAATATGAAAACCAGTCAAGGCTGTGTTGACTCAGGTGAAGCTGCTCATAATTCAGCGGAAGAGATATTTCAGCAAATGTTGTCTATTTCTGACTTAACTACGCAAGTCTCTACCGCATCTGAAGAACAAAGTGTGGTCGCTGAAGAAATTAACCGTAATGTTCAGCGTGTTGCTGAATTAGCACAGGAGTTAGTCGACTCAGATATACTTTCAACAAATATCGCTGCGTTAAATAAAGAGTCGGGTCAATTAACCGAATTGTCGAATACATTTACTCGTTAGTTGATGATATAAAACCAATGAAGGGTGTATCAAAATTTATATGGATTTAAAACTTTGTTTCAATGAAAGCCTGCAAAACTGTGTTGCAGGCTTTTTTATTGATTTATATAGCTTTTGTTAAGACTTCCCTATATTCATTGTGGCATTCTGTTAGTTACTACGCTCTTGGTTTCTGTGTTGAGCTAATCTTTGTAATTGCTTAGCTTGTTCATGTAAACTGATACGTACTAATGCTTCTCGGTCTTCTTCTCGAATGAAATGAAAAATTGCCTTGTGCTGGTAAGAGCTCTCTGCTGTATTTTCTTGGGCTGCACTGTCATCCGTTTCACTTGCCTCAATGACTTCTGCATAACAGTATAACGCGCAGTTATTATCTAAAAGGAATATTTTTACTTCTAACATCTGTCCAATAGCAAAGCACTCTGCTGTGTTAAACTTTATACCACCGCCACCAAACTCTATACCCTGGTACCTGTGCTGTTCATCATCCTGCTGGCTGAGTATGTAAGTAACTAATAAATCAATCTTTTTTGCCTGTAAATTTAAAAAATCAACCAGTTGAGCACTCACGCTGTTTAACGCTTGTAAAGGGCGTAAAGCACTTTGGTCAACCGTTGTTACATCGCTTGCTAACTTAAAAGGGGTTGGCATATTACTAAGAAAGTCATCAAAACTACTTACATCGGTTGTTAGCGGGTGAATGTTTAGCGTGAAGTTGTGCGCTATGGCGAAAAACTCGTGGTATTGCGCTAATTTTTGCTCAAGTGTTTTAGTATTCATAGGTTAATTATTAGCTCAGAGTAAAAGGATACCGCCGCTCAAACCTGTGCTAGCAGTAATAACTATAGAGTGACTACAATAAAATAAAAGTAGTGAATTAATAGCGAATTTAAAATATATCACTTAATGATATCTTACACTAATTAACTCAAAAAAATGTAGCTGATATGGTATGCTGCTTTATCTTATTTATTCGCGAATAAACTTAATTAACCTCAATGTTTCAACCTATTAGTATCTTTATTGGGCTTCGCTATAGCCGAAGCCGCAGTCGAACCGGCTTTGTTTCTTTTATTACCTTCTTTTCTATTGTTGGTATTTTGTTAGGTGTTACTTCATTAATTACCGTGGTATCGGTGATGAACGGCTTTGAAGGAGAACTTAAGAAGCGCATTTTAGGCATAGTGCCTCACGTTGTTATTAATGATGTTGATAAAGTACAGTCATTTTATGCTGCCAATGAAAATAATACTCAAGCCAAAAGGTTATCAAGCACTTCGCCATCATGGCAACCCTTAAGACAAGGCTTATTAGAGTTCCCTCATGTGCTACACGTTAGTCCTTTCCTTGAAAGTGAAGCCTTAATTCAGTCCCCATCAGGGTTACAAGGTGTATTAATGCAAGGCATTGAACCTATTTATGAGCAAAATAATATCATTAATCAAGATATGGTTATTGGCTCACTCAACAGTTTAAGCGAGCAGCCTTACACCATTGTTGTCGGGCAATCATTAGCACGGCAACTTAAAGTGACTTTAGGTGATGAAGTTAGATTATTTTTACCAAATAAGAGCGTTTTTACGCCAATGGGTCGTATACCAGTACAGCGTGTTTTTACCGTTGGAGGTATTTTTAATGTCGGTTCACAAGTTGATGAAAGCATGGTGTATGTTAGCAATAAATATGGCGCTAAACTGCTAAGGCGTAAGGGCGACGGTATTGATAAACTGCGCTTATATTTAGACGATGCCTTTCATGCTAATACGGTCGTAAAACAGTTATTACTTGCGCAGCAGGCACCAAACAATAAACAGACACCAGCCATGCCACAACACCACCTAGCAAGCTCTCTTCCACAAGAAATAACCTTTAGCGTATGGAGTGAAAGCCAAGGTGTATTATTTTCTGCGGTGAATATGGAAAAAAACATGATGTGGCTAATGTTAAGTTTAATTGTTGCTGTGGCAGCATTTAATATAGTTTCAGCGCTTGTGATGGTAGTTATTGATAAACAGGGTGAAATAGCAATATTACAAACATTAGGCTTTACCCGCGCAGGTGTGGTTAAAATATTTATTACACAAGGTATGGTGAATGGTTTATGGGGTATTATTCTCGGCAGTGTTTTTGGGGTGTTACTGACGCTGAATTTAAATAGCATTATTACAATGCTTGGCGTTAATTTATTAGGTGTTGGCGTGCAACATTTACCCGTAGAGTTAGTTTTAAGTGATGTGTTTACTATTGTTTTATCTGCACTGGCGATGAGCTTTATTGCAACATTATATCCTGCTTATAAAGCATCAACCACGCTACCTGCTGAAGTGTTGCGTAATGAATAGTTGCTTTGTGAATGGTTATTTAATGAGTAATTATCATACACCACCCAGTAAGAACAAAATACCATTGTGCTTACTTATGCCATTATTAAGTTGTTCTCCGTTATTGTTACCCGTTAAGGTTTAAAAAAATGAGTAAAGTATTACGTTGTTGCCAGTTAACTAAGTCGTATAAACAAGGCGATATTGAAACTAAAGTGTTAGATAACTTAGCCTTAGAGGTTGAAAAAGGTGAGTTACTCGCTATCGTTGGTAGCTCAGGTTGCGGTAAAAGTACTTTTTTACACCTTGCTGGCGCACTTGATGTGCCTAGCTCAGGGCAAGTATTGATTAATGATATTGATATTCATCAATTGTCAGATAAAGAACGGGCAAAATTTAGAAATCAACACATTGGCTTTATTTACCAATTTCATCATTTAATGATGGAGTTTAGTGCGTTAGAGAATGTTGCTATGCCGCTATTAATCCGTGGTGACAAACCCAAAAAAGCACAACAAGCCGCTAGCCAAATGTTAGCACAGGTAGGGCTGGCGCATCGTGAGCAACATCGCCCATCACAACTGTCAGGTGGTGAACGGCAACGTGTTGCTATTGCTAGGGCTTTAGTTACACAACCTTCATTAATTTTGGCGGATGAGCCTACCGGTAATTTAGACAGTGAAACTGCAGAACAAATCTATCAACTAATACGCAAATTAAATCATGAGATTGGTACGAGTTTTGTTGTAGTAACCCATGATCTAGCTTTAGCAAAGCGCATGGACCGACAAGTAACATTAAGCCATGGCAGTTTGGCTGTGAGTGATGACAAAAGTGTCCTTAGTGATGTTATCAAAACTACTAGCGTCTCTGGAGATAGTTCAGTCAATGTTTAACTCGTTAAGTTTGTTTTTAGGCTGGCGATATATTCGTAGTCGCCATGGCAATGGCTTTTCTGCATTTATTTCTGCCTCGTCAACGATTGGAATTGCTTTAGGGGTAATGGTTCTTATTGTGGTGCTAAGTGCGATGAATGGCTTTGAGCGAGAATTATCACAAAAGCTATTATCGATAGTACCTCATGCTGAGTTGGTTAGTGTAAATAAACCCATTAATAACTGGCCGAAGAGTATTAAATCGTTACAAAATCAAGAGCACATTATTAGTGCCGCCCCAGTGATTAAGATGACAGGAATGCTACAACATGACTTACATCTAAAAGCGATTGAACTCCGTGGTGTGAATACCTTATTAGAGACACAAGTGTCGAGTATTGAGGATTATATTGTTGCAGGGGATTGGCATGGACTGAGCGATAACCAAGCATATGTGTCCAATACAATAGTCTTAGGTAGCGGCGTTGCTAAAAAGCTTAATGTTACTGTAGGCGATAGTATACAGCTATTATTACCTGCGCCTAAACAAGCTAATGATGTAAAGCAGGTATTTACCGCACCAGTTACAAAAACCGTGACAGTCGTTGCTATTTTTAAGTTTGGCGGCACTATTGATGAAGCATTAGCATATATTTCGTTAGAGCAAGCGAGTGCATTAATGGGCTACCAAGAAGGGCAAGCACAAGGGATCCGTTTACGTGTTGACGATGTTTTTGAAGCGCCAGCAATTGCACGTAGTGTTGCCTATAACTTTAACCATTATGTTTATATAAACGACTGGACCCGAACCCAAGGACACATATTTAATGATATTCAACTAGTGCGACTCGTAATGTTCATTGTACTGATTTTGGTGATTGCTGTTGCCAGCTTTAATATTGTTTCGACACTGATTATGGCAGTGAATGAAAGAAAAGGGGATATTGCTATTCTAAAAACCATGGGGGCAAGTGCGCCAGTGATAATGTTTTCTTTTATCATTCAAGGCTTGTTCAATGGCATACTTGGTTCATTAGTCGGTGGTGCTTTAGGTGTTTACCTTGCTTTAAACCTAACTGATTTAATCTCCTCTATTGAGAACTTCTTTGGAACAACTTTCCTTTCAGGTGATGTTTATTTTATTAATCACTTACCAAGTGTATTGCACCTGTCAGATGTTTATATCACTATGTTAACAGCATTGATAATGAGTTTTTTGGCTACTATATATCCTGCATGGCGAGCAACAAAAGTTGAGCCTGCACAAGTGTTAGGGCAATTATAAATGAGATAAGGATTAAAAAGATTTTTATTTCATTTGTTACTTTGTTTTGAATAAATTGAGACAAAAAAAAGCCCGCAAAATATGCGGGCTAACTTAAAAATAAGTTATAGAAGGAAGTTAAATTTCCAAAGAACATGTCAGAGAGAATAAATAGTAAGCTATAAATTCAAGTAATCTTGTTAGTAATTTCTCTATGGGAGTTAAGAAATTATTGCGCTAACTCAGAAAACAAAGCTATCTTAATAATTAAGTACCAGCTTCACAAACTAAAAAAAATATACCTTCGCATTAGAAAAACTAATGTAACTTTTTTAATGTTTCTTTGTTTGTGGTGGCTAAATAACTATTCATAAATAATTATTAATTACGAGTATTTAAGCAAAATAGAGGCATATTTATTTTTAGTTGAACAATTGTGCCATGATGATTTACTTATTAAGTAAAAAAATTATTTTCATATTATCAATTGTTTTTACTTTTATTGTGTGATTTTTGAATTAAATGTTGTTTTTTTAACTCGAATTTAAAAGAAAATGACATTATTATTTTTTAGTTATTGTTAAATGTTCTAATCACCTGTTTCCCCAATAAGTATTATTATCGAAAAATGAAGTTTACCGTAAGCTTTAGAAAAGCGACCCATGATGACATTGATTTTTTATTATCGTTAAGAAAACGATCAATGACTAAGCACTTACTTGTTGCTGGCATTAAAATGACTAATGACCAACATATGGAGCGAATTAAAGAATTCTATGCTCAAAGCCATATTATTTTAGTTGATCGCAAGCCGGTCGGTTTATTAAAGCTTGGGGTGGTTGCATTAAATGATATGGAGAAAAGTTTACACATTCGACAGTTGCAAATTATGCCAGCATTTCAAGGGAAGGGAATAGGTAGTGCGGCATTAGATGTGGTGAAAAAGCGCGCGCTGCAATTATGTTTACCGATCACCTTAAATGTTTTATTGAAAAACCCCGCGAGAGCGCTATATCTTCGCCATGGCTTCCAAGTGGTCAGTCAGAATAAATTAGAATATCAACTTCGTTGCTCACTTGAAGTCATCGCCGCGTAAAAATACACTGACGATAGCTTTAAGTGATAAATTAAGATAATAAATGCTAGCTAAGCTGTGAACATTTTAGCTAGCAATGGCAGAGTAAAACCCTTACTTTTAAAAAATAAGTCCTTTGCCTTTAACTAGATTAGTATCTATACGGCTTGGTGTGATTTTTCCGGTTACTAAAGGCGTTGTTGCCGTGGCCAAGGTTTTTATAACTTGCTGCATAGAGTTTAAATCAAGGCTATTAATATCATCGGTTACTTGATGATAATGCTGGTCTTTGTCAAGTTGGGTGCTACTAAAGCTATGCGCTGGTACACCTAACCTAGCTAAAGTTGCATTATCAGAGCGGTAAAATAGGTTTTGCTCTGGGTAAGGGTCGGCATAAATTTCCTTACTCTGTTCTTTTAAAGCTATATTTAACTGCTCGCCTAAGGTTGAACGCTCCATTCCTGTCATCCAAACGGTACCAGCACCGAATTTAGCCGGCTTACCGATCATTTCAATGTTAATCATTGCGGTAATATCGCTCGGGTTAAGTTGAGCGGAGAAATATTTAGAGCCAAAGCCGCCAATTTCCTCGGCGCTAAACGCAGCAAACATTAATGTTCTTTCATTGTTATTTACTTGCTTGAAATGGTTGGCTAAATTAATAATAGCTGACACGCCAGAAGCATCATCATCTGCGCCATTGTATATCTGCTGTCCCATACTTTGATGTGAGCTTTCGTCGCTGTGATTGCTTTTATGCTCATCAGGGCTAATACCGCCTAAATGATCATAATGAGCCGAATAAAGTACAATTTCATCAGGTAATGACTTACCTGGTAAGACACCAATCACGTTACTAATTTTAGTCTTGTTGACGTTAGTTGTTCCACTGATAGATAAGCTGTTTATCGTGGTGGTATCGGTTATTGCACCAACAATTATACCACCGCTAGTGCTTTCGTTTTCATTAATAAGTTTGTTGAGCCCACGTGCAAAATAAGCTTGGTAGCGCTTAAAGGTTTTTTCATGACTAGGGTCTACTAATACTAAATGCTGACCTCCTTGTTGATTAATATTGCTTAATATAGTTCGCAGGTTATCGTCTTTGCTAATGACGTGAGTGCTAAGGTTGGCGGTATTTTCACTCCAAGTAAAGTCACTAACGGTACTTGCCATAGTTAATACATCAGCGCTAAGCGTGTTGTTATTGATGACAACGGTTAAAGATGCAGGTGTTATTGATTTTATTTGGTAATATTGTTGGAAATTATCGGTATTGTTTGCTGCTACTAAACCAACTTGCTGATAACGCTGAGCGATATATTGCGCTGCTTTTTCAATATCTTTTGAAAAGTTACCACGGCCATTAAGCTCATCGCTCGCTAAATACGTAACGTCTTTAGTAATTTGGGTAAGGTTAATGGTGTTATCTAATGAGGTTTCTGTCGCTTGAAGTGCTTGAGTTTGATTATCGCTTTTCTCTTCGTTAACACAGCCAGTTAATGAAATACTAAGCGCTATCGCTAAAGACAAACGTTTTATATTATTATTGTTAAATGAAGGTGACATAAATGGGCCTTTATTTGATTTCAGGTTAGTTTAGGTAAACGCGCTATAGTACACATTACTCTTTTGAGTGAAAAGCTTAGCGACTTTATTGTAATTTAATTGTTTCAACCAGTACGGTTTCATCGCCTGAAGAAAGCCATAATTGACCGTCTTGTATACTGCATTGAAATTCCATGGTACGACTTAGTAGTTTAACTAACGCATCACAAGTTTCAGCAGTGAACTGTTCAACGCTTAAACGATCAAATTTTTTCAGATTGCTTTGTGCTTGCCCCCACCATGTTGAGGCGCTTGCTCCATAACAATAGAGTTTGACTTGCTTAGCTTGATTTGATGCCTTTTTTAAACGCTTTTCATCAAGCTGACCTAGCTCAATCCACAGCGCTATTTCATCACTGTAATTTACTTGCTTAATGGCAGCTTCATCTTCATCACTTAAGCCTTTGCCAAATTGTAGATCTGGGTGTGCATTTAAAATGTACGCGATTAATCTTACCATTAAGCGTTGCTCGGTTTCAGATGGATGCTGAGCAATGGTTAACTGAATACTGTCGTAATAATTACGATCCATATCGGCTAAATCAATGTTTGCTTTGTATATCGTTGCTTTAAGTGCCATGAGTTTTTTAATAGAAGGTGTTTATAATTGGCAATAGTAGCAGTTAGTCTGCCGCTTGCCATTACATTTATCAAATGAATAGCTAGGATAAGAGTAATTTATTTAGTTTATAAACAGCTCAATGCTAGAGTGGATGTTACTATGATTATTTATTGTTAAATATTTTGAGGATTATATGTCTATTTCATCTTTTTTCCCGCCACAACGTACTTTAATGGGGCCTGGTCCGTCAGATGTTAATCCTCGGGTTTTATCCGCACTCGCACGACCCACAGTAGGGCATTTAGATCCAACCTTTATTGGTATGATGGATGAAGTTAAAACGTTGATTCAGTATGCCTTTCAAACAAATAACACTTACACCATGGCAATCTCTGCGCCTGGCTCTGCGGGAATGGAAGCGTGTTTTGTTAATTTATTGACCCCGAACGATACTGTCGTTGTCTGTAAAAATGGTGTTTTTGGTGCACGCATGGTTGAAAATGTTACGCGTATTGGCGCTAAAGCAATTGTTATTGAGGGTGAGTGGGGCAGGGCTGTTAATCCACAGCAGCTCGAAGATACTTTAAAACAAAACCCTCAAGCGAGCGTTGTTGCTTTTGTGCATGCTGAAACCTCAACTGGCGCACTTTCTGATGCTCAAGCTCTATGTAGTATTGCTAAACAGTATGATTGTTTAACGATTGTTGATGCTGTTACTTCATTAGCTGGTGTTGAATTACGTGTTGATGATTGGGGAATTGATGCTGTTTATTCAGGCAGTCAAAAATGTTTATCGTGTGTACCTGGCTTGTCACCAATCAGTTTTAGTGAGCAGGCAGCAGAGCTGATTAAAAAACGTAATGCGCCCGTGCAAAGTTGGTTTTTAGATCAATCGTTAGTAATGGACTATTGGTCAGGTCAAGGTAAGCGTAGTTATCATCATACCGCGCCAGTAAACTCTCTTTATGCCTTACATGAGTCGTTAGTAATATTACAAAATGAAGGGTTAGAGCAAAGCTGGCAACGTCACCGTACTATGCATAATAAATTAGCGGGTGGTTTAGAACAGTTAGGTATTAATTTTATAGTACCTAAAGAGGAGCGTTTACCACAGCTAAACGCAGTATATATTCCTGAAGGTGTTGATGATGCTGCGGTGAGACATACATTATTAAATGATTATAATTTAGAAATAGGAGCTGGTCTTGGTGCTTTTGCGGGTAAAGCATGGCGTATCGGTTTAATGGGTTATGCTGCGCGTAATGAGAATGTAACCTTGTGCTTAGCGGCACTAAAAAACACCTTGCCTGCATAATACGAAACCTTCTGCACCTAAATACTGTTCAAATAATTAAAACTATATACACGCACTATGTATAAATAAATGTAGTGCGTGTACTGTTAATAAATTATTAGCTTGGCTTACCAAGTGCCAATATTCTCCATTTCGGCCCAAGGTGATTGAACAGGCAGCGCCCCGCCTTTTTGTAACAGTTCAATTGAGATCCCGTCAGGAGACTTAATAAATGCCATGTAGCCACAACGTGGTGGTCTATTAATAACGACACCCTCATCTTGTAGCTTTTGGCAAAGCTGATAAATATCATCTACTTGAAATGCTAAATGACCAAAGCTTCTACCCGTTGGATATTCTTCTGCAGAATCCCAATTGTAGGTAAGCTCAACTTCTGGTGCACCTATTTCTGTTGCTAAGTACACTAGCGTAAACTTTCCGTCAGGATACTCACTGCGTTTAGTTTCAATAAGACCGAGTTTATTAATATAAAAATCAAGAGAGGCATCTAAATCTTTCACTCTCACCATAGCATGTAAAAATTTCATTGTTTTTCCTTACGTAGGACAGAAGACAGGGGCTGTTGCCAATTAATCGTACTATTCTTATTTAAAAGAGAGGTAAAAATACACGTTAAAGTTAGCTAATTAATTACAGCACTAACCCTCGTTGCTTTATAACAATAATTGACTGTTTTCGCTAGCGTTAGTGTTTGTATTTAAGGTAATTGTGGCAAGGTACAGCTGTACGTAACAAATTACTTGAAAAAGTTACTTCTATTAAAGTCAGCACTAAACTCTGTTCACCGACCTCCTACTCAATAGTATTAGAGCTCTGTTTTCTTGCAATAATAAATATTGACTCATGGCTGCTTTGCCATTCTAATTCAATAGAAAACCCTGCTTTAATGAGCTTATCGGTTAGTTGTTTTTTAGTTAAAAAATCTACGTAAGGGGCTAAACCCAAAAACTGCATTATTACAATTAACCATCGAAAAATTACATTTACCTCACCTACTAGGGAAGTGCTTGAAATAAAAATAGCATTGCTTTTTAGTAGTTTGTAAACATGATTAATTGAACGGTCTACATCCTCTAAAAGGTGTAGAATATTTAGCCCTAAAACAACATCGTAATGCCTCTCCTGGACGACAAGATTATCAAGAGTACTTTGTTGAAAAATGATATTGTTAATATTACATTTATTCGCTTTTGTTTTTGCTATTTTTATCATTTTTTCAGAAATATCAGTAGCAACTATTTGCTTTACAAAGGGAGCGTGAATTATGGCGGTGCCACCACTACCGCAACCAAACTCTAAAACCTCACTGTTTTTACTTAAGTACTGTTGTGTAATAGCTAATTTTTTTTGATATGTTACTTGATCTTTAATTACGGTTTTTGTGTACTTTTTTGCGCATTTATCCCAAAATTTTTTTGAATCTATCATGATTTTTATAGCCAGTATATTTTCGACAAAGTCAGAGTGTGGTGACTCATAATAATGAGGCCCATAAAGCTATGCGTATTTGATTTTTAAACAGGCAGTTACATGGTTTTATAAACTTCATGTGTCTAAAAATCAAATACTCAACGGTTAAACCATCTACTTAATGGCAGTGAATAAAAAGGCTTTATCTAACCCCCGTAGTATCTCTAGTAGCCAATCTTTCTTTTGTGGGGCCGTTTGATTTAAGGTGAATACAATACTAGTACCTGTTGCGGGAATGTAATACATTCCACCTCCCCAAGCCCCATCATGACCATAAACAACAACCGTTTTATGTGCAAGTTGATATTCTTTTTTCTTCAGACCTAATCCGTAAGAAAAATACTGATCTTTAACATCGATTGATTGCTGCATTTTTTTAAGAGTATCAGAGTCTTGAAATAACTTATTATTAAATAAACTGCTAACGTAGGAGTTTAACTCTTCAATATTCGATACTATTCCTCCGCCGCCCCAGTCAAAAGAAGTATTAAAGCCGCTTGCAATAATATCTAAATTTTCATTGATACCGTAAGGTGCTAAATTTGCGTAGTGATGTGCAGGTCCTTTTCCTTTAGCTGCTTCATGCCACTCTAAGTAAGCACTGTTCATTTGTGATTGAGAAAAAATTTCAACTTGGTAATTATCAGCTAAACTCATTCCTGATATTTTTTCTATAATTAGACCTAGCAACACATAGTTAGTGTCAGAATAATGATAGCTTTCCCCTGGGGCATTCATTGCGTATTGACTCATATCACTTGAAAAGAAATACTCAAGAATACTCGAACTTGTCCATGACTTCTGGGCGATACCAGATGGCAGGATCTCTGTTAGATCTAAAATTTGTCGAGCGGCCAGTGAATTAGATAGAGTATCATTATTTGGTTTGTCAGCAATATAATCCCGTAAGCCACTGGTATGATTTAACAATTGATTAATTGTTAAAGATTCGCCATTTGAAGCCCCGTCTATTTGATGTAATTCATT
The DNA here is from genome assembly GCF_039523295.1 of Colwellia asteriadis. Lineage (NCBI taxonomy): Bacteria > Pseudomonadati > Pseudomonadota > Gammaproteobacteria > Alteromonadales > Colwelliaceae > Colwellia > Colwellia asteriadis. Next base: position 150,537 of record NZ_BAAAFA010000008.1, on the reverse strand, counting down.
CAATGTAAAGTGAGCTGGCATATCATCATCCGCGAGGATATCGCTAATAGGTGTTGAAAGCGAAACACTACCAGCTTCAACCATTTTCATTATTAACGTCGCGGTAAATGTTTTACCTATACTGGCGATACGAAATGGAGTTTTTATAGTCATTTCTTCACGATAGTTTGGATAAGCAATACCACCTGCCTTATTCCACGAAAAATTCTGTTTTGGGCTTTCAACACTCATGGCAAGGTTGATAATATCAGGATCATATGATGCTGCCTGATAGACGTCATCAAGTTTTTTTTCTGCGATACCATTTAGAAAAAGAGTAATTTTATCATCATCACAAGCAGTAATAAGTGCCAGTGAAAAAATAAAAAATAGTAGTGAAAGTACTTTTGTGCAATTCATTTTTTGCCCTTGTATTTATAAAAACTTAATATTTAAACAAAAAGGACATGTTCTCTTCCGTCCCGATAGGATGGGACGGTATAAGTACAAAAATAAACTGTTTTTAATTTATTTGTTGGCTTGCCTATATTCAGATGGTGACATTAAAACGTCTTTTTTGAATACTTTGTAGAAAGTGGTTTTCGAATTAAACCCAGAGTCCATAGCAACTTTTAAAACAGTATCATTTGAATTTAGTAAAAGTTCTTTCGCAAAGGCCACACGATAACCATTAATAAACTCAAAGAAGTTTCTTTTCGTAATTTGGTTGATTACTTGAGATAGATAGTGAGGAGGTATGTCTAGTGAATTAGCCAAGCTAGTTAGGGATAGTTGATTATTCAAGAACGGCTTTTCTTTTTCCATAAAGGTTAAAGTAGATTGGCATAACTTTTCTGCTAATGCTTGATCAAGAGAAGAGTGTTGATATTTTTCTTTTTCCGACATGTGTGTTTTTTTATTGGTCAGTTTATGTGTATCGATTCTTAGTTTTTTAAATATATTTACTTGCTGTAAACCAAAAATATTTAAGCTAATGATAAGGAGTGCGCTAATTACATGTAAGGCGATGAGTAAATGCTCTGAAAATAACTCACCAGTTAAAAGGATTATTATTAACATACACCAAATAATAGCAAGAGCGCTTGTCATCACTTTTAACCATGTTAATGATACCTTTTCATTAAATGATAGCTGTTCGCCAATAAGAATTCTGTAGTTTGATAACAACTTAAAGCAGGTAGGAATATAATAACTCGCTTGAGCAATTGCTATTGCCAGCAATGAGAATAGTATAATTGGTATCCAAATATCAAAATATGTTCCTTGTATGTCGCCATTAAATAGCTCGATAATAGTACTGCTATTGAATAATGCAACGGGTAGTATCATTAGTAAGATAAGTAACGAAGGGGAAAAGTGTAAAAGTAAAGAGCCTTTCAGCTTGCTACCTACCATGTCAGAAATATAAGCGTAATATAAAGGCAGAAATAGCCCGTTGATAGGTAAAATAAGAAGAGATAAATGAGCGAATTGTTGATCTAGCCCAGCGATATCAATAGCACCCTCAGTTAAACTAATTGCAAGCAATAAACATAGCGCTACTAACCACTTGTGTGTGCTGTTAGCTTCATTTTTCTTACTAAGCATAGCAATAGTTAAAACAAGAGCTTGGACAATACCAATTGAAATAAGAATAATATGAACACTCAGCATCTTTATATATACTTCCTTTTAACTAACAATTGAACTCAATTAACGTAATGACAATACACATTGTGTACTGCCACTACGTTAATTTAAACACTTACTGTAATTATTATTTTGAGTTGAGTTTTTTGAGCATTTTCTCTGCATTTAGATTATTTGGGTTTAATAGTAGAGATTGTTGATAATTTACAAGGGCATTATTTTTTTCACCATTTAGCATGTAAGCTTCAGCTAGACTGTCAAATGCATTTGCATCATTGGGGTGAAAATAGGCATACACTTTAAAGAAGTTTAATGCTACGTTAAAATCTTTGTTACCTAATGCATTATATCCAGCATTATTTAAAGTATTAGCAGACAAAAATCTTGAATTAGGGAAGTTTATTTTCCACTTCTTATATGCATCGATTGTTTTGGTAAAACCTGCGCTTGCGGCCACTTCAAAAGGAAGGAGTTCACCTTCATTAAGCTTACGCATTGCATACTCCTTTAAACCACTTTCGATACTGTTTAATACTAAGTAAGATTTTTTAGATACAGGGTGCATTTCAAAGCTTATCAAATTGGGGTTGTTGTCTAAAGAAAAATGACCATTTCCTTGGTAATACATTACAGTATTTTTGTTTTTTTGCGCATTATCGATATATAGTACTTTACCGCTATTATTTGATGGTACAAATCTCACCTCCACTATTTGATCAAATGGGGATAAATACCGCCCTGCAATATTTTTTAAAAGTTCGTCTGAAGGCATCTCAGTTGCCTTTAACGCTTTATCCCAACCCATGCTTTTGATCGTAGCATTAACGAGCGCTTCAATCGCAGGAGCTCTATGCTCAGTTGTTGCATTCATAAAAATATGAATGCCTTTCCCACCTTGCATTGTCGACATAATGTGCCCACCGGTCCCAGTATTAGAGCCACCATGAGAGAACCATTGTAAATTACCATTACCTTCAAATCGCATCCAGCCTGGTGACCATCCACCCACTTTTTTTAGTGTATGGGTTTGAGTTGTAATAGTTGCAACAAACCTTGAAATAACCATTGTTTCCTCACCTGCCAATGCTTTTTGATATTCAATGGTGAATTTAGCCATGTCTTCAGGCGTACTCCATAAACCCGAAGGCGCGATCTGTGGGCAAATAGGAATACCATCTCGAATAACTTGTTGATTACGATCATGAACCTTGGCAATATTGGTTAAAAACTGCTTGTTACCATTTTGATACATTGTTGTATTAATCATGCCTAAAGGAGTGAATAGCATTGTTTGAGCAAGTTCTTGTAGTGATTTTCCGGTGATATCTTCTATGGCTACTTGTATTATTACGTAACCACCACCGCTGTACTGCCAATCACTATCAGGAGAAAACAGCCCAGTAATAGGGCTTCTATAGCGTGGTAATTTTTTACCGTTAAGTACTTCTATAATTGTTGGTATATCGTCTCCTAAATGAAAGTCGGCATAGCCACCTTGGCTCATCCCAGAAGTATGGGCTAATAATTGTCGTATAGTTATTTTGTTAGGTACCGAAAAAGGAGAGTCGGGTAATTTCCAACGCTTTAAGTAATGATTAACAGGGGTGTCTAAACTCAGTCTACCTTGCTCTGCGAGCATGGCTACAATCGTTGCTGTTACTGGTTTTGCAATTGATGCAGTTGAAAATGCTGTTTCTTTATCTATCTTTTGTTTACTCTGTGTATCTTTAACGCCCGCGACTGCTGAATACACAAGTTGGTAACCATCCACTACAGCAAAGCTTAATCCTGGAATTTTATATGCGTCAATAAACGCTTGGTAACTGAGTGATTCGCCTTGAGGCGATGTATAATTGCTTAACTGTTTTGCATCGTTATTATTTGCTTGTTTAGGTTCTTTTATTGCATCATTAGCAATAACAATTGATGTAACAATCGAGCAACTTGCGATCACAAATAGCTTACATGTAGAAACTATAAATTGATTAATAGTCATATTTAATACCCCTGTCCATAAATTTAACGTTATTGTGGCTTAATCAAAGGCTTAAAATTTTTGTTAATGCATCAACTGCTCGTATAACTCCTGAACGCCTCTTCCTCTGATGCTTTTTATTGTTAAGATAGCTAAATATAAAAGAGGGGATATTTTGTCAAAAAATCTATTTATACTTATATTACTACTTGTTAGCTTTTCTGCTTGTGCACAAAAGCCAGATATTATTTCAAGTAAAAATTATTACTTAATAGAAGATGACAATTTTAGTTACTCAGTGCCACTTAAAAGTCGAACAGGATGGCAAAAAAATACCTTCAATGGAATCAAGAATTCGAGAAATATTCGTTGGGTACAGGTAGACTTTAATTTTGAAAAACGGTACCAGCGGCCTCTTGGCTTATATGTGAGTATTTTAGGATCATTTGAAGCGTATTGGGATGGTGTCTTAATAGAGGAAAATGGTCGTGTTAGTGGCTCGCGAGACTCTGAAATTGCAGGTATCATTGATACAATAATACTCTTGCCTGATGAGCATAGTGGTAAAGGGGTGCACACCCTCAGTTTACGAATTTCAAATCAACATGCTCCGGCTGATCAAGCTTATGTCTCATTTACCACTGTTATTGCTCAATATGACCATTTAATACAATTACCATTTCAAAAATCGAGTTTGCCATTGATTATGACCAGCGCGTTATTTTTAATTGCTTTATATTCTTTAAATATTTTTATTACTAGTAATAGGGAGCCTAGCTATTTATTGTTTAGCATGCTTTGTATAAGTATTTTATTACTTATTTTTGCTGAATCTTGGCGGGGAATTTTTCCCTATACTTACGACTGGCAAATTCCCCGTTTGCGCACAGTTTTATTTCTCTCATGCTTAACATCATTTCTCTTCACGTGCTTTTTTGCCTGTTTTTTTAAGTTACCTCAAAAGCATCGTATATCATGGCTTATAACTATCACTCTCTCACAATGCATTTTATTAATAACGATTTCAGGCTATGACAATAGAAGCCTATACATTTTCTTAGTGGGTGTAATTAGCGCTGGAGGGATCTGCCTGCAGGCTTTTTTAACTCAACAGGCGAATGCAAAATTAATGATGATTGGGTTAGGGGTATTCATTGCACCTATTTTTATTAATAGTTATTCGTATATGGACCAGTACTTTTTTCTTTCCTTTTCAGGACTTATCTTTTTGATGCTTTACACATTAGCTCAAACTATGAGTTTAAATACAAAGCTACTAGAGAAAAGTAAAACCAATGCCAGTCGATTAGAGTTAGAGTTAGTAAAGCGCAACCTACAACCGCATTTTATTTTAAACACATTAACTGCAGTTGAAGAGTGGATAGAGGAGTCACCATCTACGGCTGTCAAATTTGTTCATGCGTTAGCTGATGAATTTAGGGTTATGGCTCAATTATCAACAAAAAGAATCATACAATTACAGGGTGAAATAAATTTATGTCAATCTCACCTAAAAGTAATGGGGTATCGTGCAAATGCTGAATACGCGCTAAATATACAAGTTAGCAATTTAAATGCCCTAATTCCGCCAGGCGTTATTTTAACTCTTATTGAGAACTCAATTTCGCACAATCGTTACCAACAACCTCTTACCGTGTTTATTTTGGAGCAAAAGGTCATAGATAAAATACAATGCTTAACTTTTAAAGCCCCAGTCAATAAACAAATAAAACAGAGTGCACTAGTTATAAATAAAACAACTAGTATAGGCGCAGGTATAGGTTATAAATACATTGCAGCTAGGCTCGATGAGAGCTTTATGAATGAATGGAGTATGAAGGAGAACTTTGATAATAAGCAATGGGTGACGACCATAACAATCCCACTTATTATCGATGATGATTCTTTTTTTATCACGAAGTAAGTAAGGATAGTCAATGAAAAAAATATTGATGGTTGAAGATGAATTTATGGTTGCTAAGAGATTAAAGCGCTTTATTGAGCATGCCTTTAATGGGCAAAAGATTGAGTTACATACCCTTACAAACTTAGATGATGCTCATGATTATTTAGCAGAGCATATTATTGATCTTTTATTTTTGGATCTAAACCTACAAGGAAGAGATGGTTTTGAGTTATTAAAACAAAAATTATGTGAGAGCTTTCATACGATTATAGTTTCTGCAAATAGCGATAGAGCAATTGAAGCTTTTGATATAGGGGTGCTTGACTTTGTAGCAAAACCATTTACACAAGTAAGAATTCAAAAAGCGGTTAATCGTTATCAACAACAATTCAACGGTGCCTGTAAATATTTAACTTATAAGTATTTAGGGAAGGTTAAATTGCTACCAGTGGCAGAAATTTTATATATTAAGGCTGATGGTCATTATAGCAATGTTGTAACCAAGGCCTCAGAAAGCAGCCTAGGGCACAGTATTTGTCATGATAAAAACCTTGATAAAATATTAATGCTGTTCAATACAGATTTTATAAGAATACATCGCTCATTTGCACTGCCATTAGTAAATATTCAATCATTAATCAGTGAGGAAGGTAGTAAATATTATGTTCAACTTTTATCAGGTGAGAGGCTTCCCGTTGGACGTACACGACTTAAACAGCTAAGAGCCAAAATAGGGAGTACTAAGGGCTGTGACCTTGCGAAATGACTTTTACAATAACTTGTTTGGTGTTTAGGCAAGGCAGAATATGTAAGTGTAACGGGTGACAGGAAGATGCGATAACGATGTATAAAACTCAAATAGGTGATGTCGTAACTCATTAAAAACAGATTTACTCATTATTGCTCATTTTTTGAATAGGCCAACTATAATATTGCATTCTCGTCGCGATAACTCTCAGATAACCTTCATAGCTATCAATGATATAAAACTATTTGATTTAACTTTTTAATTTGACTAAATTCATACTAAGTATTGTATTTTAAAAATAAGGTTATTTTGTTTACTTTGATTTATATCAATAAACAAAGAAGCTAACCGCGTTAGGGTTAGACATATAGCTTATTTAATCATAAACAGTCGAGAGCCATTATGAATAAAGCAATATCACCTGAGCAACAGCAAAAACATGAACGAAATACCTTTATCTTTTTAGCGGTATTTTTAGCCCCTATTTTATCCGTTATTATTGTCGCAGGCTTTGGCTTTGCGGTGTGGATCTCTCAAATATTCTTAGGTCCTCCGAGCACATAATCGTTGTTCTCTTTTAAAAGAAACAAGTCAGATAAGCCTGAACGTTTGGTTGATCCCGCTCGGCGTCGTTTATTTAAAGGGCGTGTAAAAACCGAGTCAGTATTACGGCTACCTTGGGCTATTAATGATAAAGCCTTTACAGAGAGTTGCACTCAATGTGGCGATTGCATTGATGGGTGCGAAACAAACATTATTGTTAAAGATGAATTTGGCTTTCCTAAAGTTGATTTTACATTAGGCGAATGTACTTTTTGTGATTTGTGCATAACTCATTGCCAACAGCCATTATTTGTTAGTAGCTTTGCTCAGCAAGAGAGTTTACCTGTACAACATAATAGCCAGCCACAGCATATAAACCCTTTGGTCACTCGTATTCATGATCCACAAATAGCAAGTACTGCTATTGAACCGCACAGAGATAAACCTTGGCCAGCAACATTAAAGATAACCAATAAATGTTTAGCTAAAAACAATATTTATTGTCAAAGCTGCCGTGATGAATGTGAGCCTAACGCCATAAAGTTTGTTTATCTCAATTCAAGTATTCCAGAGCCAACTATTAATGAAACTGATTGTACTCAGTGTGGTGCTTGTATCTCAAGCTGTCCACAAGAGTCATTGGTGTTGGACTTTAACGTATGATTTTCATACAGAACACATACTGTGTACTGAATATTATAAACACAGTGAATTAAGACGAAGAGGGAATATGACAGACAATATAAATACGCCCACCGATGAATATCATGTTGCAAGCTTAGTTGCTTATTGTATGCAAGATCAAATAGGCGAAGTAACCCAAGCCATTAATGCTATTGAAGGGGCTGAAATTCATGCAACCAGTGTGGAAGGAAAAATTGTCCTAACTTTAGAAGGAGATAGCCATAAAACTATCGGTAAAAGAATGGACCAATTAAGAATACATCAAGGGTTAATTAATTTATCTCCTGTTTATCATCAAGTTCTTGATGAGGGTCAATAAAAAATACTGGTAAAGGCATAAACTAGGATTAAATTTAACGTTAATACTACTGTGAACTTAACTGTAAGCGTCAATAATTTATAAAAATAATAGTGGCTTGAAAATTTATCAAGCTAAAACCATTAAGTTGAATCGAAGAGCAAAAGGAAAGGTGACCCAATGACCATTAATCGCCGAGAATTTATTAAAGCTAATGCCGTTGCCGCGGCGGCGGCTGTCGCAGGTGTATCTGTACCTGCGATGGCATCAAATTTCATTACCAGTTCAGACCTTACTAAGCTGAAATGGGACAAAGCCCCGTGTCGTTTTTGTGGTACTGGTTGTAGCGTTAATGTCGGTGTAATGGATGGCAAGGTTGTTGCGACTCACGGTGATATCAAGTCGCCCGTGAATAAAGGCCTTAACTGTGTTAAGGGCTACTTTCTTTCTAAAATAATGTATGGGAAAGATAGACTTACCACACCTTTATTACGTATGACTAATGGGAAATACGATAAAGAAGGTGAGTTTACACCCATTACTTGGGATCAAGCATTTAATGTTATGGCTGAAAAAGCCAAAGACGCTTTACAAAAAAACGGTCCTGAAGCATTAGGTATGTTTGGGTCTGGGCAGTGGACAGTGCAAGAAGGCTATGCTGCGGTTAAGTTAATGAAGGCCGGCTTTAGAACAAATAATATTGACCCAAATGCACGCCACTGTATGGCATCAGCGGTTGGCGGCTTTATGCGTACCTTTGGTATTGATGAGCCTATGGGATGCTACGATGATTTAGAGGCGGCAGATGCATTTGTATTATGGGGTTCTAATATGGCAGAAATGCACCCTATTTTATGGACTCGTTTAACCGATCGTCGTTTAAGTGCACCACATGTAAAAGTGGCCGTTTTATCGACTTTTGAACATCGTAGCTTTGATTTAGCTGATAATGGTATGGTATTTACGCCGCAAACCGATTTAGCTATTTTAAATTATATTGCCAATTATATTATTGAAACCGGTCGTGTAAATAAAGATTTTGTGAATAAACACACTAACTTTAAGTTAGGTGAAACTGATATTGGTTATGGTTTACGACCTGAGCACCCTTTAGAGCAAAAAGCTAAAAACAATGGTAAAACTGCGGGCAGCTCAACATCGATTAGTTTTGATGAATACGCGAAATTTGTTAGCACCTATACCGCAGAATATACGGCTAAGTTATCAGGGGTTCCTGAGCATAAATTGAAAGCGCTTGCTGAGCTCTATGCAGACCCTAAAATTAAAGTAACATCATTTTGGACGATGGGCTTTAACCAACATACTCGTGGAGTGTGGGCTAATAACTTAGTTTATAACATTCACTTGTTAACAGGAAAAATATCCACGCCAGGTAACAGTCCATTTTCATTAACGGGTCAGCCTTCAGCTTGTGGTACCGCACGTGAAGTTGGTACATTCTCTCACCGTTTACCAGCTGATATGGTTGTAGCAAACCCTAAGCACCGTGCAACCGCTGAAAAAATTTGGAACCTACCTGAAGGCACTGTGCCTGCTAAACCAGGTTATCATGCGGCACTGCAAAATCGTATGTTGAAAGATGGCAAGTTAAATTTCTATTGGGTGCAATGTAATAACAATATGCAAGCAGCAGCTAATATTAACGAAGAAGGCTATCCTGGTTATCGTAACCCGAAAAACTTTATAGTTGTTTCTGATCCATACCCAACGGTAACAGCACAAGCGGCAGATTTGATTTTACCGGCCGCTATGTGGGTAGAAAAAGAAGGGGTTTATGGTAATGCCGAACGTCGAACACAATCTTGGTATCAAATGGTAGAAGCGCCAGAAGGGGCTAAGTCTGATTTATGGCAGTTAGTTGAATTTTCAAAACGCTTCAATATTGAAGAGGTTTGGTCAGAAGAGTTAATTGCTAAAAAACCAGAAGTACGAGGTAAAACATTATTTGATGTGCTTTACAAAGAATCATCTGTTGGTAAATTTTCATTAGATGAAATCCCAGAAGATAGATTAAACCATGAATCACGTGAATTTGGTTTTTATATTCAAAAAGGTTTATTTGAAGAGTACGCTAGCTTTGGTCGAGGTCATGCTCACGATTTAGCGCCGTATGACAGATATCATCAGGAGCGCGGCTTACGTTGGCCTGTTGTCGATGGTAAAGAAACACAATGGCGCTTTAAAGAGGGTACAGATCCATACGCTAAAGCGGGCAGTGGTTGGGATTTTTATGGTCACAAAGACGGTCGCGCGGTTATTTTTGCTCTACCTTATGAGCCACCAGCTGAATCTCCAGATGAAGAATACGACTTATGGTTATCTACAGGCCGTGTATTAGAGCATTGGCACTCTGGCTCAATGACACAGCGTGTTCCTGAGCTTTATAAAGCAATGCCTGATGCTTTGGTTTATATGCACCCTGATGATGCTAAAGCACGTAATATGCGCCGAGGAGATTTAGTGAAATTAATTTCTCGCCGCGGTGAAGTGCAAACTCGTGTTGAAACGCGTGGCCGTAATAAACCGCCTAAAGGCTTAGTATATATGCCTTGGTTTGATGCTAGCCGTTTAGTAAATAAAGTTACTTTAGATGCTACCGACCCGTTATCGAAACAAACGGATTTCAAAAAATGTGCTATTAAAATTGTGAAAGTGTAGGAGTCTGTTATGAAAAAATTTAACTTAATAACCATGAGTAGTTTATTAATAATGACTTTGGCGCCGTTATTTTATGTAAGCACAGCGATAAGTGCAGATAAAGATACAATAAATACTGTGGCAACATTACGAGATCACACTAAGGTTGATGAACAAAAAACACCCAATACAATACCTCAAGTGATGAACAAGGATATAAAACAAACTCGTAACTATCCTATGCAACCGCCGGTTATTCCTCATACAACGCGCAGTTATGAGGTGAATACAAATAGTAATAAGTGTATGTCGTGTCACTCACGTCATCGCACTGAAAAATCACAAGCACCTATGGTAAGTGTTACTCATTATATGGATCGCGACGGTAACTTCTTAGCTGAGGTGTCGCCACGTCGTTATTTCTGTAACCAATGTCATGTCACGCAAGTTGATGCTAAGCCGTTAGTTGAAAATACTTTTACTGATATGCATAGTTTAATGAAAAATAAAGTTACTTCAGCTGAGAAAGATTAGGAGCACTAATGAAAAAATTATTTCTAATTGGTTGGCGCACCTTAAAAAAACCTAGCGCTTATTATAGTTTAGGTACTTTAGTAGTTGGAGGCTTCATCGCAGGTATTATTTTTTGGGGTGGTTTTAACACCGCTTTAGAAGTGACAAATACGGAAGAGTTTTGTATCTCTTGTCATGAAATGGAAAATAATGTTTATGAAGAGCTCAAAACGACCATTCACTTTACCAATCGCTCTGGGGTACGTGCAACATGCCCTGATTGTCATGTTCCACATAATTGGACTGATAAAATAGCCCGTAAAATGAAAGCTTCAAAAGAGGTATGGGGTGCTATTTTTGGTACTATTAATACGCGAGAGAAGTTTTTAGTGCATCGTAGACGGTTAGCTGAAAACGAATGGGAGCGCTTAAAAGCCAACGACTCATTAGAGTGTCGTAATTGTCATAATTTTGATTATATGGATTTTACCGAGCAAAGTGAACGTGCAGCAGTACAACACTCAGGTGCTCTAGCATCAGGTGAAAAAACTTGTATTGACTGCCATAAAGGTATTGCGCATCATTTACCTGATATGAAAGGCGTCGAAGGCTGGTAAAATAGCATTCACATTATGATTAAAAACCTAACACTGTTAGGTTTTTTTTTGCTCATTATTCACTAGCCTACACTCGGGTTATAAACCTAATACAAGAGCAACTAAACAAGACTGCGTTTTTAAATATGTTTGGTAACGAGTATAAACAGCAGGGCTTAATTTTAATTCCACCGACTTTTCAGATACTTGAATCATATTTTCGCTTAAATATAAGGGCGCTAGTATTGGCTGTGTAAAGCAAACCAATGGTTGGTGACTATTCTGTACATGTTGAAGTAATAAACGCGCAATACCTTGGCGCTGATGTGATTTAGCGACAACTAAGCCATGTAAAAAGTATTGTTCATTGGTAGGTGTTAATTGAGAAATAATAACGCAAGCAATAATCACATTTTCACTTTTGATTAAGTAAGCTTGATCCAATCCGATAAACCGTGCTGAGTACTGCTGGGATTTATAAAAGCGTAATATCGCTTTTTTATCGGACTTTAGCGCTTTGGTAATGCTTAAATCGTTAATGTAGCTCACTTGTGCTATTCAGTTTTCTCTTTGAAATCACATAAATCTTCAATAATACACGAGCCACATTTCGGTTTACGCGCCGTACAAGTATAGCGACCATGTAAAATAAACCAGTGGTGTAAATTGAACATAAATTCTTTTTTATTGGGGGTGTTTTTTATGATGGCTTGTTCGGTTTGCTCAACGGTTTTCCCTTTGGCATAACCTGTACGATTAGCTAGTCGTTGTATATGAGTGTCAACAGCGAGAAAATAGTTACCTTCATTATCTTTGAGCCAACCAAAGGCAGTATTAAGTACTACGTTTGCGGTTTTACGGCCGACGCCAGGAAGCGCTTCTAAAGCGGCTCTATTTTCAGGTACTTCACCGCCGTGTAAGTCGACTAACATTTGGCAGGTTTTTATGGTGTTTTGCGCTTTGGTGTTAAATAAGCCTATCGTTTTTATATACGACTTTAATCCATCTAAACCTAAGTCGAGAATGGCTTGTGGTGTATTAGCAACAGGGTAGAGCTTGTCTGTTGCTTTATTAACACCAACATCTGTTGCTTGTGCAGAAAGTAGTACAGCAATCAATAACTCAAAGGGAGTGCTGAAGTTCAGCTCTGTTGTTGGTGTTGGGTTATCATCGCGCAAGCGAGTTAGCATTTCTACACGGGTATTTCTATTCATAATGTTGTTATTGGCTCTCTATTAAATTAGCGTTAGTTATATCACCATTAAGAATCAAAATTAACGCGTACTCGTTCAATGGTTCCATCATGGGTATTAACTTGCGCTTTTTTCATTTTTGCATCGATGGCATTTTTAATGGCAATTAAAAAGCCCATCGCAATAAAAGCCCCAGGAGGTAAAATGGCGAGTAAGAATTGGCTATCAAACTGCATAACTTCAATACGCAAACTACTCGCCCAATCACCTAACAGTAAATGCGCGCCATCAAATAATGTTCCTTGTCCTAAAATCTCCCTTATTGCCCCTAAAACAACCAACACTAAAGCAAAGCCAATACCCATCATAAAGCCATCAAAAGCCGCTTGTTTTACGGGGTTTTTAGAAGCGTAGGCTTCTGCTCGACCAATAATGGCGCAGTTAGTGACAATGAGCGGTAGAAAAATCCCTAAAGATTGGTAAAGACCGAAGGTGTATGCATTCATCAGTAATTGTACACAGGTGACAAAGGCAGCAATAATTAGTACAAAAATTGGAATACGTATTTCTTTTGGTACCCAGTGACGTATAGCCGATACGGTTACATTGGAGCAAATGAGTACTAATAGTGTTGCTAGCCCTAAACCTAGTGCATTAGCGACTGTGCCGGTAACGGCAAGTAAAGGACATAAGCCTAATAATTGGACTAAGCCTGGGTTGTTTTTCCATAAGCCTTGAATAGCTAATTCTTTATATTCAGCATTAAGCATTGCTTTTTTTTCACTACTTTGACTTGCATTAGCCGTATCATCATTGATAGCGGTTTCATTAATTGCTTGAGCAGAGGCATTATTGTTGGGAGTTTTAGTGCTCATTAGTCACCTCTGTATTTTGGGCATTGCCATGGGAAGTGTTTTCTACGTTACTTGTTTTTTCAATATTACCTGATGGTGAGGCTAGTTTGCAGGTATTTGGCTGCGTCAGTAAGCTCTGCTGATTATTTTTAAAGTAGCTGAGCGTATTTTTAATACCATGTACTACGGCTCGTGGTGTAATTGTTGCGCCAGTAAATTGGTCAAACATACCGCCGTCTTTAACGACGCTCCAGCGCTTATCATCATCAGATATTAAGGTTTTACCATTAAATTTAGTGATCCAGTCATGTTTGGCTATTTCTATTTTATCGCCTAGTCCAGGTGTTTCTTGATGTTTTAATATGCGAACACCGCTAATCGTGGCATCAATATTAATACCGACAATAAAGTCAATATTACCGTTATAGCCATTCGGCGCAGTGCTGGTCATTGCTAAGGCTACAATTTTATTATTTTTGCGAGCAACATATGCTGTTTTGACATCGTTAGTGCCTAGGAAAGGTGAACTTATGCTAATACAGTCGTTTGCTATGTCGTTATCGTAACGTGATGGTTCGATAATCGCATGTAGTGTATTAAGGAGTTGCTGTTGCTCTTGGGCTTTAATTTTATCTTGGGTAAGTTCATTTACCAGCGCAACTAGACCCGTACAAGCAATAGCAAATAACGCTAATATTTTGCTGTTGTTAGACACGGCTACTGTAGTTGCTGAAACAGTTTTTGTTTTTTTATTTGACATAGTAGCGTTATCCTTTGGTATGACCATAGGTGCGAGGTCGTGTGTATTGGTCAATTAAAGGGGCAGCCATGTTACATAATAAAATAGCAAAGGCGACGCCGTCAGGGTAACCACCAAAAGTTCTAATTAAATAAACGAGTAAGCCAGCCAATAAGCCGACAATAATACGGCCTTTGATGCTGGTTGCGCCAGTTACAGGATCAGTCAGAATAAAAAATGCGCCAATCATCGTGGCCCCCGAGAGCCAATGAAACATTGTTGATGGGCTACTATCTGGGTTGATGCTATAAGCAACTAATGAACAGATAAATATTCCTGCTAAAAAGCTGACAGGCGTTTGCCAAGGAATCATTTTTTTAATGATTAAGTAAATACCGCCGATGAAAAATCCAGCGTTAATCCATTCCCAACCTAGCGCAAAGTTATCGCCAAATACATTTGCTGTCATGCTCTCATAAACGGTTAAACCAAGCGTTGTGTTGGTTTTTAATGTATCAAGTGGCGTTGCCATGGTGATGCCATCAATACCTGTACGTATTTGCTCAACTGAATAACCCTCTAAGGTAAAGCCTGTGAAAATAGCGGAAAGTGTATTAGATAAATTAAGCTCAATATTAAGTAAGCTTAACGGCGGTTGCCATGTGGTCATTTGAAGAGGAAATGAAATAAGTAAAACGACATAACCTGTCATCGCAGGGTTAAAAGGGTTATGGCCCAAACCACCGTATAGTTGTTTAGCAATACCAATAGCAAAAATAACACCGATAACGGTAATCCACCATGGCGCTAGAGCAGGTAAGCATATACCTAGTAATACTGCGGTGAGTATGGCACTTCCGTCAAAAAGCTCTTTGCCTATGGGCTTGTTACGTAACGCTAAAATAGTAAACTCACACAGCAAGGCGGTAAGTATTGCTAAACCAATATGTATTAAGTTTCCCCAACCAAAAAAGTACCACTGAGCGAAAATGCCGGGAATTGCGGCATAAATAACGTGTCGCATCAGTTGTGATGTTTCGCTCTGAATGTGGTTATGTGGCGAGCTTGCTATCCAAAAGGCCATAAATTATGTTAACTCTTTTTGTGTATTGTTATTAGCGTTGTTACTGGTATTTTCGTTAGCCGATTTAGCTAATTTTTTCGCTTTTGCTTTAGCAATCGCAGCGGCTATTTTTGCTTTCTTATCATCAGCTTGATTTTGAGTCTTATTGCTGGAGTCAGTATTACTTGGGTCAGTATTACTTGAGCCGATGTTGTCGCTAATATTTGGCTCATGACTCGGCTTTATTGCCGCTTTTTTTTCTGATTTAGTTAAAGTCGTGTTATTAGCGTCAACGTCAGCATTCCCCGATGTAACTTCTAAATCAGTAGATTGATTTGCTTGAGTTGACTTGGCTAATTTCTTCGCTTTTGCCTTAGCGATTGCTGCAGCTATTTTCGCTTTTTTATCGTCTGCTTGACTATTATCCGATTGAGTAGCAGGGATCGGTGCTTCTGTTGACGCTTCATCGGTTGATTGAGTTATTGATGGCGCACTTTTAGCTTCTTTTTTCGCTTTTGCTTTGGCAATTGCAGCAGCAATCTTTGCTTTCTTATCATCAGGCTTTGAGGCAACACTTTTTGTATTGTCAGCGGTTGACTCAATCGCACTGTCTTGAGGTGGTTTATCCTCGGTAGTGTTTGCATTATTGCCACGGTCATTCGTTTGATTTTTCTGCTCTCGCTTGGCTTTAGCACGGGCGATCGCGGCAGCAACTTGCGATTTTTGCGTATTATCTTCAACGTTGTTTTCACTTTTGTTACTCTCTGGAGCAGCGGCCGTTGTTGTTCCTGCTTTTTTGGCTTTAACACGTGCTAAAGCAGCAGCTACAGCAGATTTAGCATTCGCAGCTTCTGGCGTTGCTTTATTCATTGCCGCTTTTCGAGCCGCTGCAGCTTTTTTCTGTTTTTCTTCTCGGGCTATTTTTTCTTTTTCAAGTCTTAACTTTCTTGCTTCAAAGCGTACTTTGGCTTTTTCAGCCTTAATATCAAGAATCTGCTGCTGACGTATTTCTGCTTTAGCTATACGGTAATACTGTACTAAAGGAATTTGGCTTGGGCATACATAAGCACAAGCGCCACAATCTATACAGTCACGTAAATTAAGCTTCTCTAACTGCGGATAGTCTTTTGCTTTGGCACTCCATTGCAGCTCTTGTGGTAATAATTGACTAGGGCAAACTACCGCACACTCGCCACAGCGAATGCATTCAACTTCCTTACTTTGGCGGTCAAATGCGCTAGGCATTTCCTGCTTGCTGGGAATTAAAATACAATTACTGGTTTTAATAATAGGTACTTGCTCAGACAATACACCAAAGCCCATCATAGGACCGCCCATAATAACCGGTTGTTTACCGCTTTCTAATGGTTGTGCTGAAAACTGACTGAGCAAAAAGTCAATGGTAGTGCCTAATAGTACCCAAGCATTTTGCGGCGTATCTAAAGCTTGTCCAGTTACGGTAACAACACGCTCAATTAGCGGTGTATCATTTATAACCGCTTGGCTAATCGCAAAACAAGTGGCAACATTTTGCATAATAATACCGCAATTTATGGGGAGGCTACCGCTAGGTACTTCTTTGCCAGTTAATACTTTTATTAACTGCTTCTCGCCACCTGTAGGGTACTTGGTTGGTACCACACAAACATGAATATGTGCTAAGCCCTTTGTTGCTATCTCCATTGCTTTAATTGCGTTTGGTTTGTTATCTTCAATGGCAATCAAGATGTTTTTTGGAGCTATTACTTGTTTTAGTATATTAATACCATCAACTATTGCCTGACTCTGCTCAGTCATCAATAAATCATCGGCTGTTATATAAGGCTCACACTCAGCGCCATTAATAATGAGGAAATCAATATTAGCCGCTGAATTTGTTTTTATGTGCGTAGGAAAGCCCGCACCGCCCATACCGGAAATGCCGGCATCAGCAATTTTTTTAATTATTTCACTTGAGGAAAGCTGCTGGTAATCTTGATTTTTATTACGCTTTATCCAAGTATCTTTACCGTCAACATCGATAAATAAGCACAGCTCACTTAAGCCTGAAGGGTGAGCAATAACCGATTTTTTAATGGCCGTGATTATACCGCTGGTTGGAGCATGTATCGGCAATGCCATAGGATTAGACGCTAACGTTAAAGGTTGACCTTTGAGCACTTTGTCACCCACGTTAACGAGTAAATCACCTTCACCACCAATATGTTGCTGTAACGGCACAATAAGCTGCTTTGGTAAAGGTAGTGTTCTAATGGCTTTAGTTGCGGTTAATGCTTTTTGTTCAGGTGGATGAATGCCGCCATGAAATGACCAAAATTTTCCAGAGGTGATTCGTTCAAGAATAGATTGCACGCTGATCTCCTAATCTATTTGTTTGACGGGGATACTATTGATATCCCATTGCCAATTTTGCGTCGTCTCAGGGATAACACGCATTTCTATACAATCTACGGGGCAGGGAGCAACACATAAGTCACAACCCGTACACTCATCAATAATAATGGTATGCATTTGTTTGGCTGCGCCAATAATGGCATCAACAGGGCAGGCTTGAATACATTTAGTACAACCAATACAGTCTTCTTCAATAATGAAGGCAACTTTAGGGCGGTTATCTTGCTCATGACTTTCATCAAGCGGTTGTACTTCAACCCCCATTAAATCGGCAATTTTTTTAATGGTATCTTCACCACCCGGAGCACACTTATTAATGGCTTCACCATCAGCTACTGCTTGTGCATAGGGTTTACAACCAGGGTAACCACATTGTCCACATTGTGTTTGTGGTAAAAGTGCGTCGAGTTGATCAACAATAGGATCCGCTTCTACTTTAAAACGAATGGAGGCAAAACCAAGAAGTGCACCGAATAATGCTGCTATAACGCCAACAACAGCAATGGCGATAAGAATACTCATGTTAAATTTTTACCAAACCAGAAAAGCCCATAAAGGCGAGTGACATTAAACCAGCAGTAATCATTGCAATAGCCGCGCCTTTAAAAGGAGAAGGAACATCGGCATTCGCTAATTTTTCACGCATTGCTGAAAACATAACTAAAACTAAAGAAAAGCCTGCTGCGGCGCCAAAACCATAAACAATAGACTCAAAAAAGCTATGTTGTAACCTTAGGTTAAGTAGTGCAACCCCTAATACGGCACAGTTAGTGGTTATTAAGGGTAAAAATATACCTAATAAACGGTATAAGTTTGCGCTGGTTTTATGTACTACCATTTCTGTAAATTGTACGACAACGGCAATCACTAAAATAAAACTAATGGTTGTTAAGTATTCTAAGTTCAGCGGAATTAATAAATAGGCAGTCACCAAGTAGCTTAATAAAGAGGCGATGGTCATCACGAACATAGTTGCAAATGACATGCCGATAGCAGTTTCGGTGCGTGAAGATACACCCATAAATGGACAAAGGCCGAGAAACTGTACCAAGACAAAGTTATTAACAAGTACAGTACCAACAAGTAGTAGTAGATAATCAGTCATTTACTTCAAAGGTCATTAAGTTGGTGAATAATATGGGCGACATTATCCTTTGTTATGACTGATTTAACAACACACTAAGTAAAGGCTTTTCATATTTTTTATAGGTAATGTTGTTGTGATAAATAGGTTAAAATAAATAATACATTTTAACCTATTATTTTTTGATGATTATTTATTCTAACGGCGTTGGTTTTCCAACATAGAAACCTTGGCAACCATCAATAAATAGTTTTTCTAAAGTGTGCTTTTCTTCTTGACTCTCAACACTTTCAGCTAAAACATTAATACCTAAGCGATGTGCTAAATCAACCATTAAACGTAAAAAGTATTGGTTGTTTTTATCATCGTCAATATCATGGGTATAAGAGCTATCCATTTTGATGTAATCGGGGGTTAAATCTCTAAAAAATTTAAATGAGGTCATGCCTAACCCAAAGCGCTCAACAGTTACCCGAGAACCAACACGGTGTAACATATCGACAAAACGTTTACTATTTTTTATATTTTGCTGTAACCCCACTTCCGTTATTTCAAACACTAAACGCGGAGCTGCCAGTGGCTCACGTAATAATTTACGCTCTAACCAAATCATAAAATGCTCATCATTTATACTACGAGCGCTAATATTTATACCAAAACTCTGATCTAGCATGTTTTTATCAATAATTTCTGATATTACGGTATCAATAATTAATTTATCAACGGCAATGATTTTATCAAGTTTTTCGGCCATAGCGATAAAAGAAGCGGTGGGTAACATGTCATCATGTATATTAAGAAAACGAGCTAACACTTCACCATAGACTTTACTATTACGACCACTAGGTTGTATTGGCTGTAATAATAGTCGTATGCGTTGTCCTTCAATGACACTATCAATTTCCTGACGCCAATTTTGATTGCCATGATTAGTGTTATCGTTAGTGAATATTCCCGAATCTTTTTGAGAGAACCATGCGTTTGTTTGGTGTGTTTGCGCAACGCTAACACCCGTATCTGCTAGCGCTAAGAGCTCGCCTAATGGTTTACTTTTATCAAAAAACACTAAGCCAGTAAAAGCGACAGATTCAAGATCGCTAATTTGTTGGTATTCATTAAACTTGGTTGTGAGCAGTGTTGCGTATTCTTCTGCTGCTTTAAGCTGTTCATTAGGTAGAATAGTGGCAAAGTCAGAGCTGTTTAATCTAAAGAGCTTACCTAATGAGTGAGAAACAAGGGCATTTTGCATGATTTTAGCTACTTTGCTAATATAATCATCGCCTGCGTTATAACCTTGTACTTGGTTAATTGTTTGTAATTCAGAACAACGGGTAATAAGTAATACACCAAACTTAACAGGGCTTTCTTTTACCACTTGCTCTTCATAGAATTGCACAAACATATTGCGATTATCCAAACCCGTTAAACTATCTTGGTTTGCTTTGGTCTCTAACATTGAATGGTTTTGTAACTGTGCGGTCATTAATGACTTTATTTCAGCGATGCCTTTCTGCAATGCTGGTATTTTTAGTAAAATATTATTTTTCGTGTCGGTGGTTAGTGCATCATTAGTATTTAAGGTTGATAAGTCATGCTTGATTTGGTCGCTGATAATGTTAAATAATTTGGTTTGAATAACATATTGGCGCCAAGTACTAATTAAAACAAATGAAACTGTTAATAGTGTTAAAGCGATAGCAATATTTATTAATAAGGTAAGTTGTTCTTGGTTATTGATTTGATAAGTAATAATAACTCTTTGTTTTTGTAATAATAGTGTTAAATTCTTTTCTTTTGGTATGTAGATAGTAGCTTTCTTTATGCTATTTGGATCACTATATGAAAAAAGTTCAGTATTTTTATGTTTAATCTTTAAGGATAAAAAGGGAGTTGTTTGTCTTAATAAATTTCCAAGTTCATTTGCAAAATCTATAGAAATAGGCTGTTCTTCATTTAATTGAAGGCTCATCACATGAGAAATATTTTGAATGACACGTTCTTGTTGTTTATCGTCAATACTAACAAAAGTTGGCAAAAAGTAAAACGCGATAACTGCAACAGTACCGAGAAAAACCAATGCTAAAAAGATGTTATTAATTAGTAACCTAGAAAATTTATGCATGATGAAATTGAATGCTCCATTTAAACACTATCAAAATTTATACTTGCATAACTTAACTACCGCTTACCTAGAATCCCCCATGATAAATAATAGGGTTGCTCATAGAACTACATACGCGATAAAACAGTTGAATAGTACGCAATTTATACACATTATAGTAACTATACTAACATATTGTAAAATAGATATTAATTTATGAATATTGCTTTTCATAATTTAACCTTCATTTCAGGTTAAATACCTTCCTCGATATAACTTAAGCTGCTTGCACTTCTATATGCTTAGATATATAATCATGCCAAATTAATTTTAGCAAAACATCACTGGGTAGTTATTACAAAGTACTTGTTACAGGTAATAGTTATAGTTTTGCTTATATCTCAATTAATAACCAGAGTTAATAATTTTTATAATTAGTAACTTTAGGGCTGACAGTGAAATAAGCCCCGAATTGGGGTTTTTTTGTTTATTTAGTTTGTATTTTATACTATTTAAACAAATTACAGCAAAAATACGCTGGGCTATATGCCCTTTTTTTATATCTAAATTTTTATATTTATTAATAGTTTAAATGAAAATATAAAAATAATAGGAGAAAACGATTGGCTAAATTTGAACAAAAACTTACTGACATGTTAAGACCCGCGGTTGAAGAAACAGGTAAGTCTTTATTAGGCGTTGAATTTATCAGTGCGGGTAATAATTCCATTTTACGTTTGTTTATTGACCACGAAAATGGCATTGATGTAGATGATTGTGCAGAAGTTAGTCGTCAAGTTAGCGCTATTCTCGATGTAGAAGACCCTATTAGTAGTGAATACAATCTTGAAGTTTCTTCACCAGGTGTAGATAAACCGCTATTCGAAAAAGCACATTTTGAAGCGGTAATCGGTGAAACTGTCAATGTTAAATTATCGATGCCATTAAATGGCCGTCGTAAGTTTAAAGGCCCATTAGTGGCCATTGAAAATGATACCTTAATAATAGAAGTTGATAGCATAGATTATGAAATTGTTATCAGTAACGTAGACAAAGCAAACCTTGTCGCTAAATTTTAAAATAATTAAAGGCTAAGTAGCATGAGTAAGGAAATATTACTGGTTGTTGATGCTGTTTCAAATGAAAAGGCACTCCCTCGAGAAAGTATCTTTGAAGCGATGGAAACTGCTTTAGAGACAGCCACCAAGAAAAAATATGAAGGCGATATTGTGGTACGTGTTTCAATTGACCGTATTAGCGGTGAATTCGACACTTTCCGTCGTTGGTTAGTTGTTGATGATACCGTTGAAGCAATGGAAAATCCATATGCCGAAATTAGTTTAGCTGCTGCTCAATATGATAACCCTGAGTTAAATCCAGGTGATTATATGGAAGAGCAAATTGAATCAGTTAAATTTGACCGTGTAACAACACAAACTGCAAAACAAGTTATCGTACAAAAAATTCGTGAAGCAGAGCGCGGATTAATTGTTGATGCATATCAAGATCAATTAGGTGAAATTGTTACTGGTGTTGTTAAAAAAGCAAGCCGTGATAGTGTTATTATTGACTTAGGTAATAATGCCGAAGCAATTATTTACCGCGATGATATGTTACCACGCGAAACTTTTCGTCCAGGCGATCGTGTTCGTGGCTTATTATATGAAATTAAACCAGAAGCACGTGGCGCACAATTATTTGTTAGCCGTACTAAACCAGAAATGTTAATTGAACTTTTCCGCGTTGAAGTACCTGAAATAGGCGAAGAAATGCTTGAGATTAAAGGCGCAGCTCGCGATCCTGGTTCACGCGCTAAAATTGCAGTGAAAAGCAATGACAAACGCATTGACCCTGTGGGTGCTTGTGTTGGTATGCGAGGTTCACGTGTACAGGCCGTATCAAGTGAGTTAGGCGGTGAACGTGTAGATATCGTGTTATATGATGATAATGTTGCACAATACGTGATTAACGCAATGGCTCCAGCTGAAGTTGCTTCAATTATTGTTGATGAAGACAAAGGCACGATGGATATTGCTGTTGAAGAAGGCAACTTAGCGATGGCCATTGGCCGTAGCGGTCAAAACATTCGTTTAGCAAGCCAATTAACGGGTTGGGAACTAAACGTAATGACGGTTGCTGACATGAAAGAGAAGCACCAAGCAGAAAATGATAAAGTATTAAACTTATTCATTGAGAAACTAGATCTTGATGAAGACTTCGCAACATTATTAGCGGAAGAAGGTTTTACTTCACTAGAAGAAATCGCTTATGTTCCAACGGCTGAAATGCTAGAAATTGACGGCTTGACTGAAGAAGTCATCGAAGAGCTACGTGAACGTGCTAAAGAAGCGTTAACAACACAAGCGTTAGCAAGTGAAGAAACATTAGAAGGCGCAGAGCCAGCTGATGACTTATTAAACCTTGAAGGTTTAGACCGTCATTTAGCTTATGTTTTAGCAAGTCGTGGTGTTCGTACGCTAGAAGACTTAGCTGAGCAAGGTGTTGATGAAATAAGCGATATTGAAGAATTAGATGAAGCCAAAGCGGGTGAGCTAATTATGGCAGCGCGTAATATTTGTTGGTTTAACGAAGAATAATAACACCGGAGAATTATATATATGGCAGAAATAACTGTAGCAGAACTTGCCAACGAGATCGGCACACCGGTGGAACGTTTAGTAAGTCAGTTAGCTGACTCTGGCGTGAATAAATCGGCTACCGACTCTATATCGCAAGATGAAAAAGAGGCCTTATTAGGTCACTTGAAAAAACAACATGGTGATGACTCTGAGTCTAAACCCAATAAATTAACGCTTAACCGTAAAACCAAGTCTACGTTGACTATGGGTCACGGCAGCAAAGCAAAATCGGTTAATGTAGAAGTACGTAAAAAACGCACTTATGTTAAACGTAGCGATGTTGAAGAGCAAAAGCTAGCCGAAGAAGCGGCGGCAGCTGAAGCGAAAGCTAAAGCAGAGGCCGAAGCATTAGCGCAAGCAAAAGCAGAAGCAGCAGCAAAAGAAGCTGAAAATGCACGAGCAGCCGCAGCGGCAAAAGCAGAAGCAGAAGCAGAGCGTAAAGCCGCAGCAAAAGCAGAAGCAGCAGCGAAAGCTAAACAAGCAGCAGTAGAGAAGGCAAAAGTTATCGAAAAAGCACCAATTAAAGTTGAAGAAAGCGAAGAAGCGAAAAAACTTCGTTTAATTCAAGAAAAAGAATTAGCCGCCAAAGCAGAAGCCGAAGCAAAAGCAGCAGCAGAAGCCGCGAAAAAATTAGCGGAAGAAAATGAAGCTCGCTGGAAAGAGCAAGAAGCCGAACGTAAAGCGAAAGAGAAAGAAGTCGTACATTTAACTTCATCTAAATATGCACAAGAAGCTGAAGATAAAGTTGATGCTGCAGATGAAGGCGCTGGTCGTCGTCGCAAGAAAAAAAGTGGCAACGATAAAAGTGCTAACTTTGGTCGTAATGCTAAGGGACGTAAGCAAACCTTATCAGCGCCACAAAGTTTAAAACACGGCTTTACCAAACCGGTTGAAACGAAAGTGCAAGACATTCGCATTGGTGAAACTATTTCAGTTGCTGAATTAGCTAATAAAATGGCTAAAAAAGGCGCTGAAGTTGTTAAAGCTATGTTTAAAATGGGTGCAATGGCAACCATTAACCAAGTTATTGACCAAGAAACAGCGGCACTTGTTGCTGAAGAAATGGGCTTTGATGTTGTTTTAGTGAAAGAAAATGCGCTAGAAGAAGCAGTATTAGCTGATCGTGGTAATGCAGGTCCAGCGGGTGAAGCGGTAACACGTGCACCAGTAGTAACTATTATGGGTCACGTTGACCACGGTAAAACATCATTACTTGACCACATTCGTGAAGCAAAAGTTGCTTCAGGTGAAGCGGGCGGTATTACCCAGCACATCGGTGCTTATCACGTAGAAACGGGTCATGGTATGATCACTTTCTTAGATACTCCAGGTCACGCGGCGTTTACTGCAATGCGTTCACGTGGTGCTAAAGCTACCGATATCGTTATTATCGTTGTTGCAGCCGATGATGGTGTTATGCCACAAACCATTGAAGCAATTCAACATGCTAAAGCTTCTGATGCGCCAATTATCATTGCTGTTAACAAAATGGATAAAGAGTCTGCTGATCCAGATCGTGTTAAGAGTGAATTATCACAACATGACGTTTTATCAGAAGAGTGGGGCGGAGACGTTCAATTCTGTCACGTATCAGCAAAAACTGGTTTAGGTATTGACGAGTTACTTGATTCAATATTACTACAATCAGAAGTTTTAGAGTTAACGGCTGTTGTTAATAAAATGGCAAGCGGTGTTGTTGTTGAGTCTAAGTTAGACAAAGGTCGTGGCCCTGTTGCAACGGTACTTGTTCAAGAAGGTACTTTAAACCAAGGTGACATCGTACTTTGTGGTTTAGAATACGGCCGTGTTCGTGCCATGCGTGATGAAAATGGTAAACAGATTCAATCAGCAGGCCCTTCAATTCCAGTAGAAATCCTTGGTTTAAGTGGTGTTCCACAATCAGGTGATGAAGCAACTGTTGTAAAAGATGAGAAAAAAGCACGTGAAGTTGCGCTTTATCGTCAAGGTAAATTCCGTGATGTTAAACTTGCTCGTCAACAGAAGTCTAAACTTGAAAACATGTTTGCTAACATGGCTGAAGGTGAAGTATCTGAAGTAAATGTTGTCCTTAAATCGGACGTTCAAGGCTCACTTGAAGCGATTACTGATTCATTACTGAAGCTTTCAACTGATGAAGTTAAAGTGAAAATCATTGGCTCTGGTGTTGGTGGTATTACTGAAACTGACGCAACGTTAGCAGCTGCCTCTAATGCGATTGTTGTTGGTTTTAACGTTCGTGCTGATGTAGCTGCACGTAAAGTGATTGACTCAGAAAATATTGATTTACGTTACTACAGTGTAATTTACGCCTTAATTGACGAAGTTAAAGCGGCAATGAGCGGTATGTTAGCGCCTGAGTTTAAACAAGAGATTATTGGTCTTGCTCAAGTACGTGACGTATTTAAATCACCTAAAATTGGTGCTATTGCTGGTTGTATGGTTACTGAAGGTACAATCAAACGTAGTGCGCCAATTCGTGTTTTACGTGAAAACGTAGTTATTTACGAAGGTGAACTTGAATCACTTCGTCGCTTTAAAGACGACGTTCAAGAAGTACGTAACGGTACTGAGTGTGGTATCGGTGTTAAGAACTACAATGATGTTCGCGTTGGCGATCAGATTGAAGTATTCGAAACAGTTGAAGTACAACGTACATTATAATTTTGAGTAAGAGTCATGATTTTACTGATTTAATAAGTCATGACTTTATCTTTAAATTATAAGAAATATTTTTAAATGGGGGCTTAGCCTCCATTTTTGGCTATAAAATTTGTATCAACGAAATTTATTGCCATATTATTAGGAGTATACGATGGCTAGAGAATATGCCCGTACAGACCGAGTAGGTCAACAAATCCAAAAAGAAATTGCGGTGATCTTAATGCGTGAAATTAAAGATCCCCGTTTAAGCATGACAACGGTTTCAGCGGTTGAAGTAACGCGCGACTTAGCTTATGCAAAAATTTTTGTTACTTTTATTCAAGATAGCCCAGAAGAAATAAAAGCATCGATAGAAGTATTAACAGAAGCCGAAGGCTATATTCGCTCTTTACTTGCTAAAAGGTTACGTGCACGCATTATGCCGCACTTACGCTTTGTTTATGATCAATCGATGGCTGAAGGTGTTCGTATGAGCGCTTTAGTTGATCAAGCGGTTGCAAGTGATAAAAATAGTGATAATGAAGATGATATTACTGAAAGTGAGCAGGACAAATAAGGCATGGCAAAACGTAGAAAAGGCCGCGCTATTAATGGCGTATTACTCTTAGATAAACCGTATGAAATGTCATCTAACCATGCACTACAAGCGGTTAAAAGACTCTATTTTGCACAAAAAGCAGGACATACAGGCGCATTAGATCCACTTGCTACCGGTATGTTACCTATTTGTTTAGGCGAAGGTACTAAATTTTCTCAATATTTACTCGATACCGATAAAACTTATCAAGTTACCGCAAAGTTAGGGGTTCGTACCACAACCAGTGATGCCGACGGTGAAGTGGTTAGCGAGAAACCTGTGAGTGTTTCAAAGGAGCAACTTAATAGCGCCTTAGATAGCTTTCGTGGTACTACCAAGCAAGTTCCTTCAATGTACTCAGCATTAAAATATCAAGGACAGCCTTTATATAAATATGCAAGAGAAGGTATTGAAGTACCGCGTGAAGCTCGAGATATTACAGTATTTAATTTAGAACTTTTACGCTTTGAAGGTGATGAAGTCGACTTAGATATTCATGTTTCTAAAGGGACCTATATTCGCACTATTATTGATGATTTAGGTGAACTATTAGGCTGTGGGGCTCATGTTGCTGACTTACGTCGCTCAGCAGTAGGAAGCTACCCAATTGATAAAATGGTAACCTTGGCGGACCTTGAAGCCTTATTAGCCAAAGCGCAAGCCGATGAAATTTCACCATCTGTGCTACTTGACCCATTACTCTTGCCGATGCAAAGTGCTGTTGAAGGTATGCCAGCCGTTTATGTTGATGATATGTCAGCTAACTTTCTTCGTCATGGTAACCCAGTACAAGCTTATAATGCACCAAGCGAGGGAAGTGTACAGGTTTATATTGGTGACAATGAGCAAGATGATAGTGCTGAATTTATTGGCGTTGGTGTTATCGATGATGATGGTTTAGTTGCGCCGAAAAGAATTGTAGTGATTTAACCTCATTTCACACTCGGTTATGCGTGTATTTTCAACATCTTTATGGTGAAAGTAGTTGTTTGTAATTAATTATTGCACCTTAGCTGAGGTTAACCGATATTTATGTTGCTTTTTACTTAATGGCTGCTAGAATACGCGCTCTTTCATTGGGCTGAATTAGTGTTTGGCTTGATGGTATTAAATAACTCAGCATGCTGAGTTTACACACTAAGGATAAATTATGTCTTTAAATGCTACACAAAAAGCTGCTATCGTTGCTGAATACGCACAAGCAGAAGGCGATACAGGTTCACCAGAAGTACAAGTTGCTTTGTTATCTACACAAATCAACCACTTACAAGGTCACTTTAAAGAGCACATCCATGATCACCATTCACGTCGTGGTTTATTACGTATGGTTGCTCAACGTCGTAAATTATTAGATTACTTAAAAGGCAAAAACGTTGATCGTTACACTGCTTTAATCGCTAAATTAGGTTTACGTCGTTAATAACGATTTGAACTTTAAAAAAGGAGCCTAAGGCTCCTTTTTTTGTTTGTAATGCCATAAAAACACACAAAAAGATTACTCTGTATTGATTTAATCACATATTGGTCTTTTAAATACGTATTAATAACGTTTTGACGCTAGCATTCATCAGCTTAGTTAGTATAATGACCATGAAAATTTTTTAGCTAACTATTTGTTCTAGTCAGTTCATGTTAACTCAATAGAGATAGTGCACTATTTAGCATAATCTTTTCATACCACTAACCAATCCAAACTGTATAATTTTTTGTTCGACTTAATGTCTTGCACATCTAAGTGAATAAATAATTGTACAGATTGGTAAAATATAAATTTAAGGAAAATTAATTAGATGTTAAATCCAATTACTAAAAAATTTCAGTTCGGTAAGCATACCGTAACGTTAGAAACCGGTGCTATTGCACGTCAAGCAAGTGCGGCTGTTATGGCAAGCATGGACGATACCTCTGTATTAGTATCAGTTGTTGCTAAGAAAGAAGCCGTTGCTGGTCAAGACTTTTTCCCACTTACGGTTAACTACCAAGAACGTAGCTATGCTGCGGGTAAAATCCCTGGTAGTTTCTTCAAACGTGAAGGTCGTCCTTCAGAAGAAGAAACATTAATTGCACGTTTAATTGACCGTCCAATTCGTCCATTATTCCCAGAAGGTTTCACCAACGAAGTTCAAGTGATTATCACCGTTGTTTCAGTAAACCCTGAAATTTCACCAGATATTATTTCATTAATTGGTACTTCAGCTGCGTTAGCTATCTCAGGTGCACCATTTAATGGTCCTGTTGGTGCTGCACGTGTTGGTTATGTTGATGGTCAATACCTTCTTAACCCATTACAGTCTGAATTACCAACAAGTCAATTAGACTTAGTTGTTTCTGGTACAGATTCAGCGGTATTAATGGTTGAGTCAGAAGCTGATGTATTATCTGAAGAAGTAATGCTTGGCGCTGTTGTTTACGGCCACGAGCAAATGCAAGTTGCTGTTTCTGCCATTAACGAATTTAAAGCAGAAGTTAACACACCGGTATGGGAATGGTCTGCACCCGTTAAAAATGCTGAGTTAGTTGCAAAAATTGCTGAGCTTTCAGAAGCACAAGTAAACGAAGCTTACCAAATTACAGAAAAAGCAGTTCGTTACGAAAAAGTAGCTGAAATCCGTAATTCAGTGGTTGAAGCGTTATTAGCAGAAGACGCTGAGCTTAACGTGCAAGAAGCAAAAGACTTATTCCACGATTTAGAAAAAACTGTTGTACGTGGTCGTATCACACAAGGTAGCCCTCGTATCGATGGTCGTGATCCTGAATCAATTCGTGCATTAGATGTAATGACAGGTGTTTTACCTCGTACTCACGGCTCTGCTGTATTTACACGTGGTGAAACGCAAGCATTAGTAACAGCAACGTTAGGCACACAACGTGATGCACAACGTCTTGATACAATTATGGGTGAGAAAACTGATGCATTTATGCTTCATTATAACTTCCCTCCATACTGTGTTGGTGAAACTGGCTTTGTTGGTAGCCCTAAACGTCGCGAAATCGGCCACGGCCGTTTAGCAAAACGCGGTATGTTAGCTGTTATGCCTACTATTGAAGAATTCCCGTACGCTGTACGTGTTGTATCTGAAATTACTGAGTCTAACGGTTCATCGTCAATGGCTTCTGTTTGTGGTACGTCATTAGCACTTATGGATGCTGGTGTTCCTATTAAAGCCTCTGTTGCAGGTATTGCGATGGGTCTAGTTAAAGAAGGCGAAAACTTTGTTGTTCTTTCTGACATTTTAGGTGATGAAGATCACTTAGGTGACATGGACTTTAAAGTTGCAGGTACTACCGGCGGTATTACTGCGTTACAAATGGATATCAAGATTGAAGGTATCACACAAGAAATCATGCAAATTGCTTTAAACCAAGCAAAAGCTGCACGTACTCATATTTTATCTGTAATGGATGATGCTATTGCGGGCCACAGAGAAGAAATCTCTGAGTTTGCACCACGTATTCATACGATCAAAGTAAGCCAAGATAAAATCCGTGACATTATCGGTAAAGGTGGGGCAACTATTCGTCAGCTTACTGAAGAGACGGGTACAACAATTGAAATTGATGATGATGGTACCGTTAAAATTGCGGCAACATCAGGCGAGCAAGCACAAGATGCGATCGACCGTATTAAATCATTAACGGCTGAAATTGAAGTAGGTACGCTTTACACAGGTAAAGTTGTGCGTATCGTTGATTTTGGTGCTTTTGTTAACGTTCTTCCAGGTAAAGACGGTTTAGTACATATTTCACAAATTTCTGACGAACGTGTAAATAACGTTGCTGATGTATTATCAGAAGGTCAAGAAGTGAAAGTTAAGGTACTAGAAGTTGACCGTCAAGGCCGTGTTCGTTTAAGTATCAAAGAAGCAATGGAAAAACCAGCGACTGAAGAAGCTCCAGCCGCTGAATAATTGCTATCGTTAATTATTATGTATAATAATGTTTTAAAAGGAGCCTTTTGGCTCCTTTTTTGTTTATAATAATCAGGTTATTACTTATTTATTTTTAAGGCATTTTTGTGCATTCTTCTATTAAAAACGCAATATTACCATTACTGATCAGTGCTTGTTTGTTAACACAAGGCTGCACTGTGCTTAGCCATGATGATAACTCTAGTTCAGTAATGATGAATCAATTAGTGATTGCGGAGCCATTACCTATTAGTTATAAAAGTGAAATCGCGATAGCACGATTATCAGAAGTACTCGAACGCGTAAAAATAAGTGACGAGCAACGCGCTGAGCTTTTTTATGACCGCGGTGTATTGTATGACAGTGTTGGTTTACGCTCTTTAGCACGTATAGATTTCTCTCATGCGCTACAGCTTAAACCAGATTTAGTGGATGCTTATAACTTTCTAGGAATTCATCTAACACAAGTACAAGAGTTTTCTCAGGCTTATGAACAGTTCGACTCGGCTTTAGAGCTAGACCCTGAACATGAATATGCTTATCTTAATCGCGGTATTGCGCTTTATTATGGAGCGCGTCCTGAATTAGCTGCTGCCGATTTTAAAGCATTTCATCATCAGCAAAAAGATGATCCGTATCGCCTTCTTTGGCTTTATTTAACTGAATATGAAGTAGATGATATTGCTGCAAAATCAGCCTTAGAACGAAGAGCTGAGTTAGTTGATGAGCGCACTTGGGCAAAGCAAGTGATTTATCTATATTTAGGTGATATATCACAACAGACCTTTATCAGCAATTTAACTCGCAATGTTACCTCATCAAAGCAATTAACCGATCGATTGTGTGAAGCTTATTTTTATTTAGGAAAATACAATCAAATGCGTGGTTTTTCTAATGCAGCAGCCAACTTTTTTAAGTTATCGTTAAGCACTAATGTTTATGAGTTTGTAGAGCACAGGTATGCTAAATTAGAATTAGACTTAATGCGTACACTTGCAGCACAAGAGCAAATTACCGAAATTGAAGAGGCAGCAAAGCTTTAACATATGGCCAAACAAAAAGCGGTGTTTTTCTGCCTAATAACAATGAGCTTGATGATGTTAATATCATCAAGCTCATTTTTTTTATCGCCTTACTTAACAAAAAAAATTATGCAAGGGGAGGCCAATCATAAGCAGTTTAATTTTGCTCTACAACGAAACAATACTGCGGCCTTAGCGCTTGAAATTAACAAGCATAGAGAAGGCAGCTCCCAATGGCTATTTTTTAAAATGGCACTGGCACATCAACAAGCTCAAACAGCTTATGAACTTGCTACTTGGTATGGTAACCAATATTTAAATGTGATCGCTGAACAGCGTTTATCTTCAAAATACTTACAAGAAGCTAAAAAGTGGTACCAACAAGCTATAAGGCTGGGATCTGAAATTGCCAAAGTCTCATTTGCGCGTTTATATCAACAGCAAGGGCGTTTAAATTTAGCACGTTCGCAATTATCCCAAGTAAACTCAAGTGCAGGACTTGATATTGAGTTAGGCTCGCTTTTAGTTTCCATCGATTTAGCACTTGAAACGGGTAATATTAAGCTTGTTGAATCGCTTATCGTACAAAAAATTCCATTATTGTTACTAACGCCAGAGGGGCGTAAACTCCTTGCCGACATACAGCGATATAAGACTTTAAATGTTGGCTCACATGTTAGTGAAAAGGTTGCTAACTTGTTTACTTCTGTTGCTACTCCTACTATGGCACGCAGTTTGTTGCAGCCACCAAATACCTCATGTACAACTAGCCTACAGCTATTTGCTAGTAGTTTGGCAAACCTTAAACATCTTGATGCACTAATAGAACAATTTATATCAACACCTTTAGCAAGCTTTGTATGTTTACCACCACCACGATATGTAGCTCGCCAAAGCCTTTCATGCCACAATAATAAAAAATCTGCACTTTTGTGTGATGAAAGTACTTGGCGAGAACTTGCGGCGACAATTACTACCCGACATATTGGCTATATGAGCAATGAAGGTGGGGCAAATGTGCATTTTGGAATCTTATATTTTGACCGCCATGATAGTCTTGACATTTTTACTCATGAACTAAGCCATTTACTTGGCTTTATTGATGAGTACCCGCTGTCAATAAACCATTCAACTTGCCAGCAAACACAAACGTCAACGTTTTCACATAACATAAGCGTATTAGCGCGTAACTACCAAGGTAGGCAAGCGGATATTCGTCGTCAAATATTGCAGGAGTTACCGTGGTCAAATGCGATCAAACCGTCGACACCTATCTTGCATCAACGTGATCATAATAGTGATAACTGGCTTTTAGGAACGCCCAAATCTCACCAACACGAGGTTGGAGTTTTTGCGGCACAAAGTTGTAAAAAATCCAAAGTAGCTAAAGCTAATAATTTTTCTGCCTTTAAAGCAACAGCTCAAAGTACTCATTTAGAATACTCTGTCGAACAACTATCACTTTTATATTTACAGCAACTAAACTTAGCACCAGAAAAATTTTTAATGCCTAGCTTTCATTACAATATCGCCTTAGCCTTATATCAGCAAGGAGAAGAAGAACAAGCACTATATTGGTTAGAACAAGCGAAATTATGGTAATAACTCATTAGGCTGAGTGTTGCCGATCATAGCCTAAGTTTGCTTGGCTCTATTTCTCTACTTGCATGATAACGTAAAGTGACTGGCCTGGGTGGCATTGCAATTTTATTCATACGCTTTCTGTCTAGCAAATTAGTCACCGGTGCTTTTGTTGTTATCTTGGCCGTTGGCCAGTAACTAAAGCGCCCTATATACTGTATTTCTTCAAGTGCTTTTTTACGCTGTTTGATTAATAATTTTTTTCTTTGTGTGAGCTTTCTATCTAAGAGTCTATTAACGGTGCTAGTGTGAATTTTACGATACCAAGAGAGTATAAACATAAAAACTGCCTTATAAAAACACTGTACTAGTTATAGCGCAATTTATGTGTAATTGCACTAATTAGTTACAGTGATTGTGGTTATTTTATTGGCTCAAAGTAACTTTAAGAATAAAAACAAAGACAAGCATCAATAATAAATTACGTTATAATAGCGCTCTATTTATTGTAATGTTATATGAGTTATCAGAGTTATGTCGCCGTTTTTTCCGTTACGTTTTCGTCAACAATTTCCTCTATTGAACCAGCGTGAACATACTACTAGCGCAAGCGACATTATTTATTTCGATAATGCAGCAACTACACAAAAATCGCAGCAAGTGATTACTGCTCAACAGCACTATTACCTCAATAATAATGCTAACGTACATAGGGCGTCTCACCAGTTGAGCGCTAAAGCAACCTTTGATTTTGAGCAAACGAGACTGGCTGTGCAGCAATTTATCAAAGCTAAGTACCTTGAAGAAATTATTTGGACGAAAGGTGCTAGTGAAAGTATTAATTTAGTTGCACAAAGCTTAGGGCGTAACTTACTTAAACCAGGTGATGAAATAGTGCTATCGGCGAGTGAGCACCATGCCAATATTGTGCCTTGGCAAATACTTGCAGAGCAAACGGGTGCTGTCATTAAAGTTCTGCCGATTAACGAGCAAGGTATTATTAACATTACCAACCTTGAGAGTATTATTACCACGAAAACTAAAATAGTTGCATGCGCACATATCTCTAATGTTTTAGGGCGGATAAATCCAATAGAGAAAATTATTGCTAGAGCTCGAGCAGTTAATGCCATTAGCTTAATTGACGGGGCGCAAGCAATTGCACATTTGCCGGTTAATGTTCAAGCACTTGGTTGTGATTTCTATGTTTTTTCAGCACATAAAATGTACGGACCAACAGGGGTTGGCGTACTCTATGGCCGTAAGGCACTACTTGAAAGTATGTCGCCTTACCAAGGTGGCGGGGAAATGATCAAATCGGTGAGTTTTAATAAACCAACCACCTTTAATGATTTACCGTTCAAGTTTGAAGCGGGCACACCTAATATTTCAGGTATTATTGCTTTTAAAGCCGCGATTACTCTCATGAAAACAGCGTTTACTAACGATATCCATAGCTATGAGCAGCAATTAGCAAGTTACTGTTATCAAGCGCTTGCTCAAATACCGCAAGTTGAGTTTATCGTACAAGGTCAGCCTGATATTGCGCTAATTGCGTTTTCAATTAAAGATCATCATAACCATGATATTGCCAGTGCGCTTGACAGTTATAATATAGCGCTTCGCTCTGGCCATCATTGTGCAATGCCATTAATGGAGCTGTTAACGATTAATGGTTGTTTGCGCGTATCATTAGCACCATACAATACCTTAGCAGAAATAGACTATTTTATTCGTTGTTTAAAGGAGATTGTGACTACACAAACTGATGCGCATACTGAAATCAATACAGAGATAAAAACTAAAGAAACAGAGCTTAAGGAAAATGGCCTTGAAAGTATTGATAATATCCTAAAAAAATTCTCAAAGTCGAAAGGTTGGGATAGTTTGCATCGTGAAATTATGTTGTTGGGCAAAAAATTACCGCGCTTACCAAGCTCGCAACGTAATGAGCAAAGTCTAATTGCTGGTTGTGAAAGTTTAGCTTGGTTAACGGTAGAGCAAGATAGGCAAGGGCATTTTCATTTTTTTGCGGATAGTGACGCAAAAGTTATTCGTGGCTTATTAATGATAGTATTAGCAATATTTAATAATAAAACAACGGCAGAAATACAACAGGTAAATATTGATAATATATTCGATGAACTTGGTTTACTACATCACCTAAGTCCTTCTCGAGGTAAT
The DNA here is from genome assembly GCF_039523295.1 of Colwellia asteriadis. Classification (NCBI taxonomy): domain Bacteria; kingdom Pseudomonadati; phylum Pseudomonadota; class Gammaproteobacteria; order Alteromonadales; family Colwelliaceae; genus Colwellia; species Colwellia asteriadis. The sequence goes on along the minus strand of NZ_BAAAFA010000008.1, from coordinate 114,987 downwards.
GGCTTATTAGCGATTGTAGCTAAAATTAAACAATTAACAGAATAACGTAATAGAGCATTAGCGCTTTTGATAAAGCGATAATGCCTTTAACGTTAACCTTTCTTAATCAATAATTTATCAATTACACGTGCAACCGCAAAAAATGCAAAAGTGGCGGTAACATGACTGGTTGCTCCAAATCCAGTGCGACAATCTAATCGCATTGAACTAGTCTCTGCGCTTTGATCGGGTTTTGCCAAACAAACTTCACCACTACTTTCAGGAGCAGAGCTAGGATAACGAAGCTGCTCTGTTGAAAATACCGCATCAATAGCAAATTTGGTTCGTTTAGCATCACTTCGGGGAAAGTTAAACTCACGGCGTAATTGATTTTTAACTTTAGCGAGTAATGGGTCTTGATAAGTTTTACTTAAATCGGTTACTGTAATTTTACTCGGGTCTATCTGGCCGCCAGCGCCACCAATGGTAATAATAGGCTTTTTATGGCGCTTACAATAAGCAATTAAACGAGTTTTAATATTAACGGAGTCAATAGCATCGATGACATAGTCAAAGGCGTTAGACATTAATTCACTTAAATTATCTTCAGTGACAAAATCTTCAATAATATTAACCTGACAATCTGGGTTAATTTGTCGAATGCGCTCAGCCATTACTTCAACTTTACTGTGTCCAATGGTGTTGTTTAATGCATGCAGTTGCCGATTAATATTTGAAATACACACATCATCAAGATCGATAAGGGTGATTTGACCAATACCGTTACGCGCTAATGACTCAGCAACCCATGAGCCTACACCACCAATACCAATAACGCAGCAGTGAGCTTGCTCGATAATACGGGCACCTTGTTCACCATAAAGGCGGGCAATGCCACCAAATCTTAAAGAGTAATCAGACATATTTTTGAATAACTTGAGTTGATAATAATGAATAACACGGTATTGCACCGTAAATTTTCGCCATTATAACGATTAACAACAGAGATATAAATTAAATTTAAGAGCCATTGTTTATGTGAAAAAAGTAACAAATATTATTTTAGGGATTATTTTATGAATGAATGTGACAGTTAATATTTTATTGTTGAATAATGGCTATCTATGTTGGTTATGCAAACTCGCGGTTATTGCTTATATTTATTAAATTACAACCATAAAAAAAGCAGCTTACGCTGCTTTTTTAAGAACGAATTCGCTATTATCTTTCGCTAATAGGAACAAATTCACGGTTAATGTCGCCAGTATATTTTTGACGAGGACGACCAATTTTTTGACCAGGCTGAGATAACATTTCATCCCAGTGAGCAATCCAACCAACGGTACGAGACATAGCAAAAATTACAGTGAACATGCTTGTTGGGATGCCAATAGCTTTTAAGATAATACCTGAGTAGAAATCTACATTAGGGTAAAGTTTTTTCTCAATGAAGTATGGGTCTTCAAGCGCTACTTTCTCTAATGCCATAGCAACATCAAGTAGTGGATCTTTAATACCTAACTCTTTTAGTACTTCATGACACGTTTCACGCATAACCGTTGCGCGAGGATCAAAGTTTTTATAAACACGATGACCAAAGCCCATTAAACGGAACGGGTCGTTCTTATCTTTTGCTTTGGCAACAAATTCATCAACACGGTCTAAGCTACCGATCTTTTCAAGCATGGTTAAACAAGCTTCGTTAGCACCACCGTGTGCTGGACCCCATAATGAGGCAACACCGGCTGCAATACATGCATAAGGGTTAGCACCTGAAGAGCCAGCTAAACGTACTGTTGACGTTGAAGCATTTTGTTCATGATCAGCATGTAATGTAAATATTCTATCCATTGCATTGGCAATAGTAGGGCTTACTACATACTCTTCTGCTGGTACAGAGAACATCATGTGTAAAAAGTTTTCTGCATAACTTAAGTCATTACGCGGATAAACGAAAGGTTGACCAACACTATATTTATAAGCCATCGCTGAAATAGTTGGCATTTTAGCAATTAAACGATGTGCACTACGTTTGCGTTGTGCAGGGTCGGTAATATCTAAGTCACTGTGATAAAAAGATGACATAGCACCAACAACACCACAAACCATCGCCATTGGATGCGCATCTGGTAAGAAGCCATGGAAGAAATGCACGAGCTTTTCATGAACCATAGTATGTGTAGTGATTGTGGTTTTAAATTCGTCGTATTCAGCTTGAGTTGGTGCTTGACCGTTTAATAAGATGTAACAAACTTCAAGGTAGTCAGCTTGTTTAGCAAGGGTATCAATTGGATAACCGCGATGCTGAAGAATACCTTTGCCGCCATCAATAAAGGTGATTGCTGATTCACAAGATGCCGTAGCTAGAAAGCCCGGATCATAGGTGAAATAGCCATTACTACCTAAAGTTCTAATATCAATTACGTCAGTACCAGCAGTACCTTTTAAAATTGGAAATTCTCCAATTTCTTTGCCATCAATACTCAGAGAGGCTTTTGAGTCAGCCATAATGTTCTTCCCCTATTAATTATAATTTGTAATTCATTTACTAGCTATAAGTCAGATATTCCTACACTCCCAAGTATAGGATAGAGAATAGTATAGCTAGCTTTGGATGTTTCTTGGGTTTTTAAACTGCCGACATTCTACCCTGAAATGTATTTGGAATGTAAGAGTAATTATACTAAAGTTTAACACAGTTCGATCTTTAGGTTAAAAAAACAGCATTTAATTTTAGTCATAAGGAAAATTGTAATTAACCGTTATCGACTATATAATCTCTACGTTCTGTAGCTATTTCAAAAATAGATAAGCGATTGTATTTTCTTTGTCTATATTTAAAACTTAATACAAAGTCTAACTAGAATAGAACTATAAAGTTGGTTAGACTTGTGTGCGAATTGGTGCACTGCGTATAAAGTCAATAATGGGTAGTTACCGTTCGCTTCGGGAATTATTTTTGTTTGTTTTGATTGTTATTAGCCTAATTAACAAAGATAATTCATGAGTAACAATAATAAAAGTTGAAGGCTTTCGGGCTCTTTAGGCAATAATTGTGAAAAAACAACGTCCTGTAAACATAGATCTAACTACAATAAAGATGCACCCAGCGGCAAAGGCCTCTATTCTTCACCGTATTTCCGGTATGATAATGGTGTTTGCTATCGGTATCCTATTGTGGACCTTATCAATCTCTCTTTCCTCTGCTGAAGGATTTGCACAAATTCAAGGTTACCTTGATGGCATCTTCTTTAAGTTTATTATTTTTGGCTGTCTTTCTGCTTTAACTTACCACTTATTAGCGGGTGTTCGTCACTTGTTTATGGATTTAGGTAAATTTGAAGAGTTAAGTTCTGGCAATGCTACCGCGAAGTTAGTGATCTTTCTTTGGTTAGTAGTATCAGCAGTAATAGGAGTTTGGTTATGGTAAACGTCGTCGCATCTGTAGGCCGAAACGGCGTACATGATTTTATTCTGCTAAGAGCTAGTGCCATCATTCTTGCACTATATACCTTATTATTAGCTGGATTTTTTGTTGTAACACCGAGTGTTACTTTTGATGTATGGCAGAGCTTTTTTGCTTGTACCATTGTGAAAGTAGCAACAATTTTTGCGTTATTAGCACTACTTACGCACGCCCGCATTGGGGTATGGCAAGTGTTATCTGATTACGTGAAATCTGCATTTTTACGTGCAGCATTACAATTTGTATTTTCAGCGACTTTATTAGCCTACTTAGTATTTGGCTTATTAATTGTGTGGGGTGTATAAGTGAGCGTTCCAATTAGAGAATTTGACGCCATTGTTATTGGCGCAGGTGGCGCGGGTATGCGTGCTGCATTAGCAATTTCAGAATCAGGTAAATCGTGTGCCTTGATTTCTAAAGTATTTCCAACTCGTTCTCATACAGTATCTGCACAGGGTGGTATTACCGTTGCATTAGGTAATGCTCATGAAGATCATTGGGAACAACACATGTACGATACCGTTAAAGGCAGCGATTATATCGGTGACCAAGACGCTATTGAATATATGTGTAAGACTGGCCCTGAGTCTATTATTGAATTAGAGAAAATGGGTTTACCATTCTCTCGTACCGAAGAGGGCAAAATTTATCAACGCCCTTTCGGTGGACAATCTAAAAACTTTGGTGGCGAACAAGCCGCGCGTACTGCCGCTGCAGCCGACCGTACAGGTCACGCGTTACTCCATTGTTTATATCAACAAAACGTAAAAAACAAAACTAACGTATACAGCGAATGGTATGCCTTAGACCTAGTTAAAAATAGTGATGGTGCGGTTGTTGGTGCAACGGCTATTTGTATTGAAACAGGTGAAATTGTTTATTTTAAAGCGCGCGCAACGGTATTAGCTACTGGTGGGGCTGGTCGTATTTTCGCATCAACGACTAATGCTCATATTAACACCGGTGACGGTGTTGGTATGTCACTACGTGCTGGCATTCAAATGCAAGACATGGAAATGTGGCAGTTCCACCCAACAGGTATTGCTGGTGCTGGTGTATTAGTTACCGAAGGTTGTCGTGGTGAAGGTGGTTACCTTCTGAATAAAGATGGTGAACGCTTCATGGAGCGTTATGCGCCAAATGCTAAAGATTTAGCGGGTCGTGATGTTGTTGCTCGTTCAATGATGACTGAAATTCGTGAAGGTCGCGGCTGTGACGGTCCTTGGGGTCCACATATCAAGCTTAAGTTAGATCACTTAGGTAAAGAAACCTTAGAAAAACGTTTACCAGGTGTTTGTGATTTATCAAGAACATTTGCTCACGTTGATCCAGTTCAAGAGCCAATTCCTGTTATTCCAACCTGTCACTACCAAATGGGTGGTGTACCTTGTAATGTTAATGGTCAAGCAATTAATATTGCAGCAGACGGCACAGAAACTATTGTTGATGGCTTATTTGCTGTTGGTGAAATCGCTTGTGTATCAGTACATGGTGCTAACCGTTTAGGCGGTAACTCGTTACTTGATTTAGTGGTATTTGGTCGTGCAGCAGGTAATTTCTTAGGTCAATACCTTAATGAAACACAGTCAGGTGTTGATGCCTCAGAATCTGACTTAGAAGCTGCTTTAGCACGTACACAGCGTTGGGAATCTTCTACGTCAGGTGAAGACCCTGTTCAAATTCGTAAAGATTTACAACAATGTATGCAACTTAACTTCTCAGTATTCCGTGAAGGCGAAGCCATGGCGCAAGGCATGAAAGAGCTAACGGAAATTCGTGAACGTTTACAAAATGCACGTTTAGACGATAAATCATCAGAGTTTAATACTCAACGCATTGAGTGTTTAGAATTAGACAACTTAATGGAAACTGCTTTTTGTTCAGCAAAAGCGGCAAACTTCCGTACAGAATCTCGAGGTGCACATGCACGTCAAGACTTTACTGAACGTGATGATGATAATTGGCTATGTCACTCAATCTACTCTCCTAATACAGAAGAGATGACAAAACGTGATGTTAATATGAAACCCATTCACCGTGAAGCTTTCCCACCGAAAGCCCGCGTATACTAAGGAGCATTGCAATGAAACAGGTATTTTCAATTTACCGTTATAACCCAGACGTTGATAATGCGCCTTACATGAAAGACTACGAGCTAGAAGTGCCAGATGGCTCTGATCTTATGGTACTTGATGCGCTTATTCTTCTTAAAGAACAAGACTCTACGTTATCGTTCCGTCGTTCATGTCGTGAAGGTGTTTGTGGCTCAGACGGCTTAAATATGAACGGTAAAAATGGTTTAGCATGTATCACACCTTTATCAGAATTAAAGGCGAGTAAAATTGTTTTACGTCCTTTACCTGGTTTACCGGTAGTACGTGACTTGATTATTGATATGACACAATTTTATCAACAATATGAAAAAATTAAGCCATACTTGATCAACGATGCTCAACCTGCAGCTCGTGAAAATATACAATCTATTGAAGATCGTGAAAAATTAGATGGTCTTTATGAATGTATTTTATGTGCTTGTTGTTCAACATCTTGCCCATCATTTTGGTGGAATCCAGATAAGTTCATTGGCCCAGCTGGTTTATTACATGCGTATCGCTTCTTAATTGATAGTCGTGATACCGCAACAGAAGAACGTTTAGATGGCTTACAAGATGCTTACAGCGTATTTCGCTGTCATGGCATTATGAACTGTGTTGATGTTTGTCCAAAAGGGCTAAACCCAACTAAAGCTATTGGTCATATTAAATCAATGTTACTAAATCGCGCAGTTTAGTAACAATTAACTAGACTAAATAGTGCTTTAGTCTAGTTTACTTGATTAAATTATATGACAGAATAAACAGAGTATTTACTTTATAGTAGCTACTCTGTTATTTTATTTTTTAGGGTAATCGTTTGGTATATTTATCAAACAATTATATTTTTTAATTGCTTCAACCCAGCATAGGAACAGGGCAATGCCAGAAGGTGTAATGAAGGCTTGGTTAGAGTCTTCCCATTTAAACGGTGGCAACATCGCTTATATTGAAGAATTGTACGAATCATACCTAGATAATTCAGCCTCTGTATCAGCAGAATGGCAAGAAATTTTTAGTCAACTTCCTAAAGTAGAAGGTAGTGAAGTGGAATACCGCCACTCCGCTATTCGTGACGAGTTTAAGGTGCTAGCTAAACAGCAAAGTAAACAAGTTATTATTTCTGGAGGAGGTGACGCTAAGCAAGTTAAAGTTTTACAACTTATCAACGCTTTTAGATTTCGCGGTCATCAAAACGCCAACTTAGATCCATTAGGTTTTTGGCAACGCGACAAAGTACGTGATTTACAACTTGCTCATCATGACTTATCAGAAAACGACTTTGACAAAGAGTACAACGTAGGTTCATTCGCAAGTGGCGAAGAAACTATGAAGTTAGGTGACTTATTTAAAGCATTGAAAGCTACATACTGTGGCTCTATCGGCGCTGAATATATGCACATGACGTCAACAGATGAAAAGCGTTGGTTACAACAACGTCTTGAGTCGGTACAGTCAAAAGCACAACTTTCTGTTGATGAAAAAACTGAGTTACTTAAAGGCCTTATTGCTGCTGATGGTTTAGAAAAATACCTTGGTGCTAAATTCCCTGGTGCAAAGCGCTTCTCTCTTGAAGGTGGCGATGCACTTGTGCCTATGCTTAAAGAGTTAATTACTCGCGCAGGTGCTGCAGGTACTAAAGAAGTTGTAATGGGTATGGCTCACCGTGGCCGTTTAAACGTATTAGTTAATGTTATGGGTAAAAACCCATCTAAATTATTTGATGAGTTTGGCGGTAAACACGATGAAATCTTAGGCTCTGGTGACGTTAAATATCACCAAGGTTATTCGTCTGATTTTGTTACCCCTGGCGGTAATGTTCATTTAGCCTTAGCCTTTAATCCATCTCATTTAGAAATTGTTAATCCTGTGGTTATTGGTAGCGTTCGTGCTCGCCTTGATAGACGTAATTGTAATCAAGGTGATTTAGTATTACCTGTTACCATTCACGGTGACTCGGCGATTGCTGGGCAAGGTGTTGTACAAGAAACCTTTAATATGTCACAAGCACGTGCATTTAAAGTAGGCGGTACAATCCGTATTGTTGTGAATAACCAAGTTGGTTTTACAACATCAAATCAAGAAGATACTCGTAGTGGTGAGTACTGTACTGAAATTGCTAAAATGGTACAGGCACCAATTCTTCATGTTAATGGTGATGATCCTGAAGCCGTAATTTTAGCAACGCAAATTGCATTAGATTACCGAAATGAATTCAAACGTGATGTAGTTATTGACTTAGTTTGTTACCGTCGTCACGGACATAATGAAGCTGACGAGCCTAGTGCAACACAGCCATTAATGTATAAAATTGTTAAAAAACATCCGACTCCACGTCAACTTTATGCTGATAAGCTAGCCGCTGAAGGCGCGTTAAATAAAGCAAAAATTGATGAGTTAACAGCTTACTACCGTAAGTTGCTTGATGAAGGTCAATGTACCGTTGAGCAATGGCGCCCAATGACACAGCACTCTGTTGATTGGACACCTTACTTAGGTCACGAGTGGGATGATGATTACAAAAAAGAAATCTCTTTAGAAAAATTAAAAGAGTTAGCAACAAAAGTATCAACTTACCCAGAAACACATCCAGTACATTCGCGTGTTAAAAAGATCTATGATGATCGCATGAAAATGGCAACAGGTGAAAAACTACTTGATTGGGGTATGGCTGAAAATATCGCTTATGCTTCAATTGTTGATGCTGGAGAGCGAGTTCGTATTACGGGGCAAGATGCGGGTCGTGGTACATTTTTCCATCGTCATGCGGTATTACATAACCAAACTGATGCAAGTACTTATTTGCCACTGCAAAATATTCGTGAAGGGCAAGGGCCATTTAACGTACATGACTCAGTGTTATCAGAAGTGTCAGTATTAGCCTTTGAATATGGCTACACTACGGCAGAGCCGGCAGGTTTAACTATTTGGGAAGCCCAGTTTGGTGACTTTGCTAACTGTGCACAAGTGGTATTTGATCAATTCATTAGCTCAGGTGAACAAAAGTGGGGTCGCTTATGTGGCTTAACTATGTTGTTACCACATGGCTATGAAGGTCAAGGTCCAGAGCATTCATCTGCACGCTTAGAGCGTTTCTTGCAACTGTGTGCTGATCATAATATGCAAGTTTGTGTACCATCAACACCAGCGCAAGTATTTAACATGCTTCGTCGTCAAGTGGTTCGTCCAATGCGTCGTCCATTAGTGGTGATGTCACCTAAGTCATTATTACGTCACCCATTAGCGGTTTCTTCATTAGAAGAGCTATCTACGGGCGTGTTCCATAATGTTATTGGTGAAGTCGATGAGCTTGACTCAAGCGCAGTAGAACGTGTGGTATTCTGTAGTGGTAAAGTTTACTACGAATTACTTGAGCAGCGTCGTAAAAATGAGCTGAACAATATTGCGATTGTACGTATTGAACAGTTATACCCGTTCCCTGAGCAAGAGCTACAAGCGGTATTAAAAGAATACCAGCATGTTAAGCAATTTGTTTGGTGTCAGGAAGAGCCACAAAACCAAGGTGCTTGGTATTGTTCGCAGCACCATTTTAGAGCGGCTATCCCTGAAGGTACTTATTTAACTTACGCTGGTCGTCAAGCTTCTGCAGCACCAGCGGTGGGTTATATGTCAGTCCATGTGAAAGAGCAACAGGCGCTTGTTACTCAAGCGTTAACATTAGATTAACTTATTCTTATTGCGCTAATTTATTAGCGCACTTAGTGCATATAGTGCAAAGACAGTTTGTAAGGAATTAAAAATAATGACAACCGAAATCAAAGTTCCGGTATTACCAGAATCAGTTGCTGATGCAACAGTTGCTACTTGGCATGTACAAGTAGGTGAAAAATTTACGCGTGATCAAGTATTAGTTGATATTGAAACTGATAAAGTAGTACTTGAAGTACCTGCAACAAGCGACGGCGTATTAACTGATATTAGCCAAGCAGAAGGCGCAACCGTATTAGGTGATCAAGTTATTGGTACTTTCTCAGCTGGTGATGCAGCAGAAGCTCCAGCAGCCTCAGCTGAAGAAAAAAGTGCTTCAGCTGAAAAAGCAAGTTCTGCAACAGCGGTTATCGACATTGTTGTTCCAGTATTGCCTGAGTCAGTTGCTGATGCAACAGTAGCGACTTGGCATGTTGCAGAAGGCGATACAGTGAGCGTTGATCAACACTTAGTTGATATTGAAACTGACAAAGTTGTGTTAGAAGTTGTTGCTCAAGATAATGGCGTAATCGGCAAAATTATCCATGCTGAAGGCGATACGGTATTAGGTGCACAAAAAATTGGTGAATTAAACGCAGGTGCAAGTGCTGGTAGTGCAGCTACCGCTGCACCTATTGAAGACGCGGTAAGCTCAGACGAACTTGCTAGCCCATCAGTGCGTCGTTTAATGACTGAAAAAGGCCTAACAGCTGCTGACGTTACCGGCACAGGCAAGGGCGGTCGTATTTCTAAAGAAGACGTTGAAGCCGCTGCTAACAAGCCAAAAGCAGCTCCAGCTGCAGCACCTGTTGCTGCACCAGCAGCGCAAGAGCTAGGCGAGCGTACTCAAAAACGTGTTCCTATGACACGCTTACGTAAAACAATCGCAACACGTTTACTTGAAGCGAAAAACTCAACTGCCATGTTAACGACGTTTAACGAAGTAAACATGAAACCTATTATGGATTTACGTGCTCAATATAAAGATTTATTTGAGAAAACCCATGATACACGTTTAGGTTTTATGTCTTTCTACGTAAAAGCGGTAACTGAAGCGCTTAAACGTTACCCAGCAGTAAATGCATCAATTGATGGTGATGATATTGTTTATCACAACTTCTTTGACATCTCTATTGCGGTATCTACGCCACGTGGTTTAGTTACACCAGTATTACGTGATGCTGATCAACTAAGCATGGCAGGTGTTGAAAACGGTATTCGCGATTTAGCGATTAAAGGTCGTGACGGTAAATTATCAATGGCTGATATGACTGGCGGTAATTTCACTATTACTAACGGTGGTGTATTTGGTTCATTATTATCAACGCCAATTCTTAACTTACCACAAGCTGCAATTTTAGGTATGCACAAAATACAAGACCGCCCAATGGCTGTTGACGGTAAAGTAGAAATTTTACCTATGATGTACTTAGCATTATCTTACGATCACCGTTTGATTGATGGTAAAGAGTCTGTTGGTTTCTTAGTAACAATTAAAGAATTGTTAGAAGATCCGGCTCGTTTACTTTTAGATATATAAGCTAGTTAGTTATCGATACAAAAAAACATAGTTAGTCGGCTAGAGTATTAGCTCTTTTGACTACCGTCACTAGAGCTTTTGTACTATAATCGAGAAACTTTTCACAGGCTGTTCTTTAGTTTTGTCTTTTAAAGACGAAAGATAAAAATAAAAGCAGTCATCATTTACAGATAAATGGATAAAACACCATGAATTTGCATGAGTATCAAGCGAAACAATTATTCGCTGAATATGGTTTACCAGTTTCTGAAGGTTTCGCTTGCGATACACCTCAAGAAGCTGCAGAAGCGGCTGATAAAATCGGTGGCAATATGTGGGTTGTTAAAACTCAAGTACACGCTGGTGGTCGCGGTAAAGCTGGCGGTGTTAAGCTAGTTAAAACTAAAGACGAAATCAAAGCATTCGCTCAAAACTGGTTAGGTAAGAACTTAGTTACTTATCAAACAGATGAGAACGGTCAGCCAGTTGCTAAAATTTTAGTTGAAAGCTGTACAGATATTGCTAACGAATTATACCTTGGCGCAGTTGTTGACCGCGCAAGTCGTAAAGTAGTATTCATGGCGTCTACTGAAGGCGGCGTTGACATTGAGAAGATTGCTGAAGAAACTCCAGAGTTAATTCACAAAGCTGAAGTTGATCCACTTGTTGGTCCACAAGCTTACCAAGCACGTGAGCTTGGTTTCAAACTTGGTTTAAACCCTACTCAAATGAAGCAATTTGTTAAGATCTTTATGGGTCTTGGTAAAATGTTCAACGATTTCGATTTCGCGTTATTAGAAATCAACCCATTAGTTATTACTGATGAAGGTAACCTTCACTGTTTAGACGGTAAAATTGGTATCGATGGTAATGCTTTATACCGTCAACCAAAAATCCGCGCTATGCACGATCCATCTCAAGAAGATGAACGTGAAGCACATGCTGCACAGTGGGAACTTAACTACGTAGCATTAGATGGTAACGTTGGTTGTATGGTTAACGGTGCAGGCCTAGCAATGGGTACTATGGATATCGTTAATTTACACGGCGGCAAGCCAGCTAACTTCCTTGATGTTGGTGGTGGTGCTACTAAAGAACGTGTTGCTGAAGCATTCAAAATCATCCTTTCTGACAACAACGTTAAAGCTGTTTTAGTTAACATCTTTGGTGGTATTGTTCGTTGTGACATGATTGCTGAAGGTATTATCGCTGCTGTTAAAGAAGTAGGCGTTAAAGTTCCAGTTGTAGTACGTTTAGAAGGTACTAACGCTGAAGCAGGCCGTGAAGTATTAGCATCTTCAGATGTTAACATCATCGCTGCAGAATCATTAACTGATGCAGCACTTAAAGTTGTTGCCGCTGCGGAGGGCAAATAATGTCTGTATTAATTAACAAAGATACTAAAGTAATCTGTCAAGGTTTCACTGGTGGTCAAGGTACTTTCCACTCAGAGCAAGCTATTGATTACGGTACACAAATGGTTGGTGGCGTATCACCAGGCAAAGGTGGTCAAACTCACCTTGGTTTACCAGTATTTAACACAGTACGTGAAGCAGTAGAAGCAACTGGCGCAACAGCAACAGTTATCTACGTTCCAGCTCCGTTCTGTAAAGACGCTATTTTAGAAGCTATCGATGCTGGCATCGAGCTTATCGTAACTATCACTGAAGGTATCCCAACTTTAGATATGGTTGACGTTAAAGTTAAGCTTGAGCAAACTGGCGTTCGCATGATTGGTCCTAACTGTCCAGGTGTTATCACACCAGGCGAAACTAAGATTGGTATCATGCCAGGTCACATCCATTTACCAGGTAAAGTTGGTATTGTTTCACGTTCTGGTACGCTTACGTACGAAGCCGTTAAACAAACTACTGACGCAGGTTTCGGCCAATCTACTTGTGTAGGTATTGGTGGTGACCCTATCCCAGGTACTAACTTCATTGACGTTTTAGAAATGTTCCAAAACGATCCACAAACTGAAGCAATCGTAATGATTGGTGAAATTGGTGGTACTGCTGAAGAAGAAGCTGCGGAATACATCAAAGCTAACGTTACTAAGCCTGTTGTTTCTTACATTGCTGGTGTTACTGCACCAGAAGGTAAGCGTATGGGTCACGCTGGCGCGATTATCGCTGGTGGTAAAGGTACAGCTGATGAGAAATTTGCAGCATTAGAAGCGGCTGGTGTTAAAACTGTTCGTTCTTTAGCTGATATCGGTGTAGCACTTAAAGAAAAAACGGGTTGGTAATCAGCTTTTGATTGCAAACTGTTATACTTTTAAAGGTTAATAAAAACCCGCTATCTAGCGGGTTTTTTGTTTTTTGAAATTGATAATATTCTAGAATTAAAGACTATTCGGTAATTAGTTTTTGACTTAAAATGAAGCTTTATGAAAAAAGGTCAGATTGATTGTCATACATGGATTTTGCGTGTCGGTGTGCTTTGCCCTGTGTAGTTTCATGTGGACTTTGACCATTTAGAACCTCTATAACTGTCGGAACAGAGTAGCCTTTTATTTTAACTTCACCGATTTCATCTAATTCCCTCCTAATCCGTAAAACACATATAATACTTGTTCCTGCATGAAAGTTTAGTCCATCTATAAATATGGACTCTTTAAACTTTTGATCATACATATTAAAACTAATTGTTTGATCTTTATATATACCTTTCCATTTATAGTTTCCATCTTTTAGTACCGGTGAAATTAGTTCAATTTGTGCATTATCATCTTCTTCAGCTCTTAATTTATTCGTACTTAATATGAACTCTCTAAAAACTTGTCTGTTTATAACAGTTTCTTTGTGCAGAGGGATGTTAGAGCTATCGAGAACGTTGATGCTAACTTTCTCAATCCTAGAGTTGTTATTCAAGTGTGTATAAAGGTTCGATTTTCGTTTGATAATTTTTAGGTTCTTTGAGATTTTGTTAGCTGTAATTTGGGCTATCTCTTCTATGTTATCCTTTGCTTTTAATTGCTTTAGCTTGAGTTTTAACTCCTGAATTTGCAATTGTTCAAGCTCTTTCTTTCTGGCATTACTCTCTGGGTCATAAGTAAAATATATGGTCGTTAACAAGCCAACAGTCATTAATATTACTTGAAGTTGTGGGGAATTTTCACCCAGAGCTTTCCACTTATCTCGAAATCCCCCCTCGAGCGGAATTTCTGCTACGAGTTGTGTCTTGATATCAAGTATTGTTGCGACTTCATAAACTATAGCTAACATTTCAGCTTCACATTTATTTCTTGTGATCGCGTCAATATCATGGCTGTCATCATTGAAGTAATAGTGAAGTTCAAGTTTACTTATAGCTTCCATTTGAATACATCCTGTTAATACATATCTCTTTGTAACATATTCCCACATAAAGACTTTTCTGTTAATACTGTCTAAGTATACAGCTATGCAGGAGTGCTTGATATTATTGTCGCGGTGGCGACGGCACCCAAAGGGATACTGCCTCCGGCATCCCTCTGGACTCCCTCGGAGCTGCTAATCAAGTGTAGTCCTCCATTCAAGGCAATATTTTCGACGTAACAGCGCTGAACGGGCATCCATGCCCTACATCGCTTTGTTCATCATCCATGATGAACATACGTGAATATTGCCTTTCATTTCGGCACTTGATTCAAGCAGACTTGGCGCGTGTTGATAGGGTGGGGGAATATTAGAGAAAATTATTTTTTGTTCGAGCAAAGAGCTATGTGTTTAGTTAGCAGGAGAGTACCGTGTCACAAACTCTCTGAACCCATCTCAGTGAATGAATCGCTATTTTGAAAAAAGTGTCAGTCAAGCTGAGCCATGGATGGCGAAGACTGCCGCTTTTCATGGACGAATATCGGCAGGTATTGACTGTAAACTCAAAATGGCTATTCATGTTTTCACTGAGCTGGTGCTCCGTGGGGTTCCAAGGGGACGCCGGAGGCAGTGTCCCTTTGGGTGGAGTCGCCACCGCGACGCCAGACAGAGAAATAAACTCAAGCCATTGTTTTATCTCGAGCCAATGCAACGTCATGATGAACATACGTGAATATTGCCTTTCATTTCGGCACTTGATTCAAGCAGACTTGGTGCGTGTTGATAGGGTGGGGGAATATTAGAGAAAATTATTTTTTGTTCGAGCAAAGAGCGATGTGTTTAGTTAACAGGAGAGTACCGTGTCACAAACTCTCTGAACCCATCTCAGTGAATGAATCGCTATTTTGAAAAAAGTGTCAGTCAAGCTGAGCCATGGATGGCGAAGACTGCCACTTTTCATGGACGAATATCGGCAGGTATTGACTGTAAACTCAAAATGGCTATTCATGTTTTCACTGAGCTGGTGCTCCGTGGGGTTCCAAGGGGACGTCGGAGGCAGTGTCCCTTTGGGTGGAGTCGCCACCGCGACGCGAACAGTGAACCAAACTACAAACCGCTTGTAGTAAAAAATCAAAATAATTAATCGGTAGTCATTGACTGTAAACTCAAAATTGTTATTAATGCTTTTACTGAGTAGGGACTCCGTGGGGTTCCAAGGGTAGGTAAGAGCGGAGGCAGTTTCCTGCTCTTTTTGGGTGTAGTCGCCACCGCGACGCCAGACAGAAAAGCAAACTCCAAACAGGGCAACAAACTTGGATGACAAAACAAAAAAGAGAGCTTTCGCTCTCTTTCCCTAATTATCTAACTATTAGTTGTATTAGCCATCAAAAATAACAGCCTTATAATTCATTTTTACCCGATTGAATATTTTCATAAATAGCAATACCCGCGGCTCTTTTTTGCACTGTCTCACGTGCATCATTAACTGCTTGTGCATCAAAAGTATAAATTTCAGGGCTACTCGAATCACCGTCGTCTGAGTCATTTGAGCTTGAGGAATAAAACTCTTTTGCCTCTTTAGATGACTCAATATAGGTATCAACGGCATTCTTTTTAAGCTCGGCTTGATAAACCGCTAATCCTGCATCGACAGACTTATCTTTAATTGCTTGGTTAGAGGCTTGAATTTCTTCTTTATTAACAGGTGTACCCGATTGTTTAGCTTCAATAACTTCAATAGCGGTATTTCTTTTTACTGCTTTTTGCACAAAGCCTACATAATCCGCAGCACTTGAATTGATTGTAGTCATAGTAACCTTCTATTGTTATGTTCAACAATTATGCTTAACAATTTTCTCTAAAAACTATTGTTTAGTTTAGCTCAATAAATAAGCAAAGTAAAAAGCAATGTCGTTTTGGGGTTAGGTGTTTATTGAGCTAAACAACTCGATTAAATGCGAATAACAATTTTACGTTGGTATAAAAACAAGCAAATTACCCAAAAGATAAACACATGAATAATAGCGTAAACTAAGGAGGCGTTTATTGGGCTTAGCCACTGGCTCATATGAAAGAATAAAAAGTCTCTCATATCGCCGCTTTCATTGGCGCCAAAAGACATCGGAATTAGCTTATAACAATCGGTCCAAACCGCGGCAAACACGTAAATAAATAAGGGGTTCATACCGTAAATAAATAGTGGCTTCATCGCGCTTTGGTAGCCTTTAATATCGGTTAGCCAAATAAATAGTGCCAGTAACCACGTAGCCACTGCAGAGGTTACCAGTACATATGAGCTAGTCCACAGGTATTTATTTATCGGCATTGTGCTACTCCACACATAACCTACAACCAAAGCGATAGCGCCACTTAATATTAAACGTTTAATTGCTTGCTGTTGACTGGAGCATTGAGTGATCATTCGTGTGGCTTCAAAACCCGCTAAAATACTCACTAAAGCAGGTAAAGTACTTAACAAACCTTCAGGATCAAAAGCGAGACCTTTACCCGCCCACATATGTGAAGCACCCATTATTGCTAAATCAACACTACGTACTAAGTTATCGTTCAACGAGTAGGCACCATCACCAACGCTAGCCAGTAGTAGCCAATAACCAAGTAATATTACTACTGAAGCTAGCCAAATACCTACTCGATTTAATACCAACACCAATATGGCAGCAATACCGTAAGCTAAGCCTATACGCCCTAATACGCTCATAAAGCGCAAGTCGGCAAAGGTTTCATAGGTAGGAAAAGCGTTTAACGCTAAGCCGAGTGCAAAAATAATGGCAGAGCGCTTTATTATACGAAATATGGCTTTGGGTGAGGCTTTAAAATTGCTTTTGCGAAACGAAAAGTACATCGCAGAGCCAATAATAAACATGAAAAAAGGGAACACTACATCGGTTATTGTCCAGCCGTGCCATTGGGCGTGTAAAAGCTGAGGGTATACATGCGACCACGACCCTGGAGTGATCACCAATAACATAAGCGCGATAGTAAAACCTCGAAAGGCATCGAGGGCTAAGTAACGATTCATTAATAACATTCCTTTAAAAGCACTAGATAGACCATTGTGCTCAACAGTTCATAACATTTATGGCTGTACCGTATTTTTCTCAGCTATTATGTTTATAGAAAAAAGGAATATTTACAAGGGAAATCAATATACTATTTATTTAAAAACGGAACCTAGTATAAACTTTTAAACTAAGTTTTCATTTATTTTCGGAGACATTGTTGTCATCGCTAAATTATTTTTGATATTTTCTTCGATGATCTCATCGCGTTTTTCAGTTAATGCTTCTAAAGCTTGCTGCTTTTCTTCTGGGCTCATGCTTTTATCATTAGCAATTAACTCCATTTCATCTTCAATTTCTTGAAGCTTTTCACTGTCAACGCCTAACCTTTTATCTAATATACTTTGCATCATTTCACCAAAGCGGCTATCAGTTACTTTAGCCTCTGTAGCGTTTGGGTTGTTTGCTTCGTCAATTGCTGCTTGTTGCGCCAGCAGTGCTCTAGCGGTTTCAGGTTTCGTATAAGTAGGTGCACTTTCTTTTACGGTTTCACCACTTATCATTGCCAGTGCTTTGTCAGATAAGGTTAAAGTATCTTTTTGCCCTGGAATAGGGTTAACAATTGGAACTTGGTTATTAGAATCTACCCGTACAGTACTTTGCACACGAGCTTGTTCTACCTGTTGGGCGTAATTAGTGTTGATGATCATAATAAGTGTCCATTTATTACTGTGTGTAAATTGAGAAGTCGTAAATTTATTTGATCAAATAGAGCATAGTCTGTGCCAGTTTTAAATCGTTGATTTTATCATTAAATACTGAGCTTTTAACAAAGAGTAGATGTTGGAAATGAAAACGCTACGACAATATTGTTAAACAAGTGGCAATTTATTGCCAAATAGACAGATAAAGCGGCTAGAAATTTATTGGATTATGGTGATAATAAAAAAGCCGCAACAAGCGGCTTTAAAAAGTAGGCAACGTATAGTATTACTCTACTAGTTTATCGTGAGCCAATATTATCTAAAAAGTGAAATACTGTTTTTAGTTGCGTTGACGGTTTTCCACGCATACGATTTATTTACTACGCCGTAAGGAACGCCATTGACACTCCATTGCGGATTAGAGAAATAATCATATTGTGTAGCACTACCAAACACATGAGGATAAGCCATAATAGAAGCGAATGAGTTTTGAACCCCGTGACCCATTCCATCTACGTACACACCGCCTGAGGTATCACCTTGTTTTCTTGAGTGCAGTAAACCTTGGTTATGACCTAATTCATGAACAAAAGTGGTTGCGCCACAGTCAATAGCCGTAATGCTATACATTTTGCTATTTGATGAGCTGTATAATGAGCCATTAGCCCCTTGTCCTATCCAAGCTAAACCGCATGATATAAGCCCAGGTGTCCCTGCAGATTCACCAGTACCTAATACGGCAACCATATCGGCATTCCACTGATTACGTAAATTATGCACGTATGAGCTGTTTGTTACTGCATCTAGCCACTGGTTACTTGGCGTGATGGCATGATTACCTAAATTACTTTTACCTGCTAGGCGTAAAGTAATATCAATACCATTTTGGCGGTAAACCTGATTACTAAAAGCAATTAAGCTATTTATTTTAGTATCAATATTGGCGGTTTTAGCTGCCGATGAGTCAGTGTATAAAATCCCAATATCAATTGTTTCTGCACAAACGCTTACGGCAGGTAACGCTAAAGCAACACAAAGTGCCTTTAAAACATTATTATTCATTTTCTTTCCTCTTGTTTTATCGTTTTATTGTTATAGTTTTTTGGGGGCAAATATATCTTTGCTCCCTGTAGTCGTTGTATTTGAAGCAGCAGATTCAACGGCTTCAAATTCAACATGACTTCTGTACAGATCACGTTTGGCGGCTATCCAACCATACTGATCTTTTGACTCAAACACCCAGTTACCTGACACCGTGGTAAATTGGCCATATAATGCATCTTTGCCAACGGTAATTATGGTGTTGTGTAGTGAGTCATCTAAACCGATAATATTGCCAATAATGTGTTTATCACCATTGTCAAAAACCTCAACGTTAGTCACTTCTGCGGTAAAAATTTCATTAGTTTGTGGAATTTCTAAATCAAATGACTCACCTGCTTTTAGTGCTTTTAAGGCATTTAAATCAAATTCAATAAACTCAGCTTTATCTAAGTCCGCTGGAATAACTCCTGCATCAGTTAATACTTTTTCAGCAACTTCTGAACGGCGACTAATACCTAAAAAATCTTCCTTATTTTCAGCAGGTAGTGTGCTTTCCTCCATTGTTTTAGTCGCAAAGTGATTAGTTGAGGTGTTATCTTTAAGTGGCATGGCACTAGGCTGCGTAGCAAGCTCTTTATGTTCAATAGTGTTATCTAGTTTGGGCGTTATTTGCTTTGCTGTAGAAGCATTATTGCTTTCATCGGTTGATGACAAATAAATAGCACCGAGCAGACAAGTAGACAGCGTCACCGCGGTTATCAGGTAAGTTTGCTTTTTTCTCATTATATACTCCGTATTTAGGCAAGGCTTTTTTGGTAAAAGGCGCTAGACCATTACTGAAATTATTATTGTTATAGAATATTAAGTTTTATTATTTATATGGCGGTTTAAAAATGAACATCATTTGGTTTATTTTTAAACGTAGCAGTTAATTAACATCGTACTCAAGTTACATAATGACATTTTATTTACATAAAATTACATTTATGTAACATATGTTTTACGATTGAAGGGCGGTATGAAAACGCCATTAGCGAAATAAGGTAAGAAAGTTTTCGTGAGGCCTGATTTTTAAGTGCTAAAGCGATAATCATTAATTGGAGGGAATGTTTTTTAAGTATCAAGCGTCTATTTACAGATTATTAATTAAAGCAATACCTAAAATGATCTGAATGTGGTTATACGAATAATTAAATGACAAGCCTAAACCACATTGCTTAAAGATTTAGGTAAGAAGTAGCACAGGCTTGAGCTTATTAGTTGTAGTAGGTTTTAATCGCTTTTAAGAAGAAAATGAGCCTTATTACAATAATCTACTAAGGCTTTTTTGTGTCAAGCTGACGCTAATTTTGAAGTCAGCAAGCTAATTTACTAAACTGAATAATGCGCTATTCCTTTAAATATACTTCCCAAGTTACTAAAACGCTAAGTTACTTATTGTAGCGTTTTTCAGCACTAACGACTTTATATAAGTAGCGCCTACTTTCGGATTTAGGGTGTTGCTTGGTGAGCTTTTGATAAACCTGCTGCGGCGACAGTTTATTAATTACTGATGGAGCATATGATCTCGTACTGCTAAAAGTTTTAAATACATTACCAGCACCGCCGTTATAAGCTGAAATAACAGAGTAATGTCTACTTTGGCTATTATTAATTTTATTCAAATATTGCTGCTGTAATATATGTAAATACGCGGTTCCAATATTGATATTATCTTGCGGATTAAAAAGCGTTTGTTTACTGGGCGTACCTGATTTTTTGAAAATACGCTGATAAACATCTTTACCTGCCGTGCTAGGAATAACTTGCATTAGTCCATAAGCATTAGCGTGACTTACCGCAAACGGGTTAAAGCTACTTTCTGTTTCTATAATGGCATAAATGAGTTCAGGTTTTATTTGATAACGGTTTGCTGCCGCTAGTACATATGAAGCATATTTATGCTGGCGTAGTTTGCTATGGGATTTAACCATAGATATCTCCACAAAGTGGACATTGTGTTTACCAATCTTTTGTTTTTTTAATTGGGTATTAAGTAGGTAGTCAGCAAAGCGGCTTGCTCGCCACTGATAGGCTATTGCTTTTTTGTCTTGATCAAGCACTTGACCATATAAATAGGGTTTCCCTTGAATAATTGGCTCTCGGTCACTAAAAATATCGGTGTTTGCTGGGTTTTCGCTGGTCAGTAACGTTGTGATAATGGCGTCTTTTAAATGAAATAGGGGAGACTTTGTTGCGATAGTTTCAATTTTTATGGTACCTGTATCAAAATTTACCTGGGCTTTTGATTGATAACCATCGGTATATTTTACATATTTTTTATTACTGGCAACTTGAGAGTTATTCTTACCCCATATTTTTTCTGCAATACTTTTGAGATTTTTAATGGTTCTATCGAGATTCTTTATATCGCTGATCATAACATCAGGCGATTGCTGGTAACTGGTTTTTTTATTCTTGAGGTATTGTTTGAAGGCTTGCTCAGGGTCGTTACTAGTAATGACATGTGTAAGCTTTTTTTGATCACCTACGGTACAACTACTTAAACATAAAGCAGTCATAGCGATAAAAAAAATACCGCTGAATGTTTTTTTTATCTGCGTTTTACCAACTAGCACAATAGATTTACCTTTTTATTATTAGATTACTTAAGGTTAGCTTAAATTTTTTGCATTGTTTGCATGATCCACTGTTGCATTTGTATTTGACTAAGCCCACCTGAAATTCTGTCAACCTCTTTCCCTTGGTGAAAAAACACCAGAGTTGGTAAGCTACGAATATTGGCATCACGTGCAATACTTTGTACTTGCTCTGTATTTACTTTGGCAAAAAGTAGCGTTGGTGAGTTTTGTGCTACTTGGTTAAATATCGGCGCCATATTTTGACAAGGAGCACACCAATCCGCCCAAAAATCGACAATAACGGGTAGCGAGTTACGCTCAATAAAAGGGTAAAAAGTATTATTGCCTAACGAGGTCGGCAAAGTAGAATACACCGCTTGTTGACATTTACCGCACTTAGCTTGATGGTGCTGTTTTTCATCGGGAATACGATTAGTAGTAAAACAGTGAGCGCAAACAATATTCATGATATTTCCTTTTAACTGAGTTAACCCGAGTTCAGGTTATTGACGGGTTTAGCGAATGATAGTTAATTCTATCGACTCAGTCTTGGTATTAATAGTGCTGTTTGAGATGTTATCTTTGATAGCGTTTTTTTTAAGCAAACCTTTCATGCAAGCTTTTTACATAAAATTTTTACCTTAAAGTTGTAGCCCTGTTCCGTTATGTATTTATATATTCAATATCATTCGGTTAAATTTGTGAATTAGTAACTGCTCAGTTAAATTAGCTACTTTATCTAGTCACTTGGAAATAATCATGTACCTTGCTCTTTGGATGCTAGGAGCTCTGGCTTCTTTTTGTATTTTAGCGGTAGGTGCGCGCGAGCTTAGTGGTGAGCTTTCAATTTCACAATCGTTATGTATACGCAGTGGCGTCGGTTTAGTGGTGTTGTCGCTGGTGTATTTATTTAAGCACAATGTGATGAAGAAACCGGTAATTCAGAAATCCGTGGTAACCAAGAAAAAGCCTAACGCTATATTCGGTAGTAGCTCTAACTTTGCGAATAAGCGGAAATTACTGGCGGGATTTAACCTACAACTATTTCGGAATATTTTTCATTATGCGGCTCAGTATGGTTGGTTTTTTGGTATAGGGTTGCTGCCACTTGCAGAAGTATTTGCGTTAGAGTTTACTGTGCCTATATGGACACTATTAATTGCTGCGCTTTTTTTAGGTGAAGCGATAACACCAACAAAAATTATAGCTATATTTTTGGGAAGTTTAGGAGTTTTTATTATTGTAAACCCCGAGCAGGGGGGGATGAGCTTAGCTTCTTTTGTGGTTTTGGGCTCGGCTATTTGCTTTGCCATTTCACATACCGCGACTAAGTCACTATCTCGAGATTACTCACCTATATCGATACTTTTCTATATGTGTATACTGCAACTACCCATAGGGTTGGTACTCTCGTACCATCACTGGGTTTGGCCAGACTACAACCAATGGCTGTGGCTTGTTATTATTGGTATTGGTGCATTATCAGCACATTTTTGTATGACCAATGCTATGCAATATGCAGAAATAACCACAGTAGTAACCTTAGACTTTTTGCGTTTACCCTTAATTATTTTTGTTGGGGTATTACTGTACGCAGAGCCGTTTGAACTCTCTTTATTATTTGGTGGTTGTTTAATGCTTTTTGGAAATTTACTTAACACAGGTAAAATAAAAACCATTATCAATAATAAATTCGGCCAGCTTTTTCGCTAATTAACCTGAACTTGGTTTAGAGATATTTCTAGCTTGATGGTTTTTCTTCTTTTCATATGATAAACAAGAAAGTTTACCGAATAAGTTAGGAAAAGTAGCTGCTAGAGAAACATTTGTTAAGCCGATATCAGGTTAGTTATTGTTCCGTTTCCGTTTGAAAATCGATTAAACGCTCAAAAATTAAATTATGTGAATGATTAATTGGTTTTTTAGCAGAGGCTTACCTACAGTTACAACAATGAGAAGAGTTAATTAGTCTGAATTCGTGAGATGAGAAATGAAAGCGTATTAATTATCCCGAAATCAGCTTTATGGTTGATAGTGCTAGCAATAGCGACTGAGGAGTTACTATGGAATCTTTAAAAGTAGAGCATTACATGAATCACTATCCGATTACGTTTACCGCGGATATGAATATGCAAGAAACAACATTGCGTTTTTTAAAAACGCAACAAATTGGCGGCCCTGTTATTGATAATCACAGTAAAGTAATTGGCTTTATTTCAGAGAGCGATGTTTTGGTGAAAATGTTAGATAGCATGTACTACAACGACAATAACGCTAAAGTTAAAGACATTATGCGCAAGGATGTTTTATCAGTAAAACCATACGATAGCGTGTTAGAGCTGGCACAAAGAATGGTTAACGAACACCCTAAAGTGTATCCAGTTATTGGTGATGATGGTGACTTATTAGGAACAATATGTAGAAATGATGTGTTAAAAGCTTTTGATAAGCATATGAAGTTAAGCATTTCTCATGCTAAAGAGCATGCTGCACATTAAAATAGCACATCATAAAATAAGTTGAAGTAATCATTTAATATTGCTCTGCCTCATTTTAATGAGATAAGCAAAAGTGCTGGTTTAGTGCCCAGTTAATTGATTAATTGGTTTATTTACCCGCTGTAATTCAGTTATTTTACTGTTAAAATGCTTCTTTTGATTAGTATTTGAGTTTTGTTTTGTCTGAGTTTCCTGCTACCGATTTCCCTAATATTCAAGATCTTTTTCAGCGCATCACACTAGCGAAAAACTGTGATGCAGGTAAGCTTAAAAAGCGTTTGATAACGTTACAAAAAAACATCAAAAAAGCGAATTCAGCAGCGCTTAGCGATGAAACTCTTTTGTCTGAAAAAGAACGACTTTCTTTACAAAAAATACAGCAAGCAATTGAAAGTTCAATTGAAAAAAAGCAACAAAAATTAAGTCGTTTACCGAAAATCACTTACCCTGAAGGCTTACCTATAGCGCAAAGTGCTAAAGAAATAGCTGAAGCGATACAAGCAAATCAGGTGGTGATAATCGCTGGTGAAACCGGCTCAGGTAAAACAACACAAATTCCAAAGATATGTCTTGAATTAGGGCGTGGTGTTGATGGCTTAATTGGCCATACCCAACCACGACGTATTGCCGCTAGAACTGTTGCTAATCGTATTGCCGATGAGCTTAATACCAAGCTTGGCGAGCAAGTGGGTTATAAAGTACGTTTTAATGACCAAGTTAGCGAGCAAAGTTATATTAAGCTTATGACCGATGGTATTTTGCTCGCAGAAATGCAGCGTGATCGCCTATTACGTCAATACGATACCATCATTATTGATGAAGCTCATGAGCGTAGTTTAAATATCGACTTTATTTTGGGTTACTTAAAACAAGTACTGATTAAACGACCTGATTTAAAGGTGATTATAACCTCAGCAACTATTGACCCTCAGCGTTTTGCTAAGCATTTTGCTAATAATGCTGGCGTACCAGCACCTGTTATTGAAGTTTCAGGTCGAACATTTCCGGTTGAAATGCGCTATCGCCCCTTAAACGATACGCCTGAGGGCGATGAAACCGATAATGACAGCGATAGTAATGATGTTATTAGCGGCATACTCAATGCAGTTGATGAGTTATCAAGCCTTGATCAAGGTCGAGGAGATATTCTGATATTTCTCAATGGTGAGCGAGAAATTCGTGATACCGCTGCCGCATTAATTAAAGCAGACTTGCGACATACCAATGTTTTACCTTTGTACGCTAGGTTGACGGTAGAAGAGCAAAACAGAATTTTTAAACCGCACAGTGGTCGTAACATTGTTTTAGCGACTAACGTAGCTGAAACCAGCTTAACGGTACCGGGTATTAAGTATGTAATTGACCCAGGTACAGCTCGTATTTCACGTTATAGTTACCGTACTAAAGTACAACGCTTACCTATAGAAGCGATATCACAGGCCAGTGCAAATCAGCGTTCAGGTCGTTGTGGGCGTGTTTCAGAAGGGGTTTGTATTCGTTTATATAGCGAAGATGACTTTAATAATCGCCCTGAATTTACCGATCCTGAAATTTTGCGGACTAACTTAGCTACCGTTATCTTACAAATGCTAGCGTTAGACTTAGGTAATATTAGCGAATTTCCTTTTGTTGAAGCGCCCGATAATCGTAATATTACCGATGGTATGCGTTTATTAGAAGAAATAGATGCGATAGATAGTAATACCAATAATGTTGCACGTTTAACGAAAGCAGGGCGCTTACTTGCTAAATTTCCTATTGACCCTCGCTTGGCGAAAATGGTGATGACGTCGATAGAGCTTGGTTGTATTGAACAAGTTTTAGTGATTGTTAGTGCCTTAAGTATTCAAGATCCGCGTGAGCGCCCTCATGAGAAAAAACAAGCAAGTGATGAAAAACATAACCGCTTTAAAGACAAACAGTCTGACTTTGTTAGTTTATTAAACCTATGGCATTACGTAACCGCTCAGCAAAAAACGCTAACGCAAAATCAGTTTAGAAAATTATGTCAACGAGAGTATTTATCGTATGTACGTATACGTGAATGGCAAGACATTGTTAGCCAATTAAAGTTAACCTTAAAAGAGCAACAAATCACAGTAACGCGTGTTAATTATCAATTTGAATTAACAGCGAGTAACGCTGAACAACATGCAACACAAGCTATTGATAAAGAAAAGCTAGCAGCACAGCAAGCGACATTAATGCCGGTACATCAAGCTTTGTTATCAGGATTGCTGAGCCATATTGGTCAACAAGATGAAAACCGTGAGTATAAAGGCGCTCGAGGAATGAAGTTTTTCATTTTCCCTGGCTCTGGACTCGCAAAGAAATCACCCAAATGGTTAATGTCTGCCGAACTTGTTGAAACTAGCCGTTTATTTGCTCGCATGAATGCAAAAATAGACCCTTTATGGATAGAGTCGTTAGCGCAGCATTTAGTTAAACGTCATTACAGCGAGCCACACTGGGAGAAAAAACAAGGCAGTGTTATGGCGTATGAGCAAGTTACGTTATATGGCTTACAAATTGTAAGTAAACGCAAAGTTAACTTTAATAAAATAGAGCCGGTAACGTGCCGTGAGTTATTTATTCGGGAAGCGCTGGTCAATGGTGATAGCACGATTAAAGAAAAATTTTTAGTGAAAAACCAGCAACTTGTTGCCAGTATTGAAGCGTTAGAGCAAAAGGCGCGCCGTAAAGATTTTTTAATAGAAGAGCAGCAACTCGTTGACTTTTACAATAACAAACTACCCGAAAGTGCAATTTGTCAGCGTAGTTTTCTTGCTTGGTGGAAAAAAGCAAAACAAGAAACGCCCAATTTATTAAATTTCACTAAAGCATTTTTATTGAATGAAAGCTCGGAAGATTTATCTAAAGATGAATACCCTGATACATGGCAGCAAGATAAATTTACCTTACCGCTTAAATATCATTTTAGCCCAGGTGATATTGACGATGGCATTAGTGTTGTTATTCCTGTCGCTTTGTTAAATCAAATTCAGGATATTGGTTTTGACTGGCTTATTCCGGCTATGCGTTATGAGTTAGTGGTGGCGTTAATTAAAGCACTGCCTAAAAATTTACGCCGAAACTTTGTTCCTGCGCCAAATTATGCACAAGCGTGTTTAGCTGCAATGCCTGCTGAGCAAGGTGAAATAAGCCAAGCATTATCGAAACAATTATTACGTATGTCGGGTGTACGTATGCCTGAAGATGCTTGGGATGAGTTAAGCTTACCTGTGCACTTAACCATGAACTTTCAAGTGGTTAATGAAAAAGGTGTAATTTTAAAACAAGGTCGTAATCTCAATGATTTAAAAGCTGACTTACAAGGTAAGGTCAAAGCGTCAATTCAAAAAGTAGCTGAAAAGGGTATTGAAAAAGCAGACTTAACTCAGTGGGATTTTGGTAAGTTACCAAAAGACTATGAAAAGAAGGTTGCTAATATCGCTATTAAAGCGTTTCCTGCGTTAGTTGATTGCAAAAGTAGTGTTGCTATTGAGCTCTTTGAACAAGCAGAGCATGCAGATGAAGCAATGCTTAAAGGTGTTAGTCGTCTGATTTTATTGAATCTGCCTTCACCTATAAAGTACTTACAAGAAAAGCTGCCGAATAAAGCAAAACTCGGCCTGTACTTTAACCCGTTTGGCTCGATTAGTGATTTACTGCAAGACTGCATTCAAGGTGCTTGTTTGCATTTAGTGAGCAGCTTTGCCGACCAGAAAAATAAGGCAGAATT
This sequence comes from Colwellia asteriadis, assembly GCF_039523295.1. Classification (NCBI taxonomy): domain Bacteria; kingdom Pseudomonadati; phylum Pseudomonadota; class Gammaproteobacteria; order Alteromonadales; family Colwelliaceae; genus Colwellia; species Colwellia asteriadis. The sequence continues at coordinate 87,291 of NZ_BAAAFA010000008.1, read as the reverse complement.
ACCAAGAACAGCAGAAGACTTTAAACGCTGTAGTGACAATGTACGTGCTGAATTAGCCGATACGGTGTTAAGTGCGGCGATTAAAGTCGAAAGGGCATTAAGTTTACGTCATGATATTAGTAAAAAAATGAAAGGTAGTGTGCCCTTAAATATAATTCAAGCACATGGCGATATTAAACAGCAATGTGAGCATTTAGTTTTTAAAGGTTTTGTCAGTGCATCTGGTTTAAATCGTTTGGATGATATTATTCGTTACTTACAAGGCGTATTACGCCGTTTAGAGAAACTGCCAATAGATCCAAATCAAGATAGAATAAAGTTACTTGATGTTAATAAGGCGGATGATGCCTATCAAGCTATCTTGGGGCAGCAACGTAAAGACAAGCCCATTGCCAATAATATTCAAGAGGTGCGTTGGTTGCTTGAAGAGTTAAGAATATCTTTATTCGCTCAAAATTTAGGGACTTCAGCTCCTATTTCGGTGAAAAGAATACTAAACCACCTTAAAAATTGTTAAGGGTAATGTTACTTAAGTGCAATTTTTGATGGTGGCTTGTTATTGACAGCGCGGTTTAAGCTCAGTATAAATAATGCCAAGTGTGTTCCATTTTATGTAGGAGTAGTAATGAAAAGTTTTAATGATAAGCGTAACTTTTATCGCATGATGTTAAATCGTGAAGTGGTGGTGACGGTAATTGATGACGAAGCTAATGCCAACATTGCTGCAACATGCAGAGATTTAAGTGCGACAGGTATGGCACTAGAAATGGAGCAACCTATTGAATTAGGAACACATATCAGGATAAAAGTTGACTCTTCAGGGGAACAAATACAAGCGCTTGATGCGCGTGGTAAAGTGGTTCGCCTTGAGGAAGAAAGTGACAACTGTTACTTATTAGGTATTGCGATTGAAGAAATTGATTAAAATACGAGCTTTTATCGCTTTATAATGCTTAGTCGCTAAAAGCTGTTATTGCACAAATAAAGAAGCTTAAGTAATTGATAACCATAATGGCTATTAATAACTTAAGCTTTTTTTATTTCTATTTTTGTATAATTGAGCATTACCTTCGCGCAATTCAGTAAGCTTAGCGTGAGTTAACCTGAATGTAGGTTAACTAGTCAATTTGGCAAACTAAGCCTTTTAAATAATAACCTTCAGGATAATTTGATGAAATAGGGTGGTCGGCTGCTTGCTGTAAGCGTTCAACAAAATAAGCGTTACGCTTAGCATCAAGGGCTGCGTCAGCAACAACTTTTTGAAATAAACTCGCTTCCATTAACCCTGAGCACGAAAAGGTTAACAATAAGCCGCCAGGCTTAATTAACTGCATCGCCAACATATTAATATCTTTATAACCACGACAAGCCCCTGTTAATTGCGCTTTTGATTCAACGAATTTAGGGGGATCTAAAATAATCATATCAAACTGGCGTTTTTCAGTGCGGTAACGGCGTAATAGCTTAAATACGTCTTCTTTAACAAAAGAAACGTTACTGTCTTCTAAACCATTTAGTGCTAAGTTTCTTTTACCCATGTCTAGCGCAGGTTGTGAGACATCAACATTAACGACTTCCTTGGCATTATTAGCGGCACAGTGGAGCGAAAAAGTACTGGTGTAAGAGAAACAATTTAAAATAGTTTTGTCTTTAGCAAATTTACCAGCGGCGAGGCGAGAGTCGCGTTGATCTAAATAAAAACCAGTTTTATGACCCGTAGCTATATCAACATGAATTTTAATACCATGCTCTTCAATAATACATTCGGTAGAGTCTTGTGGCTCTGACAACCAGCCCGTAACAGGCTCTAACCCCTCTTTTTTTCGTACATCAACATCTGAGCGCTCATAAATATGACAGTTAGGGTAAAGCTCTTTTAAACAGCTAACTAAGGTGTAACGTTGAAAGTCTGCACCGGCACTGAGTAGTTGGCAAACAATAAAGTTGTCATATTTATCAATAGTTATGCCGGGTAAACCGTCAGACTCGCCAGCAATTAATCGATAGCCGGTTAAGTTACCTTGCTCAATAAACCAATCACGTCGTGCTTGGGCACTTTTAAGTTTTTTAATAAAGAATGCATGATCTATTTCTTCATGTTCATCGAAGCTCCATACACGAATACGAATTTGTGATTCTGGAGAATAAGCGCCTTTTGCTAACCAGTTACCCTTGTTATCAAGTATATCAACGGTTTCCCCTAACATTGGTTTACCTTTGATTTTATTGACCGCTTTAGAAAAAAACCATGGGTGTTTTCGCAATAACGATTTTTCTCGACTAACATTTAAATAAATTCTGGCTGACATAGGTCTATACTTACTTTTGATGAATATAATAACGCGAATAAGCGTGCGTTATTCATTTTTGAGAGGGAGTGCGCCGATTGTAGACAATGCGAGTGCTAGGTGCAAACTTTACCTAAGTTAATTATTGCTATGGATAAAGTTGTTTACCGTCTTAACGAATAAAAGCCTAGATTTTGATAACAAGAGAAACTTTTTATGAATGTTTGTTATAAAGTGCATATATCTGGAAAAGTACAAGGTGTTTATTTTCGTTCATCTGCCCAGCAACAAGCTATTGATTACAGTATAAGTGGCTATGCTCGTAACTTATCAAATGGTGATGTTGAAGTATTATTATGCGGAGAGCAGAGTAACATTGACAATATGTTAGCGTGGTTGGCCCATGGTCCTGAGCAAGCTGAAGTTGACTCGATTGACTATGAGCAGGTGGCAAGGCAAGAGCACCATTTTTTTTCGATAGGCTAAGCTAAATTGTTATTTGGGCTATCAACCAAGTTAAAACGTTTTATGGGGTTGCCATCTCTGATTATTGTTTCATCAAACATGGCTAGCGGTCTTAGCCAAATATCATTTGTATCGTTTTCTGGATGATAAACCACCATTAATTCTTCTGTTTCACTGTGCTTTGCAATATAAAGGACATGGTAGAAGTTACCTTTAAAGTGCTGATATTTTCCAGGTTTAATCATAAGAGGGCTTAAATTAGTTCGTTTTAGAATGGGTCTTTTAATATTTTATCAATAACCCACTTACCTTTACGCTGAATAAGTGAGATACGTTTTACATCTTTGAGTCTATTATCATTGTAATAACCATCAAAGTAGACGGTTACAATAGCACTACCTTTAAATTGTTCACGAATTTTTACGCCACTATCATCAGGTTTAACTTCAACCTTGTCATAAGACATATTAAACAAGTGTCGACCAACGGCTTCGGGTGAGCGGTAATGTAAAACTAAGCGAGAGAGTTTGTCATCACAGACTAAAGCAGCTTTTTCGATATTTTTTTCATTATAAAGCGCATCAAAAAAAGCAACGGCGACGAATTTAGGGTTATCTATGGTGGTTATTTCTTCTTTTTCATTACCACAAGAAACTAGTAACAATAAAAAAGGAATTGATAAATATTTTAATAAAAACATTAACTAATAATCCGAAAACAAGAATAGTGGTTATCATAGCGTAATTTATTATTAAGGTGAAATTTATTACTTAAATGCGTGTTTAAGTTCCCTTATACCTATAACTAAAAAAGGCACCGTAGTGCCTTTTTAGTAAATCACGGTAAATAACCTGAGATCGGCTTAACAAATGTTTCTCTAAATTTACTTGCAATAGAGCAGCTATTGACGCGAAATTTTCCTTGCTTACTATATGAAAAGAAGAAAAACTATCAAACTAGCGATTCAGAAAAATAATTTTTGCTGATATTTCAATTTGTTAAATATCTATTAAACCGAGTTCAGGTTCAATAATAAAGAAAGATAACAGACTTTATTATTGAGGCGTTGATTACTGTACTAGTTCGTTTTCTGAAAAGCTTTCGCTAAACAATGCGCTTGAAAGGTAACGCTCTGCAGAGCTAGGTAAAATTACAACAATGTTCTTACCTTGGTTTTCAGGTCGTTCAGCAATACGTTTTGCAGCAACAACGGCAGCGCCAGATGAAATTCCGGCTAAAATGCCTTCTTCTTTCATTAAACGATGTGCCATTTCAAATGATTCTTCGTTAGATACTTGCTCTACCGCATCAACCATTGTTAAGTCTAGGTTCCCAGGAATAAAGCCTGCGCCAATACCTTGAATTTTATGAGGGCCTGGTTTAATTTCTTCACCCGCTAACGCTTGAGTAATTACTGGAGAGTCTGTTGGTTCAACAGCAACTGTGGTAATAGCTTTGCCTTGCGTTAATTTTAAGTATCGGCTTGTGCCAGTTAACGTACCACCAGTACCAACACCGGCAACAAAAATATCAACGTTACCGTCAGTGTCACGCCAAATTTCAGGGCCTGTTGTTTCTTCGTGAATTTTAGGGTTTGCTGGGTTGTCAAACTGAGCTAATAATACGTATTTTTCAGGATCTGAGTCTTTGATTTCTTGTGCTTTAGCAATTGCACCACCCATGCCCTTAGCGCCATCAGTAAGTACAACATTAGCCCCTAATGCTACAAGAAGTTTACGACGCTCTAAGCTCATTGTGTTAGGCATGGTTAACGTAATTCCATAGCCACGAGCAGCGGCAACAAATGCTAAAGCAATACCAGTGTTACCACTTGTCGGCTCAACAATTTCTTTGCCTTCACTAAGTAAGCCTTTGTTTTCAGCATCCCAAACCATGCTAGCGCCAATACGACACTTAACACTAAAACTTGGGTTTCTTGCTTCTACTTTTGCATAAACATTAGTACCGTTTTCAGTTTTAATAACACGGTTAAGTTTAACTAGCGGTGTATTACCAATGCTGGTTGAATTATCTTCGAATATTGTAGACATAATTGAATCCTGTGGAATATTTTCATTATCTCGTTAAGGTTAGCGAGTTATAACAAAAACAGAAGTGATTTTTTGTTATAACTTATATAGCAAAAAGGAATATATAACTCTTTTTCTAGAATGGAAAGTAAAGCTTGCCATTTTAATGTTCAGTTTATATTTCTATTTTATTATTTGTTTATACGGCTCGCTTTAAATAATACTGTTTGGTGTTCATCAGTTAAATAAAGTATGCCATCTGTAATACGGTATTGGTTAATATCGGTGAGTTGGGCAGTAAATCGCTGCTCTTGCTCCATTAATGCCTCAGGGCACATTTTTCTTGTCATTGCCATTGGGCTGAAAGTTAAGCTCTTATTATCGGTATTAAGCGTATAAGTGCCTGAAATGTTATTACAGCTAGCTGAGCCGGCAATTTTATTATCAGGCAAAAATATGAATTGAGCTGGACTGTTATCAATAACAGGTCGTTCGCTAATGTATTCTATGGTCCAACTGCCGATAAGTTCTTGAGCACTATTTTCTTGAGTACCATTGCTTGTTACGGAGGCTGATGTTTGCGAGGGTTGAACCTGCTCTGTAGCTTGGGTTGTTTTGTTCGTTGCGTTATCACTACAGCTAGCCAAACTGGCACAAGTAAATAAGGTTAATAATAGTGAGTATTGATTATTTTTTTTCATAGTAAACTCTGCTTGCTAAAAGTGAACGGATTATAGTGAATAACTTACAAGGCAAGGTAAATTAAAGCAATAGATATATTAAAGCCCTTATTAAAAGGGCTTTATAGTATTAGTAATGACGTTATTACAGTATTTTTTATGGTTATTTATGGCATCCAAGAATAGCTGATTTTACTAAAGAAAGTACGTTCAGCGCGAGATAAATCATCCAAGTAATCATCTTGATAACTGTTGTCTGAGTAACCTAAGAAGAAGACTGTTTGTGGGTTGAGCTTATACGCGTATATAAGTTGCGATGATAAGTCTTTATTTTTAGCTGATACTGTAGTGTAAGGGTTGTTATTAACGTTACGGTCAATATCTGAATAAACTAAGGTTAATTTTAAGTAGCTTTGTACATCAAACTGATAAGACAATAGTAAGTTAGTTAAATGCGCGGTATACACATTATCGCCACTGGTTGGGTTATTAATATTCTCAGCATTAAGTTCACTGTAAGTATGGGTTATATCAAACTCTAAATGATTGGTTATATTCCAAGTAAGGTTGGCTGATACGTTATTAATAGTGCCTAAACGGTTATTTCTATAATCAATTTTATCACCATAAGTCATATCTATATTCATGTATAAACGTGGATTTAGCTGAGCTTTTGAGTAAATGTTCACTTGGTTTTCAGTAAAGCGGGTGGTGTTTCCTTCGATTGCTAAACTTGAGTCATCATGACGTAAACCAATTTTTTCAGCATGTGTTAACGTAACTTCTAGTGCTGATTGTCTTGGGCCATCAATATAAAAAGAGCCATCCATAGAGCGTTCAATAAATTCATTATTGACGTTAGTGATCATATTCCATTGACCAGATAATTCAGCTTGTTGCCATAAACTATTAGGCTCACCATAAAATAAGCGTGTAACACTTGCAGCATTTTCTTTTTTATCTATTTTAGGTAAATAACCTAAATCGGCGCGAAAGTTTTTGCCAATATTTTGATGGCTTAAGTCAACTTGCCAATATTCAGAATCGTGCATATAGTCAACTTTAATTGCTTGATCGCTAAACTCCCCTTGAATATTACTGCGACTAACTTGTTCGCTATAAGCACAGTTGCCAAAAGAGCAATCGTTTGGGCTGGTATTATCATCAATACATTCATCACCTAAGCAAAAGCTTTTAAATAAATCATCGGGGTATTGCGTTTGCGAGGTTAATACTTGCGCCCTAATAATATTAGAGTCGGTAATACGATAACGACCATCAAAGCCTGCGACATAGTTGTGGTAGTCGCTTGACTGGCGTAGTGTTGAAATAGCGCCAAGTGATAAATCATCATTATGATCATAACGATAACGTAGAGCTGCTGAGTGGCTTTCTTCATTTAAGCTTGCGACATCTGAGCTTAAGTTACCGGGCATGAAAAAATTGGTTTCGGTATCGTTGGTCATAAAAACACCGTAACTGTGTTTCTGGCTTCTACCTGTTAATTTTGCGCCGTAATCAGGGGCAACAATATTACGGGTATAAACTAAGTCGTAGTTACTATCAAAATAATCATTGTTATCTAAAAAGAAAGCGCGCTTTTCATCATAAAAAAGTGAGAAGGTGGTATTTATACTTAGCTGACCGGCATCGGCTTCTACCGTTGAAAAGTCAGGGTTTATGGTGGCATTTAGTGAGGTATTGGCGTCAATCCCCCAGCGTAAGTCAATTCCTGCTTCGAGTTCGTTGTCGTCTTGCCAAGCACTTTGTGGATTATAAACATCTTTAGATTGTGCTTTGCTGGCGGTTATCGCTGGTGTTACGCGTACATTATTACCTGTTTGTGCTTTTTCAAAGCCAACAGCTTCGGGGTACTGACATAACCAACAAGGGTTATCTCGATCAAGCGGCACATGCGATATTCTTAAGCGCGTTTCGCGAGGGTAGCTACGCAGGAGCTCAATAGCCCATTTTTTTACTTCGCCATTTTCTTCAAAATTAAGAATATTATAAGGAATGGCGATTTCAACTTGATAGCCTTGTGGGGTGATTTTTCCGTAGGAGTGCCATATACCGTCCCATAAATCATTAGCTTCGCCGGTGATTTCGTTAAAAATAGCATCATTTTGTACGCCAAATGGGTTAACAAAAAACTCGTAATTAAGGCGGCGGTTGTTGTGAGTATCTAATTTTATCCCAACAATATCATCGCTCCATTTGGTGTCTCTATCACCAAGAAATCCTTGTATTTTTTCAGGCTCAGGATCATCTGCAATAAAAGCGATATATAAAAAATCACCATTTTCTATAATTTTAGCCTCTGTTTTTATCGGACTCGGTAAGTTATCCCAAGGGCTATTCACAATATCAAGTGGTACTACTAATGCATCAGCCCATATAGCATCATCTAATTCGCCATCAATCGTTATTGTTTTGGTGCTATTAGGGATGTTGAGTGAAGAAAGAGCAAGAGTGTTTGGTTTTTGTGAGGAATTAATACTGACAGGCGTTTCGGCTTTGTCTTGTGCTAAGGCATTGTTGCTTAGTGTATTAAAGGCTAGAGAAAGGGGTAAAAAAAAGGTAGCAAAAGATAAAAAGCTATTACTGCTTAGCTTTGACATAGTTATTCCGTTAATTGTAGTTTCTTATTATACTTGCTATTAGCAAGTTGTTTTATAAGATAAATTGTTACAAATATTTATGGTTAACACAATGTTTACTTTTAGACGTGGCAAGTTATGAACGTAAACTAAGGTGAGTGAGTAAAATAGTAGCTTGAGATGAATTTATTATTCTAAGCTCAGGTTAACTAACAAACAAGCTTAGTAAAACGTCATATTTATCGTATAATCTGTCGCTTAATTTATAGCAGTAAGGGGTTTGTGTGCCATTTTCATTTCTTGATATTTTATCATTGGTTGTTTTTATACTTTCATGGTTTGGCTATACATGGTTTGCTCGTAAAAAAGCGAAAACAACTGACTGTATAGCCCGCTCCCTACATCAACACCGAATTCACTGGATGCATGAGTTACTTACGCGTGAAACCCGCGTCAGCGAAGCGGCATTATTAGCTAATTTAGAGCGTAATATTGCGTTTTTTGCCTCAAGTACTTTATTAATACTTGCTGGTATATTTACCTTGTTCGCTAAAGTAGATACGTTAGAACATGTTATAAATTCATTACCTTATGCTGATCAAGTCAGTCATTTAGCCATTCAATTAAAGCTGGGGTTATTATCCTTTATTTTTGTTTTATCTTTCTTTCAGTTTACTTGGTCAATGCGTCAATATGGCTTTTTGAATGTGATGGTTGGTGCTGCGCCAATTGATACCTCAGGCAAAAATGAGAATTTATTAGGTTATGCTAAACAAATGGCCATTGTGCAAGACCAAGCAGCACACTCTTATAATTATGGTTTGCGCTCTTATTATTTTGCTCTAGCCGCCATGTGTTGGTTTTTTCATCCTGTTTTATTAGTGTTAATGAGTTTATGGGTGGTTTATACCTTGTATACGCGAGAGTTTAATTCAAAAGCTGTTCGTGCTATTACTACGGGACAACAATTACTTAATGAAGTGCGTTTAGCTAAACAAAATAAGGCGACTCGTGACTAACGCCTATAAGCATTATTCTATTGAAGATTTTGATCACTTTGATTGCTTAAAATTATCAAAGCTATTCTATTTAGTACTACTTTTTGTGTTACGTGGCTATATTATTTGGCTTATCTCGGTAACCAATATGCGTGATCGAGTAGGGCTGATGGAATGGATATACCCGCAAACCGATTTGTTTATATTGAGTTTAGTATCGGGGGCATTAGGTTTATTTGTGGTACTTATTATCAGTTTACGTCGCCCCGATGCCGCACCTTGGGTGCAAAAGTGTTGGCCTTACTGTCGAGTTTTTCTATTGGTTGCTTTGTTATTCGATCTATTCGTGAATGTCGTCGCTGTGTTATATTTACAACTACTGCCAATAGCCTGGCTTATAGGACAAGCTATTATTGTTATAGCATTAATTGCATTATGCTTTGCCAGTGAACGCATGAAAATTAATTTAGTGGAGTTTCCGCAAAAATTACCTGAAAAATAATCTATTCTTTACGTCATTATTACTAAGTTTAAAGGTTTCCTTGATGAGCACTCATAACCCTGCGGATCCGCATAAGAAAGATCAACGTCTGATAATACTTGATACTGAAACAACGGGTATTAACCCAAGAGAAGGTCACCGTATTGTTGAAATAGGTTGTGTTGAAATGATCAACCGACAATTAACCGGACGTAGTTATCATGTTTATATCAAACCACTTGATCAACGTGGCCAAGTATTTGAAATGGAACAAGAGGTTATTAACGTTCATGGTTTAACCAATGAATTTTTAAATGATAAACCAATATTTTCCCAAGTAGTTCATGAGTTTATTGATTTTATTCGCGGTGCCGAGCTGGTTATTCATAATGCAAAGTTTGATGTTGGTTTTATGGATCATGAATTTGCTTTATTTAATGCAATGAGCAATGGCAATAATCAAGTACCAATGACCCAAGATATTTGTACGATAACCGATACCTTAAAAGTCTCGAAAGATGAGTTTGGCTCACCGAAAACCTTAGATTACCTAGCACGATTTTATAAAGTCGATAAGCTTATTGACCGTACTTATCATGGTGCATTGATTGATGCGCAGTTGCTTGCCTTTGTTTACATTGAAATGACACGTAAACAATCAACCTTGAACTTATCAGCCGGGGATACTGAAAGCTCAGATGATAATGTGATTAGGCGGTTACCAGAGCAACGTAATAAATTAAAGATTGTCTTAGCTTCTGCCGATGAACTGATAGCTCATAGCGATCGCTTAGCGGTAATTGAAAGTAAAGGAGGAGAACCCGTTTGGAAATAAACTTAATTGCGTGTCCAATTAAAAAACCTCAACATGGCAACTTTCTATGGCATGTTCCTCATTCTATTCTAGTTACATGTTTATTAATGCTGGTCATTTATTCTGGTGCTTTATATGCCGATAATAATGCGCGGTTTACTAATACTGATACAAAAAGCACTAGCCCCTTAAATAAGGGAACGGTCGAATACTATAAAAGTGACAATATCACTAACCAAATTCCTTATTTTGATAACCGCTTTCGTATAGATAGCGAACTCGATGAAATAACCATGATATTTTATCGAAAAAGTGGCAGTAGACCGGTTATTTTAGTTCGTCCAGACGGTAGTAAAATTAGAGTGAATGGCTTTGATGTAGAAAAAGTGCAGTGGTACGACGACCGCACCTTCGACATGATAAAAATAAAAAAACCTATGGTTGGTCCGTGGCAAGCTATTGGTGATATTTTACCTGAAAGTCAAATACTGGTGGTTTCAGATGTAAAGATTGCCGTTGAACCGCTACCCGATATCATTTTTTCAGGAGAAACTTTAAAAGTAACAGGTCGGCTCTTTAATGGCGAACAAGCTATTGCTAGCCCACATTTTAAAGAAGTGGTGAAATTAGATGTGAATTTTTATAGCACTAATAATTCGGCGTATGAAAATTTTGGTGCGGATGCGATAAAAATTACCTCATTTAGAGATGATGGACGCGGTTTAGATGAGTATGTCAACGACAACGTATTTACAGGGGAGTTTGTGATGAAGTTCTCTCCGGGTGAATGGCAGCCTGTCTATTTAGTAAAATTGCCTATGGCAACACGTGAGTTAAGGCAAGAAAATATTCTTCTGCATAAAACCCCGATAACAATCGAGGTTGATGTATCTAATACACCAGATGAATCTCATATAATGAATTTGGTAATTGATCCAACGCTTGTTGATGAAAATAGCTTAGTGTTTCAAGGTAAAATTACCTTTCCTGATCGTCAGATAGAACCTTTTTCTATTCTAGAAGGCAAGGGGAGTAAGCGAACTGAAGATATTACTTATACAGAGCCAGGTATATATCGTATAAATGTTAGTGCTTTTGGTCAAACACGCACGGGAAGAGAGTTTCGTTTAGTGGTGCCTGAAGTTACCTTTAATGTAGAAGCGACTGATTTAGTGCCTAATGTACTGGGACTCGATAATGAGGGCAGTACTTCTGAAGAAGAAAAGGCTCAAGCTTTAGCAGAAGCACTTGAACAAGAACGAATTGCTGCATTAGCGGCACAACAACAAGCACAAAAAGAGAAAAAAGCACAAACGTTAATTATTATTGTTGCAGGAAACACCTTAATTATTGTTTTAGCGTTAGCTGCATTTCTATTTATGCGTAAGAAGAAAGCCAAAAGCTAAATAAAGCGATAGTAGCGATATTAATATTTTGGTACTGATATCGCCAAATTGTACAGTAAAGTTAAAATTCGCTGGATTTTTTAGCATATTGCTTATCAAACCAACATACAGATAAAAATTTTAAAAAAGTGGTTGACGGCATGGCATCATATCCGTATTATCTCGCCGCATCCAACGACATGTCGTTGGAAACAAAGTAAATGTCGCGGAGTGGTAGTTCAGTTGGTTAGAATACCGGCCTGTCACGCCGGGGGTCGCGGGTTCGAGTCCCGTCCACTCCGCCAATTTACTCTTCATCATGATTGATGCGAAAGGAATTTCGTTAACTATTCAAAGCAAAAGATCGCGGAGTGGTAGTTCAGTTGGTTAGAATACCGGCCTGTCACGCCGGGGGTCGCGGGTTCGAGTCCCGTCCACTCCGCCAATTTTGTTTAGTGTTATGATTTATCAACATAAATGATACGAAAGGAATTTCGTTAACTATTCAAAGCAAAAGATCGCGGAGTGGTAGTTCAGTTGGTTAGAATACCGGCCTGTCACGCCGGGGGTCGCGGGTTCGAGTCCCGTCCACTCCGCCAATTTTGTTTAGTGTTATGATTTATCAACATAATTGATACGAAAGGAATTTCGTTAATTATTCAAAGCAAAAAATCGCGGAGTGGTAGTTCAGTTGGTTAGAATACCGGCCTGTCACGCCGGGGGTCGCGGGTTCGAGTCCCGTCCACTCCGCCAACTTTGTTTAGTGCTAGTGTTTAGTGCTATGATTTATCAACATAATTGATACGAGAGGAATTTCGTTAACTATTCAAAGCAAAAATCGCGGAGTGGTAGTTCAGTTGGTTAGAATACCGGCCTGTCACGCCGGGGGTCGCGGGTTCGAGTCCCGTCCACTCCGCCAACTTTGTTTAGTGTTTAGTGTTATGATTTATCAACATAATTGATACGAGAGGAATTTCGTTAACTATTCGAAGCATAAGATCGCGGAGTGGTAGTTCAGTTGGTTAGAATACCGGCCTGTCACGCCGGGGGTCGCGGGTTCGAGTCCCGTCCACTCCGCCAACTTTGTTTCATAAACCTCCTTGTTATTTCGAAAATCCTTCAGCATAGAAAATCCCTTAGTATAAATACCTTAAAAATAAAACTACGTGAATACCTTACCACAGTGTTTTAATTGAATTTCTATAAGACTCTTTATTAAAAATCATCAAAAGTATCCTATCGTCTTAGTCTATTTGACTTTATTCATCAGTTAACTACCTTCATCAGTTAATTACCCTGGTTTGTTGAACGCTACTTATGTGTCGTATTTAAGAGCTGTAGAAGTAGGTAGGCTTTTATAACGCGGATTTTTGCGGTTACGTCTAGTATGTATACCTAAGTAAAATTATTGAAGGTAGGGGTCTGTTGAGCGTGGGGATTTGGTAAATATTTAAAGTAGTAGAGAAAGTGCAAAGGCAATAAAGCGTCTATAGTGTTTAGGCTATAATTGTCGATAAAGTTGAAATTGATGAGAATAAGCTATAACGATAATAAGCTCGTTATAGCTTATAGAAGTGTTATTTTATGATGTAGAGTCGGTATCTTTTTTCTTACGAATACTCAACCCTAATTCTTGACCACGATATTTGGCATAATAAGTCGCACCTAAAAACATGGTAGTCGCAAAAAGTAATTCTAAACTCGCCCAAAGCGTATCTTCAGGCACAACCCAAAGGGTAGTCAAGCTATGTAAGAAATAAATCAATACAATAAAGTTAGACCATGCATAGGTAAAAGGGTTACCTTGGAGCATACCTTTAAGCGGAAATAATAGCGGCAAGGTAAACATAACTAAGGTAGTTACTGTATTTAAACTCTTACTCGGGCTTAATACTAGTAACCACAAAGGCATATAAATGAGTAAAGAGAAGTAGCCCGTTAATGCAATTTTCTTTAAATTGCTAGTTGATATTCGTTGTGTTGTCATAATGTCGTTAGGTAACTCTTAGTTGAAAAATGTTAATACATTTTCAGGAGGGCGTCCGATAATGGCATGGCTACCATTACTAACAATAGGGCGTTCAATTAATTTAGGTGTATTAACCATTGCGGTAATAAGTGTATCTTCATCGGCACCTTTTAAATTTTGCTCGGAAAATTCAGCTTCTTTAATACGCATCATGTCAATAGCGTTGCAATTAAGTTGCGTTAATAACGTGCTAATAGTTTCACGGGTGAGCGGGGTTTTTAAGTACTCTACAATAGTGACTTCTTGGTTGCTTTTTGATGCACTCTCTTCGAGTAACGCTAAAGTTTGACGACTTTTAGAGCAGCGGGTATTGTGATAAATAGTAAACATAATCTTTCCTAAATGGCTAATATGGGCGCTTAATTATAAACGCTTTAAACGATTTTCTTGTTCTTGAAGTTGTAATATACGTGCTTTGATGCGCTTTTGTTGTAGCGGTTTGTCTTCAAAGAAGCTGTAACTGGTTTGTAACTCATCTACTGCCTTAGAGTAGCCGCCTAAAAGAGCAAGTAACTCGGCTTTGTTAACATGCATTAGCCCCATATTACCTTGTTCTCGATATAATGTGGTCAGTAAATCATAAGCGATAAAGTTACCAGGACTAACAATTAAGAAGTCTTGTAGTAAATGTGCAGCCTCTTGATACTCTTTAGCTTTTAATAACGCATTAGCATAATTTAAAGTAACTACTTGGTTGTTTGGCATTAACAAGTTTAAGTAACTTAACATTGCTAAAGCATCTGAAACTTTACTATTAGCAATATACACGTCGGTTAGTGCATCTATGTAAAATAAATTATTTTTATCTTTAGCGCGTAAAGCCTCAAGTAAATCTTGTGCTTTATCTAACTCGTTATTTTCAAAATATGACAAGGCTAGGCCATACTGAGCCCCTTCTTGAAGAGCGTAGTGCTTTTTATTTAATAAACGTTGGTAGTAACCAATATTTGTTTTAGGGTCGCTCTCGTAGCGTGCGGTAATGCGTGCTTTAGCCAGTTCAAAAGCTAAACTAGGTGCTAGAGGTCTTGCTGGGTAATTATGAGCGCGCTGCCTTGCGTCAGTAATACGACTCTCTGGTAAAGGGTGAGTGAGCAACATTGCCGGAGGTTTACTGGCATAGCGATATTTTTCCGACATTTTTTGGAAAAAGCTTGCTGCGCCTTGAGGGTTAAAATTACTACTTGCTAATAGAGCAATACCGACACGGTCTGCTTCTTTTTCATTACCTCGAGTATAGTTGATGCTAGCCTGTTGGGATGCCGCCATCGTGGTACTTAATGCCGCCATACCTAATGCTGGGTTTATTAAGCTAATAACAATACTTGATATCATTGCGGCGGCAGTAACACCTTGACTTTGATTTTGTGACTCTAGTCGTCTGGCTAAGTGGCGTTGTGTTACGTGAGATATCTCATGAGCAAGTACCGACGCCAATTCACTTTCAGTGTCGGCTGCGGTAATCAAACCGCTGTGTATACCTACATGACCACCAAAAAACGCGAATGCATTCAGTTCATTATTATTAACTAAAAAAAATTCAAAAGGGTAACTAACATTTTCAGCATTCTTAACTAATTTATTACCCAACTGGTTTATGTACTCAATTAACACCGGATCTTGAATTAATGGCTGTGATGCACGAATTTGACGCATCATTGCCAAACCAATTTGTCGCTCTTTATCGAGTGATAGTACGCTATAGCCTGATATTCCTATATCAGGTAATTTATTTTTGCTATATTCACTCGCCTTAATGGTGCTGGAAAATGAGGTTACACAAGCAATACTTAAGGATAAGGTGAGTGTACTTAATAACGGTTTTATATTCAGCAATCGTCAATCCTGTCGTTGATAGCCCTCAAATAAGTGAGCTTTTTAAGTAGGGGGCAAGTTTTAATCTTCGGCTAAAAGAATATTACCATTTTTTCTCGCAATTTCTTGGTAAAACTCAGCAATGTTATATCCTTTGACCGACGTTATTTGGAAATATTTCGATAAAGTTGTAACTAATTGTTCGACGCGTTGGTGGGCCTGCTTTAATAAGGCAATATCTGCTTCGTCACCATTTTGATAACAAAAAATGCTAAATGCAACTAAACTGTTGACTCTAAAGAGCATTTGCATGCTTTCTGGTGACCAACGAATAAAAGGGCAATCAAGGTTGTTTTCAACGCTGTGTCTAATTATTTCGCCATTAATAACAGGGTAGCAGTGCAGTTCATAACCCATATCATTATATTCATGACGTAAGCTAATCTGAGGTTTTTTCTGATAAGTTACATTGCCTTGTAAGTCTTTCATCGGTGCAAAAGCCGCCATATTCCATGACTCGGTATTTAGCATACGTTTATAGGCACTATCAAAGCCGTGGGTTAAAATACCTTCAAGGTCGCCTAGCGATGTCGAAACCATATGGTAAATAGCAGGTACATCACCCCAGTTAATCTTTTTTTTATAGGCATTTATTTCTTTTAATGTTGATAGTTGAACTGTTGAACTCATTTACTTAATAACCTTAACAATTTTATAAGACTTGTTTACACAGGTAGGCTATGATGCCTAGAGGTAATTATTATGCTAATTTTGCAATATGGATTGTCGCAAATTAACGAATTAAACAAAAGGGCTGTTTAGAGAATTTTCATGATTTATTCATATGACGGAACCCGTGAGCGATGCCCAATACCGTTAGTGCAAACACGATTACTACTGAAAAAAATGCGGGAAGGG
Source organism: Colwellia asteriadis (assembly GCF_039523295.1). NCBI lineage: Bacteria > Pseudomonadati > Pseudomonadota > Gammaproteobacteria > Alteromonadales > Colwelliaceae > Colwellia > Colwellia asteriadis. The sequence goes on along the minus strand of NZ_BAAAFA010000008.1, from coordinate 70,791 downwards.
GATTATTGTCAGTTGCAATTAAAAGATAGTGGCTCCATTCAAGATATCCCTAAGTTATTAAGTAAGTTAGGTTACAGCTATACACAACATAAAAATAAAGATGATGTTGTTGAAATAACAATAAATAATAAGTTAAAGGAGTAAAGGTCAGGTTATGATCAAATTGTTTACTGAATGGTACACGCGCAAGTTTTCCGATCCACATGCCGTAACGCTAGTCGTTATTTTAGTTTGCCTTGCATTATTTATTGCCTTATTTAGTGATTTGTTGATGCCGGTATTTGTTGCAATCGCGATAGCTTTTCTCTTAGATTTACCAGTGAACAAGCTGATGCACATATCTTTCTCTCGTACCAGTGCAACGGTTATCGTTGTTGCTACTTTTGTCAGTATTACTTTAATTGGCTTATTGGGGCTTATGCCGGTGATTTGGCAGCAAAGTAGTAATTTATTGCAAGAAGCACCGCAAATGATCACTCAAGGGCAAGGGTACTTATTAACCTTACCTGAAAAATATCCTGAGTTAGTGCATGAAGCTCAAATCCAAGGGTTAATTGCCTTCGCGAACGATAAGTTTCTAGAATGGGGGCAAGTTGCGCTTAAAGCATCACTTAGTTCTATTTCTGATATTGTTGCTTTAATGGTCTACCTTATTTTAGTGCCATTAATGGTGTTCTTTTTTTTAAAAGATAAAAAAGCACTCTTAACCAGTATTACGTCTTTCTTACCCAAAGAGCGACGCATGGCAATACAAGTTGCTCATGAAATGAATCAACAAATTTTAAATTATATTCGCGGTAAAGTGATTGAGATTATCATTGTTGGCGCTGCAACAACTATTGCCTTTATGTTGCTGAACTTAGATTATGCAGTGCTATTAGGGGTATTGGTTGGTCTCTCTGTTTTAGTTCCTTATGTTGGGGCGACGGTAGTAACTATTCCTGTATTTTTAGTGGCATTATTTCAATTTGGTGTTAGCAGCGAATTTGGTTATGTAATGCTTGCTTACGGTGTTATACAAGCTATAGATGGTAATGTTATTGTTCCTCTATTATTTTCTGAAGCTGTTAACTTACACCCGGTAATTATCATTGTCGCGGTGATATTTTTTGGAGGCTTGTGGGGTTTTTGGGGAATATTTTTTGCCATACCGCTAGCTGCGTTAGTTAAAGCGGTATTGAATGCATGGTCTTCAAATCAAGAAGCGGTAATCGCAAATATTACGGAATAGACCTTAAGTACTTTTCCATCAATTATTTATAGCTTGCAGCGAATTAAGTTATTATAACGTACTGATAGTAAAGTAGTAACAGTCAAGTAGTAAATATATCACCTTGGAGAACAATAATGAATATTGGCTCAACAACCAGAATCATGCCTAAACATAAGCGTATGGCATTGGTTGCTCATGATAATAAAAAGTCAGATCTTATCGAGTGGTCTACACAGAGAATAGATGATTTAAAATTTCACCATTTATTTGCAACAGGCACCACAGGGCATATGTTAAGTAAGCATACAGGTTTACCAGTAAAGTGTTTATTTTCAGGTCCGTTAGGTGGCGATCAGCAACTTGGTGCTTTGATTGCTGAGGGTGAAATTGACGTGATGATTTTCTTTTGGGATCCGCTTGATGCTGTACCACATGACCCTGATGTTAAAGCCTTATTAAGGTTAGCAGCTGTGTGGAATATTCCTGTTGCCACCAATAAGTCAACGGCAAATTTTTTAATGGATTCTGTTTTAATGAAACAAGAAAGTGAAATAGAAATTCCAGACTATAAAAGTTACCTTGAACAACGTCTTGGTTAACGTCAAGTTACCTCAAAAGAGTAGCCAAATAAAAAGGGTTAACGCATTAATACGTTAACCCTTTTTGGTCACAATTTATTCGTTGTAAGTCTATTTTTCGTTTAAATAAGCAAGCACGACTTCATGGTGATCTTTGGTTTTAAACTTATTGAAGATGTGCTCTAAGTTACCTTGCTCATCAATGAGGAATGAGGTTCTAACCACACCCATATTTTCACGGCCCATGAATTTTTTTAATTGCCATACATTGTAAGCTTCACATGTAGCGTGGTCTTCATCGGCTAATAAAGTGAAATTAAGCGCTTGTTTATTGGTAAAGTTAGTTAGCTTTTTTGGTGTGTCAGGGCTTATGCCTAATACCACAACATTTAATGCTTCAAGCTCAGCTTTGCTATCTCTTAATGCACAAGCTTGAACAGTACAACCTGGGGTAGAAGCACGAGGGTAAAAGTAAACTAATACTTTTTTCCCTTTAAAGGAGTCGAGTGCTACCAGTGTGTTATTTTGATCACTTAACGTGAAATTTGGTGCGGGTTTACCTACTTCAAGCATATTTTAATTCCTAATTTCTAGTGTTAATTGAGTGGAGTAAACTCAGTAATTAAAGTAAATTTGCGTTTGCTTTTTTAATACAGCCTTGTACATCGATTTGTTGGCACAGTTCTAAAAAGTCATGCTCTAATTCATCGAAACTAATTTTTTCTGTTAGTGCAAATAAAATATTGGCGCTCATTTCATTAGTAACAGGGTCAATTTCTGACTTTAATGACGATATGTCAATTTTTCGAGTAGCAAAAAAAGCGGTCATTGCTTTCAAAATACCCGGTTGATCAATACCAGCATACTCGGCTTGATAATGTTTCACTAAGTCAAATACTCGGTGACCAGAGGTACGCTTCATCATCGTTATAAGCTCTAAAGAGTGAGCAACAGAAGGGAAGCGTACTTCAATTTTATTAATAGCTCTAGCGTCACCATTAAGTAACATGATAAAGGTAAACTCAGAGCCGAAAATAGCCATACGGCTATCTAAGATATTACATTCGCATTCACTTGCTAATTTAGTTAACTCACTAACACAACCTGTACGGTCTGATCCCATCGCTGTTAGCACTAAATATTGTGACATTCACTAAATCCAAGTTATCGAAAAAAAGCTATTATACCGAAGCCGATAATAAATGCGAGTTTGGCGCTAAAATTGAAACCAAGCATTTATTTCCTTTTACTTATTTTCGTTTAGGTGAAAATAAGTTGAAACTTTAGTAAGTTTATTGGTCATATATCTTGTGTTTGCAAAAACAGCCAAGTACCATGAGGCGCAATAATAATCTTAGTATTTTTACGTGTGCTTAAAATGGGTTTAACCATTATAGAGGTAAGCCACAGGAGCTTTAATGAGTCGTCGAGTATTATATTTTTCACTTTTATCATTATCACTAACGGCGTGTAGCTCAGTGAATAATAAACAAGCAGAGGGTGGTTTTGACTATGCTGAGCAGGAAGAAGCAGCACCGCTTATTATTCCTCAGGGGCTAACAAAGCCAAAACAACCTAATGACTATGCTGTTACCAACGAAGTCAATCATCAAGGACCTGTTGGTCAAAATATGGACATTAGGGCGCCATCACTTGTTATGCCTATAGCCGCTTCTTCACGGGTTGTTGAAGAGTCGGGTATTGCTATTATTTGGTTTGATAAAGTATTAGAAGAGCAAGATTTACTTAACTTTATTGATAAGGTTGTTAAAGATAAATTAGCTGACGATAACATCAGTTATAGCGTTATTACCGAAGATACCGAGCTTACGCTAAGTAAAGTGATTGAAGGAGCAACAAGCTTAAAAGAAACTTCAATCGATCGTGATGGTGTGCGAACTTCAATTATTGAGTCTGATTGGTACCATAATGAAGTCGACAATGGCTGGATATTTACCGATATAGAACAGTCAACCAGCTTACGTTTTCGTTATCAGCTATTAGCTAAACCACATGGGCGCAGCGTGTCATTACGTGTTTCGTTGGTCGATTATTTACAAACCGATAAACGTGGTGGCTCTAAAACTATGGACCCTATTGATAAACAGCGCGCTGAAAAGTCGATGCTTAACTCAATTATTTCATTGGTTGATTACAATTATCGAGTACAGCAACGTGAAAACCGCTTATTACGTGCTAATCAAAAATTAGTTACCTTAGGTCAAAATCCTGTATCCGAAGATGCTTTTGTTGTTGAAATGGGCATTGATAATCTTTGGGATAATATGCCAATTTTCTTTGAGAAACATGGCTTTACTATTAGCGATTTAAACGAAACTAAACGTATTTATTATGTTGATTTTGTTAAACCAGATACCAGTATTTGGGATTCGCTTTGGGGTGACGACGTACCTGTTATTGACGTGAGTGATGCTCATTACCAATTTGTACTGGCACCACTTGACGAGAAGAATGAAAAAACGTCAGTCACTATCTATAAAGCTGATGGAGAGCCATTAAGTAAAGAAGTACTTGATAAGATCTTCCCTGTTATTGAAGCTGGGTTATCTTTTAGAAACGTATTCTAGTACTAAATAGTGGCGCAACACTTAAGTGTTACGTTATATTGAATAGGTTAAGCGCCGTAGTTATTTTGTAGCTACGGCGTTTTTATTTGTGCTACTTTTATTAACGCGGCTCTTGGTAGCTGAAACGTTAGCATTCAAACACTAAATAACCTGAGCTCGGCTTAACAAATGTTTCTCTAGCAGCTACTTTTCCTAACTTCTTCGTTAAATTTACTTGCAATAGGCCAGCTATTGACGCGAAATTTGCCTTGAATTAAGAAAAACTATCAAGCTAGAGGTTTATAAAAGTAATTTTTTATTATATTTCAATTTGTTAAATATCTCTTAAACCGAGTTCAGGTTAAATAGGTAATTTTATGTCAGATCACATTAATTATATTGAGTTTCCTGCAACCAACATTTCTGCTACCAAAGCGTTTTTTACGCAAGCATTTGGTTGGACATTTGAAGATTATGGGCCTGATTATACCGCTTTTAATAATCAAGGCTTTGATGGTGGTTTTTTTAAATCTGAACTTTGCTCGAGTATAGCGACTGGCGGAGCGCTTATCGTTTTGTTATCAGATGATTTAGAGCGTAGCCAAGCGAATGTTATTGCGGCTGGCGGGGTTATTAGCCAAGAGATTTTTAGTTTTCCTGGTGGGCAACGTTTTCACTTTATTGAACCTAGCGGTAATGAATTAGCGGTTTGGTCTAAAACAAGTTAAATAACCTGAATTCGCTTTAACTAAGCTCTTGATAACCTTGTAAAGGCTGGGTTTTGAAAAAGCGTAAATTAATTTGGCTATCTTGGTTGTTTTTATTACTGGCGCTTCTTAACGATAAGGCAATGCGATGCTGCTCGTTAACTTGCGGATAAATTATCCAGCTACGCCATATGCTTGGTTCATCGACTCGATGTGGAGCGAAGCTTAACCGAATATTATCTTTAATCTGAAAATGGTTGTTGCTGACTGTTGATTTTTCTTGGTCTGTTATCAAAAAACTAAAGTCAGCTAACGGAATTGCTAACCCTAAACCCCACGCTTTAATATAGGATTCTTTTAAGGTCCAATAATCAAAAAATCGACTACGTTGCTGCTCACTTGGTAAGGCAAAAAGCTCTGTGGTTTCTTGGCTTGAAAAGTATCGCTCAGCAATAGCTAATACATCGTTACTACGACTAGTATCTTCTACATCACAGCCAATATCGTCATGCAAGGTTACCGCACAAGCAATAAGCCCTTTAGTGTGACTAATGTTAAAGCGCAGTGCTAAGGGTGGATTAACCAGTTCAGGTTTATCTTTTTCACCTTTTTCAAAACGCCATGCTTGAGGGGCAATATCAGCGTAGTAGGATAATAAATCACGGACAAAAGCACGAGTAATTAAAGCATCATGTCGGTCTTTAGCAAACTTATAGCGCTGTTGTTTAATGGTTTCTTGCTCACTGAGTAGGGTACGATATTGACTGAGTAGCGACTCATCATTTGCTGTTATGTCGTTAGGATCTGTTAGCCATAAATGTATTTCATTTGGCGCTAAAGCAAGTTTTTCTTGGCATAACTTAAGCGTTGTAAAATTTGGCGTAGAGGTTGTCATAAAGTATCGTTAGGTTAGTGGCAAATAAGCCTTTTTACATGGTTAGAAAATTTTAACATAAAGGTGATTACTATATGTGATTTTTTAGACTTTTTATAAAGCAAAATTATTTTTTTATTTTAAGCTAACATAATATTTTTATTATGTTTTTTATTTTCGCTCAGGTAAGCCTTTAAAATTAAGTAAAAAAGTCAATAACTGGTCGAGCAGTTGCCGTTCATAAGACAAGTTAAAATTGTTACAGCCTGTATCGGGTGATTGTTTTGGGTTGTAAAGCTGTGTATATTAGCCATCCTTTATGAATTTATGATGACGCAAAACGGATGTTAAATGGCTAAGTTACATGCAAATGCAACCACAACTCCCGAGATGCGTGCATTTATTCATGAATCAGATTTACCTACGGCAGTATTAGCACGTTTATTGAAAATTTCTGAAGCAACCGTTCGCAAGTGGCGTAAACGTGAATCGTTTACTGATGGCTCCCACGTCCCCAAACAATTAAATACTACGTTGACTGAAGCTCAAGAGTACGTGGTGATTGAACTGAGAACACGGCTACTACTATCACTTGATGAATTACTTGCGGTATGTAAACAGTTTATTAATGCCAATGTTTCACGTGCTGGCTTGCAACGTTGTTTGAAGCGTCATGGCGTGTCAAAACTCACTGACATGCAAGCATGTGGGACTATGGTTGATGCGGATAATAATAACAAAAGCCCGATTCAAGTAAGGCTGGAAGACAAGCAAGAAAACCAAGAGTTATTCGCTGAAATTAGTCCTCAGGCAATGCATCAAGTCTTAAATCGCTCACGTGAACTCAGTGTTGAGCAGGTAGTACAAGTGAAAGTAACCCCGCTCCCCGATTTTTCCAATAAGACCAGTGACATTACTGAGAAATTAAGCGAGCAATCAACTGAGCAGCTAACAGCGCATTCTAGCGATAAGTTAGCTACAAACCGTACTCAGCAGACAAACCAAAACAATCAAACAAAACCAAGTCGCTTACTTATTGCTAATGATCCTGCATCTGGTTGGGTTTACGTCGATATTTATGATAGCAATGAGTCTGAAGCCGCCAGTCGTTACATGAGCTATGTGCTCACCAAAGCCCCATTTCATATTCGTCGAATTTTGGCGGGTAATTATAGTGAATTTTTAAGTCGTTTTCGTTTATTAAATGACAGTGCCGATAAGCAAGATGCTAGCACTGAACATCATAAGCAGAACGAAAATGCACGCAAGTCTTAATCGGAGAAGCCAATGGCTAACAAGAATACTTCCCACGAAAACGCACAAGAACATAATGACGAGCAACACGCACAGTTAAACTCTCGTCTTCAAGAGTGTCCCATCGCTGTTGTTGGTATGGCATCAATGTTTGCTGATGCGAAAAATTTAGACGAATACTGGGATAATATTTTTGAGTCGGTTGATGCGATTAAAGATGTTCCAAGTGATCGATGGACCATTGAAGATTACTATAATAGCGACCCTAAAGTTGCCGATAAAACCTATTGTAAACGTGGTGGTTTTTTACCTGATATTGACTTTGACCCAATGGAGTTTGGTTTACCACCAAACATTTTAGAGTTAACTGATATTGCACAGTTGCTTTCTTTAGTGGTGGCTCGTGAAGTATTGAACGATGCCGGCATTGGTGACGGCTCTGGTTACGATCGCGATAAAGTAGGTATCACCTTAGGTGTCGGCGGCGGTCAAAAGCAAATCTCGCCATTAACTTCTCGATTACAAGGGCCAGTACTTGAAAAAGTATTAAAAGCCTCAGGGGTTGATAGTGACGATCGCGCGATGATCATCGAAAAATTCCAAAAAGCCTATATTAGCTGGGAAGAAAACTCATTTCCAGGCATGTTAGGCAATGTTATCGCAGGGCGTATTGCTAACCGCTTTGATTTTGGTGGCACTAACTGTGTGGTTGATGCTGCTTGTGCTGGCTCATTAGCGGCAATTAAGTTAGCTATTTCAGACTTATTAGAATATCGCTCAGAAGTGATGATTTCAGGTGGCGTTTGTTGTGATAACTCGCCATTTATGTATATGTCATTTTCGAAAACACCAGCCTTTACCACAAATAATGATATTCGTCCGTTTGATGTTGACTCAAAAGGTATGATGATAGGTGAAGGTATTGGCATGATGGCGTTTAAGCGCTTAGAGGATGCTGAGCGTGATGGCGATAAAATTTATGCGGTACTAAAAGGTATTGGTACTTCATCTGATGGTCGTTTTAAATCAATTTATGCGCCGCGTCCTGACGGACAAGCAAAAGCGTTAAAGCGTGCCTATGAAGACGCAGGTTTTGAGCCGAAAAGTTGTGGTTTAATTGAAGCTCATGGCACAGGCACTAAAGCAGGTGATGCCGCTGAATTTAGTGGTTTGATGAAGCATTTTTCTCAAAATAACGACGGCAAGCAGCATATTGCTTTAGGCTCGGTTAAATCGCAAATTGGTCACACTAAAGCAGCCGCTGGTGCTGCTGGTATGATTAAAGCAGTATTAGCGCTGCATCATAAAGTGTTGCCGCCAACATTACATATTGATCAACCTAATCCTGCACTTGATATTGAAAACAGCCCACTGTATTTAAACAGTGAAACTCGTCCATGGATGCCTAGAGCCGATGGTTTACCGCGCCGTGCTGGTATTAGTTCGTTTGGTTTTGGTGGTACTAATTACCATATGGTATTAGAAGAATATCAGCCAACAGCACAAGGCCAGTATCGTTTAACTAATGTTGCACAAACTATTGTTATGGTTGGCAATGATGAAAGCTCGCTTAAAGATCATTTACGCCAATGGCAAGAAAAACTAACCGTTAACGTGGATGAACAGCCATATGTGTTTAATGCGTTAGTGACGCAAAATACGCTAACACCACCAGCAAACGATCATGCTCGTTGTGGTTTTACTGCTAAAAACGCTACAGAAGCTTTAGCGATGATTTCAGCAGCGTTAACACAGCTCGATAAGCAAGCGGGTATTGAGCAATGGTCATTACCGCATGGTATTTATTACCGAAAATCGGCAATTACTGCCAATGATAAAGTTGTCGCGCTATTTTCTGGGCAAGGCTCGCAATATGTAAATATGGGTCGTGAGCTGGCGTGTAATTTCCCAAGTGTGATGCAAGCGGCTAGCGATATGGATAATGAATTCACCGCGGCACAATTAAGCCAATTATCACCGGTAACTTACCCGATTCCTGCGTTTACGAATGATGCTCGTAAAGCACAAGAGGAGGCATTACGTTTAACACAATATGCACAACCTGCCATTGGCTGCTTCAGTGTAGGATTATATAAAACGTTTACTAATGCTGGCTTTAAGGCAGATTTTACTGCAGGGCATAGCTTTGGTGAATTAACTGCCTTGTGGGCTGCTGGGGTTGTTAACGATAAAGATTATATGATGTTAGCACGTAGTCGTGGACAAGCAATGGCTGCGCCTGTTGGTGATAGCGCCAAAGATTTTGATGCCGGCACTATGGTTGCCGTTGTGGGTAATCCTGATGCAGTTGCTAATGACATTAAAGATATTGCTGATGTATCTATCGCTAACTACAACTCAAATAATCAAGTGGTTGTTGCCGGCGTTAGTGCGCAAATCGCGTTAGCCTCAGCGGCATTAAAAGATAAAGGTTATAAAGTGGTGCCATTACCGGTTTCTGCTGCATTTCACACACCGTTAGTCGGTCATGCTCAAAAACCTTTTGCCAAGGCAATAGATAGCGCTAAATTCAACAAGCCAACTATGCCTGTATTTGCAAATGGCACGGGTAAAGCGCATTCAAATAAGGCCGCTGATATCAAAAAGGCTCTTAAAAATCATATTTTAGAGTCAGTACATTTTAATAAAGAAATAGATAACCTCTATGATGCAGGTGGTCGAATATTTATTGAATTTGGTCCTAAAAATGTGTTGACTAAATTAGTTGAAAATATTCTCAGCGATAAAGACGATGTGGTGGCTATTGCGGTTAATGGCAATGCCAAAAAGTCAGCCGATTTACAATTACGCCAAGCAGCAGTACAGCTATGCGTTTTAGGTCTGTCGTTAAATGAAATTGACCCGTATTCAGCGGTTAAACGCCCATTAACCCCGCCTAAAATGTCAGCGTTGGCAATGAAGCTTAATGGCGCATCTTATGTGAGTGAAAAAACGAAAAAGCAATTTAGCGACGCGCTATCTGATGGACGAACGATTAAGCAAGCGATAGCAACACCGATTGAAAAGCCTGTTGAAAAAGTAGTAACCAAAGAAGTCGAAAAAATCGTAGAAAAAGTGGTTGAAAAAATTGTATACGTTGATGTGAACGGCAATATTATTGATGAAAGTCAGATTGATAAACAGTCAACTAACACTCACTCAGCTAATAGCCACAGTGTAAATAAAGCTGTTGACGCTACAGACTTAGCGGTAAGTATTGAGCGCAGTGTTGCTCAGTTTGTTGAACATCAACAACAGTTATTGTCAGTGCATGAGCAATACATGCAAGGACCAAAAGAATACGCACAAACAGTTGATAAAGTACTTAGCGCAGTAGCGCAATCTGAAGGTGAGAGTCAATTACCTGAAAGTTTAGATCGTACTTTAGGTATGTATCATCAATTTCAATCTGAAACGCTACGTGTGCATGAGCAATACCTAAATAGTCAAAACGATACAATGGCATTACTGTTAAATAATGCCTCTGCAAGCTCAAATACATCGGCAATATCGCAAAAGACTGTACCTGCAAGCATAGCGCCTGAAAGTATAGCCCCTCAAAATATAGCGCCGAAAAGTGTAGCTGCCAGTGTTTCAGCCGTTAATGCGGTAGCTACTATGTCAACAAGTGTTAGCGCGCCAGCTAATACTCAAACTCAAGTTGCAGCAGCATTAGCGCCACAAACTGTTGTTGAGCCTTCACTTGATCTTGAGTTGATTAACAACGTGATGTTAACGGTTGTTGCAGATAAAACCGGTTACCCCACTGAAATGCTAGAGTTAGGCATGGATATGGAAGCCGATTTAGGTATTGATTCAATTAAACGTGTGGAAATTTTAGGGGCAGTACAAGATGAAATTAACGACTTGCCTGAGCTTAACCCAGAAGACTTAGCGCAATTACGTACTTTAGGTGAAATTGTTGATTATATGCAATCAAAAGTGAGTGTTGCAGCGCAGCCGCAAAGCACTACTTTGCATTTAGTCGAAACATCAGCAGAAGCTACGCATAGCGTTACTACTACTCTTAACCTAGATCATATTCAATCAGTAATGATGACTGTTGTTGCAGATAAAACCGGTTATCCCACTGAAATGCTAGAGTTAGCGATGGATATGGAAGCGGATTTAGGTATTGATTCAATTAAACGTGTTGAAATTTTAGGGGCGGTACAAGATGAAATTACTGACTTACCTGAGCTTAACCCAGAAGACTTAGCACAGCTGCGCACCTTAGGTGAAATTGTTAGTTACATGCAATCAAAAGTATCCGTTGTAGCGCCTGCCAGTACCCCAATAGCTAGTACCGCAACATCAACAGCCAACTTGGCACCCGCAATCGACTTAGATCATATTCAATCAGTAATGATGACGGTTGTTGCAGATAAGACTGGTTATCCCACTGAAATGCTAGAACTAGGCATGGATATGGAAGCGGATTTAGGTATTGATTCAATTAAACGTGTGGAAATTTTAGGGGCAGTGCAAGATGAAATTACCGATTTACCTGAGCTTAACCCAGAAGACTTAGCACAGCTGCGTACTTTAGGTGAAATTGTTAGTTACATGCAATCAAAAGTATCCGTTGCTGCGCCTGCCAGTACCTCAATAGTCAGTACCTCAATAGTCAGTACCTCAATAGCCAATACTTCAATAGATAGTACCCCAATAGCTAGTACCTCAACATTAGCAGCTAACTTGGCACCAGCAATAGACTTAGATCATATTCAAGCGGTGATGATGACTGTTGTTGCAGATAAGACTGGTTATCCTACTGAAATGCTAGAGCTAGGTATGGATATGGAAGCGGATTTAGGTATCGACTCTATCAAGCGTGTTGAAATTTTAGGGGCGGTACAAGATGAAATTACTAACTTACCTGAGCTTAACCCAGAAGACTTAGCGCAGCTTCGTACTCTAGGTGAAATTGTTAGCTACATGCAATCAAAAGTGAGTGTTGCTGCGCCTGACAGTACCTCAATAGCCAACACTTCAATAGATAGTACCCCAATAGCTAGTACCTCATCATTAACAGCTAACTCAACACCCGCAATAGACTTAGATCATATTCAAGCGGTGATGATGACTGTTGTTGCAGATAAGACTGGTTATCCTACTGAAATGCTAGAGTTAGCGATGGATATGGAAGCGGATTTAGGTATTGACTCTATCAAGCGTGTGGAAATTTTAGGGGCAGTACAAGATGAAATTACTGACTTACCTGAGTTAAACCCAGAAGACTTAGCGCAGCTTCGTACTCTAGGTGAAATTGTTAGCTACATGCAATCAAAAGTGAGTGTTGCTGCGCCTGACAGTACCTCAATAGCCAACACTTCAATAGATAGTACCCCAATAGCTAGTACCTCATCATTAACAGCTAACTCAACACCCGCAATAGACTTAGATCATATTCAATCGGTGATGATGACGGTTGTTGCAGATAAGACTGGTTATCCTACTGAAATGCTAGAGTTAGCGATGGATATGGAAGCGGATTTAGGCATCGACTCTATCAAACGTGTGGAAATTTTAGGGGCGGTACAAGATGAAATTACCGACTTACCTGAGTTAAATCCAGAAGACTTAGCGCAGCTTCGTACTCTAGGTGAAATTGTTAGTTATATACAGTCACGCGTTACCAATAATAATCCGCCGCCGACAGAGCCGACGCCACCTACAGGTAATAAGTCATTAAGTGCTATTGAACAGGCGCCAAGTGCCATAGTGGCGATAAAATCACTTCCTTCAGTGACTAAAATTGTTCCCGCCGTTGGTGGTAACGCTTTAATTGTTGATGATGGTAGTGGCGTAGCGATACCACTAAGTGAGCAATTAATCGCAGACGGTTTTAAGGTGAATGTGCTGCAACCAGCGTGGATAAAATCACAAACAAACAAACCTTTTAACAACCAAGTCAATGTTGTTGAACTTGTTAATGCTTCAGACGACAACGTAGAAATTGATGAGACGGGCGTTAAACAAGCTCTGGAAAACATACAAACAGCGCAAGGTAATATTGACGCGGTATTTTATCTGCATGCTAATACCGAAATTACCGCAATTGAATACCCGCAAAGTGCAAAACAGGGCTTAATGCTTGCTTTTGTTTTGGCGAAGCTTTGTCATGTAAAGGGAGCGACTACAACCCGTGCTAGTTTTGTTGTGGTAACACATCAAGGAGGAAACTTAGGTTTTTCAAATGATGACTTTAAAGCTCATGAACAAAGTGATTTAGTACAAGCGGGGTTAAATGGTTTAGTAAAAACCTTGTCCCATGAATGGCCAACGGTTTTCTGTCGTCTTATTGATTTACCTCTAGTAAGTGCCTCATCAACAAAAGTTAGTGCAGCGAAAGCAGCAAGTTATATTTACGATGAGTTTTTAGATGCAGATACCTCGTTGATTGAAGTAGGCTATAACAGCACATTATCAACCAGTATTAATCGCGTGACATTAGTGGCACAAACCACTAATAGCTATAATCTTGAAGCGGGTAATCGTATTGATAACAACGCCGTTTTTTTAGTGAGTGGTGGCGCCAAAGGTGTTACTGCGCATTGTGTCATTGAATTAGCTAAGCAATATCAAGCGAGCTTTATTTTACTTGGGCGATCTGCTTATGAAACGAGCGAAGCAACCTGGGCGCAAGGGGTTAACGATGAAGCTGAGCTGAAAAAGTCAGCGATGCAAGCGCTAATTGCTCAAGGTGAAAAGCCAACGCCAGTGAAAGTGAGTCAGCTTACTAGCGCGGTATTAGCTAATCGTGAAATTGCTCAAACACTTGATGCTATTACTGCTGCTGGCGGCAAAGCACATTATGTTGCGGCTGATGTAACTAATGCCAAAAGCGTTAATAATGCCGTTGCGCCTCTAGTAAAAACCTTGGGTGACATTAGCGGTATTATTCACGGAGCAGGGGTTTTAGCCGATAAGTTTATTGAACAAAAAACCTTAAGTGAATTTAATCGTGTTTACCGTACTAAAATTGATGGTTTACTGTCGCTACTATCGTGTGTTGATCAGCATCAGCTTAAACATTTAGTACTGTTTTCATCGGCTGCTGGTTTTTACGGAAATCCAGGACAGTCTGACTACGCCATTGCTAATGAAATTTTGAATAAAACCGCGTACCGTTTTAAAGCATTACACCCTCAAAGCCAAGTATTAAGCTTTAACTGGGGACCTTGGGATGGTGGTATGGTTACCTCAGAGTTAAAGCGCATGTTTAATGACCGTGGTGTTTATATTATTCCACTAGATGCTGGCGCGCAGCTATTAGTGAGTGAATTAGGCGCTAATAGTAATCGTTGTCCGCAAATTTTAGTTGGTAACGACCTTTCTAAAGATAGCACTAAAACGACTGAAAACGAGCAAGGTGCACAGGTAAAAAAGCCGCAAGTTAGTCGCTTATCAAACCGTGTTATTAAAACACTACAAGTGACTAACAATGCTTTTTTAGTCGATCACACCATAGGAAATGATCAAGTACTACCCACCGTGTGTGCCTTAGCGTGGATGAGTGAAGCTTGTCAGGCAAGTTATCAAGGTTATTACTACCAAGGCAGTAGTGATTATAAGCTTTTTAAAGGCGTTACCTTTGATGAGGCGACAATTGCGCTTGCTCAGGCTGTTGATTTTATTATTGAGATGAATGCTCAAGAGCAAAATAATAACCACTTACAGGTAGAGGTCACGATATCGAGCAAGGTTATTGATGAGCATGGCAATGAAAAAACGATTTTTCATTACGGCGCAAAAATTCACTTAGCGCCAGTTAGCCAAGCAAAGCAAGCAATTACTGAAATGACGCTTACTGATCAGCAGCGCTTTTTAGTTGATGAATTTAATAGTGATGCAGCTAAGCAAACTGTTGCAGCGACTAACGCAACTGACCAAGCACAAGCCTTGTATAACAATGGTACTTTATTTCACGGAGAAAGCTTACAAGGCATTCATGCGATATTGCATTGTGATGACACTAGCTTATTACTTGCTTGTCAGGTTGCTGAATTAGCTCAGGTTAAACAAGGTGATTTTCCATTAAGCGCAAATAAAGACAGTGACGTGCATAATATTTTTGCCAATGATTTGGTTTATCAAGCGATGCTAGTTTGGGTAAAACAGCAGTTAGGTTTAGGCAGTTTGCCATCAAGTACGCAGCAGTGGACGGTTTATCGTCAAGTGGCATTAAATGAGCGTTTTTATTTACTACTTAATGTTGTTAAAGCCACAGGCAGTAAATCTACTAGTAAACGTGGCTCTTTGGTGGCCGATATTCAATTGTTCAGCGAAGATTACCAATTACTGGCTGACGTTAAATCAGCAAAAGTTACCGCAAGTGCAACTTTAAATAACGTATTTTTACCTGAAAATACGTTAAGTAAAAGCCAAGTGACAACAAAGGTACAAGCTAGCTCAAGTCTCAAAGAGAATGTACAAGAAAGTGCACAAGAGAGCGCAAAGGGAACAGCAAAAGACAAAGCTGAGCTAGTGTAATGATAGATAACAGACTCGCCATTATTGGCATCGACAGCCACTTTGGTCAGTATGAAAATATTGATCAAGTGGCGCGAGCACTTTATTTAGCGAAAGTCGAAAACACCACAGAGCAGAATCATACCGCTTTTAATCTTGGTGAGCATAATCTTGCTAAGTGCGTTGCAAAGTCAGTTGCCCGTATGATTGCGCCTTGTCACTTCCCTACAAATAACGTTGCTAATATTGAGGAGCAATTAGTCACCATTGTTGTTTGTGAAAGCCCTGCTTGTGAAACGGCTGTTGGTGAATGTATTACAGCTCAGCATTTAAACAGTTTTACCGAAAAATCAGCAACGGCAAACACTATATCTGTTGTTAGTGAACTTGCTCAAGCATTAACCTTAAGTGCAACCTTAATTGAGCAAGGTAAAATAGTGGCCTTAGTTGGTATTAATTTTAATGTTAATCAAACCATTAACGAAAAAATCCCAACTAATACGGTCAGTTTCGATAGCCACTTTAACGGATATCAAACAACGAGTGGTTTAGCAGCAGTTTTACTTTGTAGTGAAAGATTAGCAATAACGGAAAAGTTCGCGATTTATAGTTGGATAAATGGTGTTAAAAGCCTTATCAGTAAGGCTGTATCCGCAAATGATATTAATCAAATAGCTGAGCAAGCGTTACAGCAATCAGGGGTAACAACAAGCAATATTGGCTTACTTGAAAGCTCAGCTTTAGCTCAGCAAGATTTAAAAAATGCAGAGTTACAAGGCTTGTGTCAGCTTTATTGTAGTGGTGATAAACAAAACGCATTATCTACGGCACTGTCTACTGCAATGACTTCTGCGCGAAGTATTGTTGGGGAAGGGGCTGGTTTTTCACAAGTGCTGGGTTTAGTCCGCACCGTTATTGCATTGCAACAACGTTATATTCCCGCTATTAGTGATTGGCAATCACCACTTGATACGCAATTACCATGGTTTGAGCAATCTAGCTTTTATTTAGCAACTGAGGCGCGCCCTTGGTATCCTAATGTTAATGGAGATTGCCATAGTGCGGCATACAGTTGTTTAACCGAGCACAGTTATTGTCATCTTATTTTAACGGAACATAGCCTTGCACTCGAAACCGATGTTGCAGCTGGTGTCGTCGCTGATAAGTTCCCATTAGCCGACGTGAGAAAAAACGGTTTTATCGCCAGCAGCCCAATGAAATTAATTTTGGTTTGTGGTGAGAGCCAACAGGTATTAATCCAAAATTTACAGCAGGTAACAACGCAAGTGGCTAATTTAGCCAAGGCCTCGTTAACGTTCTCACCAAGCGCTGAACTCACTTTATTAGCTAAACAGCAATACCAGTATTTTTTACAATGTAACGCAGCAGAGCAAAATAAAGTATTCACGATAGCGTTACTTTGTGAGTCTATACCTGAGTTACAAAAAGAGCTTAGCTTAGCGCAATTAGGTATGGAAAATGCTTTTGAAAGCGGTATTGATTGGAAAACACCTAAAGGAAGTTATTTTAGCGCTCAGCCGGTTACTCAGTCTGTTATTCAGTCGCCTACTCAACATAGCCGCGTAAATAGTACCGTGCCTTTGGGAGCAAATAACCGTAAAGGTGATACTAGTCAGGTAGGCAATAATATTGCCTTTATTTACCCTGGCATTGGCGCAACGTATGTCGGTTTAGGACGTGATTTATTTCACTTGTTTCCTGAAATATACCAAAGCGTTGCTGCACTAGCCGATGATATTAGTAGTAGTTTAAAAGATAGATTACTTAATCCTCGAACGATTATTCGGCCAACATTTAATGAATTAAAACAGCTTGATATTCAATTACGTGGCAGTTTAGCGGATATTGCTGAGGCTGGTGTTGGTTTTGCTTGTGTATTCACCCAAATATTTGAGCGCGTTTTTAAGGTCAAGGCTGATTTTGCTACCGGCTATTCTATGGGTGAAGTTAGTATGTATGCCGCGTTAGGCTGTTGGCAGCAACCTGGTTTAATGAGTGCGCGCTTAGCACAATCAAGCACTTTCAATCATAAACTTTGTGGTGAATTATCAACGTTACGTGAATGTTGGGATTTATCAAATGATGAAATAGCCCAGCAACCGTTATGGGAAACATACACTATAAAAGCGACTTTAGCTGAGTTTGAGCAAGCGAGTGTCGGCGAAAAGCGAGTTTACTGCACCATAGTGAATACTCCTGATAGTTTACTGGTTGGCGGCTTTCCGCAAGATTGCTTACGGGTGATTAAAAATTTGGGGGTTCGAGCCATGCCATTAACCATGGCAAATGCTATTCATAGTGCCCCAGCAAAAGCCGAATATGATGCCATGGTTGAACTCTATACTATGGCGGTTAATCCACGTATTGCCACCAAAATGTACTCGAGCTCATGTTATTTACCAGTACCGCAATTTAGTGGCAGCATTGCTAACTCAATTGCCAAATGTTTATGTGAGCAGGTCGACTTTCCACGCTTAGTGAATACCTTGTACGAACAAGGCAGTAGAGTATTTATTGAAATGGGGCCAGGGCGATCTTTATCGAGTTGGGTCGATAAAATTTTACCTCATGGTAGTCATCCGCATTTATCTGTTCCTGTTAACGCCAAAGGAACCCGTGATGAAGTCACCTATTTTAGAGCATTAGCGAAATTACTCAGCCATGGCGTTAGTGTTGATCTTGAGAGTGTTTTTAATGGTTCAATGATCATTAATCATAAAAACCAACACCCCAATTGAACGTAATTAAATAACTAATTGATTAAAACATAAAAATTAACCTATGTTAAAGAGAGAATTCATGGAAAACATTGCCGTTGTCGGTATCGCAAATTTATTTCCCGGATCATCACAGCCCGATGAATTTTGGCAACAATTACTTAACAAGCAAGATTGTCGCTCAAAAGCGAGTCATGCTCAAATGGGCGTTGATCCTGATAAATATACCGGTAAAAAAGGAGACACCGATAAGTTTTATTGTGTGCATGGCGGTTATATTCGAGACTTTAACTTTAATGCCACAGCTTTTGTAACTGATGCACAGGGCAAAGCGTTAAGTAATGGTTTAACTGCTGAGTATTTAACGCAACTAGATGATTTAAATCAATGGGCATTATATGTTGCTGAGCAAGCTCTTAGTGATGCAGGATATTGGCGCTCAACGGCACTAGAAAACTGTGGGGTGATTTTAGGTAATTTATCGTTTCCAACTAAATCATCAAACCATTTGTTTCTCCCTTTATACCATCAAGTGGTTGAAAATAGTCTTAAAGAAATCATCAATCAAGATTTACAGTTATCAACATTTTCAACTGATACTGCCAATGTTAATGCGAGTTTAAATCAGGCTCCACATGCTGATAATGCACTGGTAGCTGGTTACCCTGCGGCGCTACTTGCGAAAGCTGCTGGTTTAGGCGGAGCACATTTTGCACTTGATGCTGCTTGTGCATCCAGTTGTTACTCGGTAAAACTGGCATGTGATTATTTGCATACTGGTAAGGCTGACATGATGCTCGCAGGTGCAGTGTCGGGCGCCGATCCTATGTTTGTGAATATGGGATTTTCAATATTCCAAGCATACCCTGAAAACAACGTGCACGCGCCATTTGATAAAAATTCACAAGGGCTTTTTGCCGGTGAAGGCGCTGGTATGATGGTGCTAAAACGTCATAATGATGCGGTGCGAGACGGTGATAAAATTCACGCCATCATTAAAGGTGGTGCGTTATCTAACGATGGTAAAGGCGAGTTTGTGTTAAGCCCGAATACTAAGGGACAAGTACTCGTTTACGAACGTGCTTATGAAAATGCAGACGTTAACCCTGCCGACGTTGACTACATTGAGTGCCATGCCACGGGGACCCCTAAAGGGGATAAAGTTGAGCTTGGCTCGATGGAAACCTTTTTTAGTCGTTATCACAACAAACCGCTGTTAGGCTCTGTTAAATCAAATTTAGGTCACTTACTTACCGCCGCAGGTATGCCGGGGATGACTAAAGCGATCCGCGCCTTAAATGAAAAAATTATTCCGCCGACCATTAACTTAACCGATCCTATTCGCTCTAAGCAGGAATATTTAACGGCAGCGCAAATGCCAACACAAACCGTTAATTGGCCCGTTGCCAATAGCGCTGCCAGTGCAATTAAACCACGTATTGCTGGCGTTAGTGTTTTTGGTTTTGGCGGCGCTAATGCACACATTGTATTACAAGAGCCGAGTGATACGCTTGATAATGCAGCCAGCACTCAAAACCAGGTGAATGCTCAAGAGCCATTGGCTATCATCGGAATGGATGCCCATTTTGGCCATGCTGAAAACTTAAGTGCTTTTTTGCAGTTACTCTCCAATCAAGGTAATACCTTTACAAAGCTACCCGTTAAGCGCTGGAAAGGCATTGAGCAAGATAGCAGTGTGATGAATGCATTAGGGTTAGCACATGCACCCAAAGGTGGCTATGTGGAGCAGTTTGATATTGATTTTTTACGCTTTAAAGTACCGCCAAACGAGCAAGACTGTTTAATTCCACAGCAATTAATGATGATGAAAGTGGCTGATAATGCTGCTAAAGATGCTGGCCTAAAAGAGGGTAGCAATGTTGCGGTTTTAGTTGCTATGGGTATTGAGCTTGAGCTGCATCAATATCGCGGTCGCGTTAATTTGGCGACTCAAATTGAAACTAGCTTGCTTGAGCAAGGCGTCACGTTAACTGACAAACAACGTAATACCTTAATTAATATTGCTAAAGATGGCGTTGCTTCAGCTGCACAGCTAAATCAATACACCAGTTTTATTGGCAATATTATGGCGTCGCGTATCTCGGCGTTATGGGATTTTTCAGGGCCAGCAATTACGCTCTCAGCAGAAGAGAATTCGGTGTACCGTTGTGTTGAGTTGGCGCAAAGCTTATTTCAAACCAGTGATGTTGAAGCTGTTATTATTGCTGCGGTCGATTTAGCAGGCTCAGTTGAAAATATTACCTTACGTCAACATTACGCAGAGGTTTCGTTGAGCGCTGATGGCAATACTGATAGCCATCAATGGAAAGTTGGTGAAGGTGCAGGTGCCTTAGTTGTTGTTCCTCACTCAAAAGTTAGCTGTAGTGCCATGGGCGAGCACAGTGTTTATGCACAAATTGACAGTAACTGCTTTGCTAATTATCAGGGTAAAGTCAGCGCTGATGTTATTAACACTGCGGCGAAAAAAGCGTTAAATAGCGCAGGTATTAGTGCTGAGCAAGTGAGCGAAGTAGAAGCGCATGGCAGTGGTTTTATTGATGAAGATATTGCCGAACAACACGCTTTACCAAGTATTTACCCGTCAGTGAGTCAGCAGCAAAAAATTAGCTCGGTAAAAAATACTATCGGGCACACTTTTAATGCATCAGGCATGGCCAGTATTATTAAATCTGCGTTGCGATTAAATGCTCAGTCCAATAAAAATAATAAAACTTATATTGCGATTAATGGTTTAGGTAAAGATGAAAGTTGTGCACATTTAATTTTATCGTCAAGTGGAGATCAGCACCAAAGTGCGCCAAGTCAAATAACGAAAAAGCGTCCAGAGCTCATTAAAACAATTACCTTGGGCGGCGATAGTATTCGTCAATTAATACATCAACAAAGTCATAACGAGCATATAGCCGAAATTAAACAGGCATATAGCCATGTTAATGCGAAGCACGGCATTAGCGCGCCTATTGCGTTAGCTAATTTAGTGCCGCAGCGTTTACTTAAAAGCGTTGCGAAAAGCACTTCAAAGCCAGTATTAGCAAACTTATCAACAAACAGCGCCGCAAATATCGCGACTGTTATTGGAGTACCTGTGAAAAATAATAGTCAAGATAACTCTCATGCCAATGATCAAAGTAAGCATCAAGTCGTGGCAAATAATACACACAATGTTGAGACAACCGTCAGCAAAACCATTGCCCAAGCAACGGCAACTCATCAGTCGTTTTTAACTAGCCGTCAATTAGCGCAACAGCATATTGCCCAGTTAATTAGCTTACAGGCCGATGTGTCTCAAGGTGTTGATGTTATAAACTCTGGCGACAATGCACATATACAAGAAAGTCCAGCGATGAAATTGGACAGTGAATCTCAAGGTTTAGGGTTTGCCATTAAAGGGCCTGCTGGTTATCACTATCCACCTTTGCAATTACAAGAGCGCTTTAATCAACCCGATCATCTTATTTGGGATACCGCCGATTTAGTAGAGTTTGCCGAAGGTGATATTGCAAAAGTGTTTGGTGAAGAATATGCCATTATCGATAACTACTCACGCCGCGTTAGATTACCTACCACAGACTACTTATTAGTGTCACGCGTTACCGAATTAGATGCCAGAGTACATGAGTATAAAAAGTCTTACATGTGCACTGAGTATGACATTCCGGTCGATGCGCCTTTTTTAATTGATGGTCAAATTCCTTGGTCAGTTTCGGTTGAATCAGGTCAGTGTGATTTGTTATTAATCTCTTATATTGGCATTGATTTTCAGGCGAAAGGTGAACGAGTTTATCGTTTACTTGATTGCGAACTAACCTTTTTAGAAGAAATGGCCTTTGGCGGAGAAACCCTGCGTTATGAAATTCATATTGACTCGTACGCCAAAAATGGTGAACAGCTGTTATTTTTCTTTCACTACGATTGCTACGTTGGCGATAAAAAAGTACTGATCATGCGTAATGGTTGTGCTGGTTTTTTCACGGATGAAGAATTAGCTGACGGTAAAGGGGTTATTTTAAATGATAAAGATAAAGCACAACTTGCTAATGCGGTTAAAAGTCGCTTTACGCCATTAATCACTAATAAAGATTCAGCCAAACAGGCGAAACAACACTTCGATTATAACGATATGATGAAGCTAGTTGATGGCGATGTTGCAGGCTGTTTTGGTGAAGAATATAACCAACAAGGGCGCAATCCGTCATTGAAATTTTCATCAAAGAAATTTTTAATGATTGAGCGTATTACCAAAATTGATGCTCATGGTGGACATTGGGGCTTAGGTTTACTTGAAGGACAAAAAGATCTCGACCCAGAGCACTGGTATTTTCCGTGTCACTTTAAAGGTGATCAAGTCATGGCTGGTTCATTGATGAGCGAAGGCTGTGGGCAAATGGCAATGTTCTTTATGCTAAAATTGGGCATGCATGCCAATGTTAATAACGCACGTTTCCAGCCTATGCCTGGAGAGTCACAAACGGTGCGTTGTCGTGGTCAGGTTATTCCGCAGTACAATACTTTAACTTACCGTATGGAAGTAACTGAAATGGGCATGGAGCCTTATCCGTACTTAAAAGCCAATATTGAAATTATTCTTGATGGCAAAGCGGTAGTTGATTTTAAAAACTTGTCAGTGATGATCACCGAGCAAACTGATGAGTCGCCTTATCCTGTAACATTACCTGATAATACGGTGCTCGTTAATTCGCAAACGGCTATCGATACAACCGATACAAGGGTTAGTGAATTTGCTGAAAGTAATAGTGATAAACAAGGCGTTGATGAACGTGGCATAGTGCCATTTAAAAATGCACAGCGTCCATTAATGAAAGTAATGTCTGATCACCTTGCACCTAAAAATAAAGGCGTAACACCCATTCAGCATTTTGAAGCGCCGTTCGTTGCAGGGCAAAACCGTGTGCCTAATACTGCACCTTTTACCCCGTGGCATATGTTTGAATTTGCCACCGGCAATATTTCTAACTGTTTTGGCCCTGATTTTGATGTTTATCAACATCGCATTCCACCGCGTACGCCTTGTGGTGACTTACAAGTGGTTACGCAAGTTGTTGAAGTTATTGGTGAGCGCTTAGATCTTAAAAACCCAGCAAACTGTATTGCAGAATACTTTGTTCCAGCAGATGCTTGGTACTTTAGCAAAAATAGCCATAACAACTGGATGCCATATTCATTGATTATGGAGATTGCACTGCAACCTAACGGTTTTATTTCTGGCTACATGGGCACTACCTTAAAGTACCCTGAAAAAGATTTATTTTTCCGTAATCTTGATGGCAGTGGCGATTTAGTTAAGCAGGTAGATTTACGTAACAAAACTATCGTCAATAAATCAGTGCTATTAAGTACAACCATGGCTGGCGGTATGATAGTACAAAGTTTCACTTTTGAACTTTACGTGAAAAATGAAACAACAGTGGCACAAGACATTGATGCACACGAGCTGTTTTATCAAGGTACAGCCGTATTTGGTTATTTTGGCGCAGATGCATTATCTAACCAATTAGGTATTGATAACGGTAAAGTAACTCACCCTTGGTTTGTTGATCATCAAACCCCTGCGAGCAATATTGAAATTTTTGATCTTAGCAATAAATCATTAAGCTTATATCAAGCGCCAGAGGCTAAGCCACATTATAAATTAGCTGGTGGTCAAATGAACTTTATTGACACTGTATCTATCGTGGAAGGTGGCGGTAAAGCCGAGATAGCTTATGTGCATGGCCAACGCGCTATTGACGCCACCGACTGGTTCTTCCGTTATCATTTTCATCAAGACCCAGTCATGCCTGGCTCTTTAGGCGTTGAAGCTATTATTGAGCTGATGCAAACCTACGCATTGAAAAACGACTTAGGCGCACAGTTTACTAATCCACGCTTTATTGCACCAACAACACAGGTTAAATGGAAGTATCGTGGGCAAATTACGCCACTAAATAAGCAAATGACGTTAGATGTGCATATTACCGACATTGTAAAAACCGCAACAGAAGTGCGTTTAGTTGGAGATGCTAACTTGTCTAAAGACGGTTTACGTATTTATGAAGTAAAAGACATAGTGTTGGCGTTAGTTGAAGCTTAAGAAAGCACTCTTAGCGCTTATCAAAGTATTTATAAAGATAAGTTAAATAGCGTGAAAAAAAATATCAAACGAAAAGTTAAGCATCATTTAAAACGATGTCGAGCACAATGGTGGTGCGGTAAAGCGGAGTCAAACTCACAAAACCGGCAAACTAAAGCAGCGAGCTAGTATTGATCTAGTTTTGAGCGAGCCATTACGTCGCAACGAAAATGAAAAATTTAAGTATAGGAATGAGAATGTCAAACATAGGATTTACACAACGCAATACCACTGATTGGGCATGGCATGTTGATAGCGAAGTATTGAGCACTGACGATAGCGCAATTAAAGCCGCATTATTAAATGTTGATATGCCCGTGTATATTGCCAAAAAGGGTAATGAATTTGCCGTAACGCAAAACAAAAACGCGAGTGAAACGTCTACTAGTACTGAGGTACTGGCATTTGCACAGCAGCTTAATCCTGAAAATTTAGGGGATGCTGACTTTAAAGCGCAGCATGGGGTGAAATACGCTTATCATGGCGGCGCTATGGCTAATGGTATTGCCTCTGTTGAATTGGTGGTCGCGTTAGGTAAAGCAGGGCTTTTATGTTCTTTTGGTGCCGCTGGTTTAGTACCTGATGCAGTAGAAGATGCTATTAAACGCATTCAAGCCGAATTACCTAATGGCCCATATGCGGTTAATTTAATTCATGCGCCAGCAGAAGAAGCTTTAGAGCGCGGTGCTGTTGAGCGTTTTATTAAATTAGGCGTTAAAACGGTAGAAGCGTCAGCTTACTTAGGACTAACCGAGCATATTGTTTGGTATCGTGTTGCGGGTTTAAGTGAGAATAGTGATGGCAGTGTTAATATTGCCCATAAGGTTATTGCGAAAGTTTCACGCACAGAAGTAGGTCGTCGCTTTATGGAGCCAGCACCACAAAAGCTACTCGATAAATTACTGGCCCAAGGAAAAATAACACCACTACAAGCAAAGCTTGCGCTACGTGTACCTATGGCTGACGACATTACCGCAGAAGCGGATTCAGGCGGACACACCGACAACCGCCCGTTTTTAACCTTACTACCAACCATTATTGCACTACGTGATGAGGTGCAAGCCAATTATAACTTTTCTCCAGCACTACGTGTTGGCGCAGGTGGCGGTATTGGTACGCCTGAAGCGGCACTTGCCGCCTTTAATATGGGCGCTGCCTATATTGTACTTGGTTCAGTTAATCAAGCGTGCGTTGAAGCTGGCGCTTCTGAATATACGCGTAAGTTATTAGCCAGTGTTGAAATGGCTGATGTTACTATGGCTCCTGCAGCGGATATGTTTGAAATGGGAGTTAAATTGCAAGTGGTTAAACGGGGTTCTATGTTTGCGATGCGCGCGAAAAAACTCTATGAGCTTTATGTTGCCCACGACTCAATTGAAGATATTCCTAGTGCTGAGCGTGAAAAAATAGAGAAGCAAATATTTAGAGCAAACCTAGATGAAGTTTGGGCTGGTACCGAGGCCTTTTTTACAGAGCGCGATCCTGAAATGCTTGCCCGTGCACAAAGTAGCCCTAAACGTAAAATGGCCTTAATTTTCAGGTGGTATTTAGGCTTAAGTTCTCGCTGGTCTAATATTGGAGAAAAAGGCAGAGAAATGGATTACCAAATTTGGGCAGGTCCTAGTTTAGGGGCATTTAATAGTTGGGTAAAAGGCACTTATTTAGAAGATTACACACGCCGAGGTGCGGTTGATGTTGCTTTACATATGCTTAAAGGGGC
Source organism: Colwellia asteriadis (assembly GCF_039523295.1). Classification (NCBI taxonomy): domain Bacteria; kingdom Pseudomonadati; phylum Pseudomonadota; class Gammaproteobacteria; order Alteromonadales; family Colwelliaceae; genus Colwellia; species Colwellia asteriadis. Next base: position 44,514 of record NZ_BAAAFA010000008.1, on the reverse strand, counting down.
GGCTTACTTACAGCGTATAAATCAACTTAAATTGCAAGGGGTTAGTTTAACGACAGACTTAGCAAGTTACCGAGTAGACAACTAATTTAACCTGAACTCGATTTAAGAGATATTGTTAACGAAGAAGTTAGAAAAATAGCCGCGAGATAAACATTTTGAAGCTACGAGCAGGTTAATTTACCGTAAACTCCGATAAAATTAATGAATAACATCCTATAACATTGTTTATATTATGTTATTCATTTTTACATTTAGGTGGCTAATTTAGTGTTGAGGTCTATTATAAAATAAAGGAATGAGAGGGCTCAGTAAAGCATGAAATCACACAGCGTTAACAATGCACTGACACAACAGTATGTTATTAATGATTCACTTCATCAATTGTTTGACGCGGTGAATGTTGTTTCAGTACAAGGGTACGATGAAGATCGTCGGGTTATTTATTGGAATGTTGGCAGTGAATTACTGTACGGATATAGCAAAGCTGAAGCCTTAGGTAAAAAAATAGAAGAGTTAATTATTCCTGAAGCTATGTGCGAATTTGTTATTGCAGCACATCGTGAGTGGATAACCAAGGGCGTTGAAATTCCCGCGGCAGAAATTACATTACAAGATAAGTATGGGCAAGACATTAATGTGTTTTCAAGTCATGTTCTCTTTACTAATCAATATAATAAAAAACAAATGTACTGTCTTGATGTTAACTTAGCTGATGTTAAACAGGCACAATCTCAAGCACAGTTAAAAGAAAGAATGGTGAAAACCATTATTGAAGCAATACCCGATTTGTTCTTTTTAATGGAAGTTGATGGAACAATTATTGATTATCATGGCTCTGATCAAAAAAACCTATACTTTGCACCCGAGCAATTTATTGGTAAACGCTTAGTTGAGCTATTACCCAGTGCCGTTGTTAATAAATTTCAAAGTCATATTGATAAAATAATCAACCAAGAGGGCATGATAAGCTTTGAATATGAGCTTAATATGTCACATGGCATAGTCTACTTTGAAGCAAGAGTTAGTTACTTACCTGAATCCCATCAAATTGTCGCTATTATTCGAGATATTAGTGAACAATACAAATCAGCAGAAATAATTAGAAACCAAGCCTATTTTGATAAGTTAACTGGCTTACCTAATCGCTTTTTAGCACTTGATCGTTTATCACAAATGTTAAGCGAAGCTGAGCGTAATCAGGAAAAAATAGCAGTATTGTTTCTTAATTTAGATGATTTTAAAAAAATAAATGACTCGTTAGGCCATGAAACTGGCGATAAAGTGCTAGTACAATCCGCAAGTAGGTTAACCGAATGCTTAGGAGAGGGAGATACTGTAGGGCGCTTAGGGGGCGACGAATTTATTATATTACTACGTGCTACCACTGAGCAGAGTGATGTTTTATCAATTACTGAAAATTTACTCACTAACTTTAGAACCCCCTTTGTTATTGATAACCGTGAGCTAATGATGACCTTAAGTATTGGTGTAGCAACGTTCCCTGAAAATGGCAGTAACGCAGCAGATTTACTGCGTAATGCTGATAGTGCTATGTACCAAGCTAAAAGGTTAGGGCGAAATACCTACTCTTTTTTCTCTAAAGAAATGAATGCCAAAATGTTGCGCCGCTTTAAAATTGAAGAGCAAATGCATGGTGCTTTAGAGCGTAACGAACTTGAATTATATTACCAACCGCAATTTGATGTTAAAAGCCAAAAAATTATTGGCGTTGAAGCACTATTACGTTGGCATAATATTGAGCTAGGTAATGTTACACCCGATGAGTTTATTCCAATTGCCGAGCACACTGGATTAATTATTCCTATTGGGCGGTTTGTATTACAACAAGCACTAAGCTTTTTGTATGAGCTGCAACATATCCATCATAAAAAGCTGACGATGGCGGTAAATTTATCTCCTCGTCAATTCAGAGATGCTGAATTGCTTAGCTTTATTAAAAAATCACTCAGCATAGCGGGTGTTAGCGCCGAATATTTAGAGTTAGAAATAACCGAAGGCGTATTAATGAGTGGCCAATCTCATATTCATGATGCCTTAATTGAAATTAGCAACATGGGTATAAAGCTATCTATGGATGATTTTGGTACGGGCTATTCATCATTAAGCTATTTAAGACAATATGCTTTTGATGTCCTGAAAATAGATCGGTCTTTTATTAATGGCATTCCTGCAAGTAAAGAAGACTGCGAGTTAGTTAATACCATTATTGCAATGGCACATAGCTTAGGGTTAATGGTTGTTGCTGAAGGAGTTGAAACCGCTGAACAGCTTAGTTTACTCGATAAATTAAATTGCAATTTGGTACAGGGTTATTACTTTAGCAAGCCACTCCCAGCCAAAGGTTTACTGAGTTTTCTTGTGGATTAAATTTCTGGCTAGCGGCTATTTTTCCGAACTGCTTCGCTAAATTTAATGAGTTTTCCTCGCTACTTATGTTTCACAATTGAAGTCACACTACAGCTATTTAAGTCACGCTTATACTTTTACCAAGAGAATAATCCTTTAAAATGTTATTAAACAGTTTAATTTATGCTGTTTATTTGTAATGATACCAGCTCTTAATTTTTCAAAAACTTTTCAAAGTCTCATCAAGATTCAAATGTAATATATTGAAAAATGGTTATTTACAGGTTCTGACCTATTGTTAAGCAAGGATTGTTTAGGTGATTGATAATAATGAATTTAAAGGCATCAAGTCTATTTTACTGGTGTGTATGGGCAATATTTGTCGCTCGCCAAGTGCCGAGGCAGTATTACGTCATAAGGCCATGGAACGTGGCATATCTCTTAAAATAGACTCTGCAGGAACCGTTGGTGCACATGCGCGAGAAAAACCTGATCATCGTTCTATTAAAGCAGGTGCTGCTCGTGGTTACTCATTTGATGGCATTAAAGCTCGTAAAGTGGTTGTGCAAGACTTTGTTGATTTTGATTTAGTATTAGCAATGGATGAGAGCAACTTGGCCGAGCTTTATAAATTATCACCCGTAGCGTTTCACCATAAAATTCATTTGTTACTCGCTTTTGCGACTGAGTTAGAAGAAATGCAAGTGCCAGATCCTTATTACGGTGGAGCAAAAGGCTTTGATTATGTACTTGATTTAGTTGAGGCCGGTAGTGATGCCGTACTCGCAAAAATTAGCGACTAGTTGAAGTTGTTTAGGGTTGCTAGCTTAAAAATTATTAGCATTAAAAAAGGAAGCCATGACTTCCTTTTTTAATGAATTTTTGGGCGATAAAATAGGTGTTAGCGTGTTTTTACTGCATTAGCGAGTAGCTCAAGAATTTCTTCACTAACGGTTAAATCAACACAGGCATCGGTAATGCTTTGTCCATAAGTTAGCGGTGTATCTGCTTTTACAGCTTGATTTCCTGGCACTATAAAGCTTTCAATCATAACGCCAAAAATGCTCTTTTCACCATGAGTGATTTGCTCAGCTAAAGAGCGAGCAACATCAATTTGTTTGTTGTGATCTTTGTAGCTATTACCGTGGCTACAATCAATCATAATACTTTGCGACAACGAGGCTTGTTCAAGCTTAGTGCAGGTATCTTTAATATCTTCAGCATGGTAATTAGGCACTTTACCGCCACGTAAAATAACATGCGAGTATGGATTACCATGAGTTTGATAAATACACATTTGACCGCTTTTATCAGGAGAATACAATACATGCGGTACGCTTGCCGCTTGAATAGCATCGAGTGCTATTTTAACGTTACCGTCAGTACCGTTTTTAAAGCCAACAGGACAAGATAACGCTGAGGCTAATTCACGATGAACTTGGCTTTCAGTCGTTCGAGCACCAATAGCGCCCCAACTGATCAAATCAGAAATATATTGACCGGTAACCATGTCTAAAAATTCAGTACCAGCAGGTAAGCCTAGCTCATTTATTTCAACCAATAAATTACGTGCTAACTTTAAGCCCTTAGCAACATGAAATGATTTATCTAAATCAGGATCACTAATTAACCCTTTCCAACCAACTGTTGTGCGTGGCTTTTCAAAGTAGACGCGCATAACAATCAATAATTCGTTTTTGTATTTGTCACGTAATACGGTTAACTTTTTAGCGTAGTCAATTGCTGCCGCGGTGTCGTGAATTGAACAAGGGCCAATAACAACCAATAAGCGCTTGTCTTCACCGCTGATCACCGCTTCAATTTCTTTACGGCTTTGCATAATAAAGTCAGCAGTGGCTGCACTTAATGGAATTTGCTCAGCAAGCTCAGCAGGCGAGGCTAAATTTTCAATTAGCGTAGTACGTAATTCATCAGTTTTAATGGTCATGTAGTTTAAATTTTTTAAATTGGTGCGTTTATATACGCTAAAAACAACGTATAAAGTATTTTATCGCGCTAACATAGCTAAATTCACTACTAATGTGAACCGTTTTACTGATAAAAAACCAATAAAAGTACCAGTGCTCCGATACTCCCTTGCTATTAGTTAGCACAAATTAGTATTTATATCGTTGTAAACCTGTTTGACTAAGCACTTTGGCGGCAATTTCTTCAACCGATAGTTTGGTGGTATTGATAAAAGGAATTTTCTCTTGTTTATAAAGCTTTTCAACTTCTCGTACTTCCATACGACACTGTCTTGCTGATGCATATTGGCTATGCGCCAGTCTACCTTCTCGGATGTCAATTAACCGCTGTGGGTCGATGGTTAAACCAAAGAGCTTTTTTTTATGTTCTTTTAAAAAAGCAGGTAAAGATAAGTTTTCCATATCATCATCAGTAAAAGGGTAGTTAGCTACTTTTACTCCGTATTGCATTGCCAAATAAAGTGAGCTTGGGGTTTTTCCAGATCGTGAAACACCAATTAAAATAACATCGGCCTGTTCAAAATTGGTAATACTGCTGCCATCATCATTTGCCAGCGCGTAATTAACCGCATCAATTCGGTTATCGTAGCTATTCTTATTAATACTGTGTGTGCGGTGTGCTTTGGGACAAGCTGTTATTTGTAACTCTTGCTCGAGTGGTTTTACAAAGTGTTCTAAAAAGTTATAAATAACGCCATCGCAACTATCAATAATTTCACGTACTTCAGGGTTAACAAAGGTATGAAACACTAATGCTGGCTCACCATTTTGGCTACAAACCTTATTAATAAGCGCTTTAGTGGCTTGTGCTTTTTCAACTGTTTCAACAAACGAAATAGTGCGATGTTGAAATTGCATTGGAAATAACGAGAGTAAAGCATGACCAAAAACTTCTGAAGTAATGGCTGTACCATCAGAAATATAAAAAACGGTGCGCATTATTTAACCCTTAAAGTATGGTGAGCTTGTATTTATGTTCTATTCTTAACATGCGTTTACTCACAAAAAACCGTATAGCATTAATGATAGCAATATCGTCAAAAAATGGAGATTTATTATGCAAGAGAATATTCGTTGGTATAGAGACTTAGGCATGAATGATGTGGAGTGTGTTGGCGGTAAAAATGCTTCGTTAGGTGAAATGATCTCAAACTTAAGCAGCGCCGGTGTACAAGTACCTGATGGCTTTGCAACGACAGCTTTTGCGTTTAATGAATTTTTAGAGCAAAGCGGCATTAATGAAAAAATATACCAATTGCTTGATGGCCTTGATGTTGACGATGTTAATGCGCTAAGCCAGTGCGGAAAAACCATTAGACAATGGATTATTGACACCCCTTTTTTACCTGCAATGCAGCATGATATTGAAGCGGCCTACGCCACCTTGGCTGATGGCTATGCTAGTGATGCCTCTTTTGCGGTTCGCTCATCGGCAACTGCAGAAGATATGCCAGATGCCTCTTTTGCAGGACAACAAGAAACTTTTTTAAATGTACGTGGTTTTGAGTCGGTAATGATTGCCATCAAGCATGTATTTTCGTCACTGTTTAATGATAGAGCTATTTCATACCGTGTTCACCAAGGCTATGATCACCGTGGTGTTGCTTTGTCGGCAGGTATTCAACGTATGGTACGCAGTGATATTGCCTGTGCGGGGGTTATGTTTACCTTAGACACTGAGTCGGGCTTTGATGATGTTGTTTTTATTACCTCTAGTTTAGGCTTAGGCGAAACCGTTGTGCAAGGCGCAGTAAACCCCGATGAATTTTATGTACATAAACCCACCTTAGCCAAAGGAAAGCCCGCTATAGTACGTCGCAATATTGGTAGCAAGGCAATTAAAATGGTGTTTACCGATTCACAAGTTCATGGTGAGCAAGTTGAAACATTAAATGTTAACCCAAATGAAGCTAATGCATTTTCCTTAACGGATGAAGAAGTCACTCAGTTGGCAATACAAGCGGTAACGATAGAAAAGCATTATCAGAGACCAATGGATATTGAATGGGCAAAAGATGGTGTCGATGGCAAGTTATATATAGTACAAGCTCGGCCTGAAACGGTAAAAAGTCGAGAAAATAGTAATGTAATGGAAGAGTTTCAACTCAACAGTAAAGAGCAGCTCACGGTGATTTGTGAAGGGCGCTCAATTGGTCACAAAATAGGGGCGGGCACAGCTAAGGTTTTATCGTCACTGGCTGAAATGGATAAAATACTACCAGGAGATGTTTTAGTCACAGATATGACTGACCCTGACTGGGAGCCTATTATGAAACGCGCCTCGGCCATTGTAACTAACAGAGGCGGGCGTACATGTCATGCTGCCATAATAGCTCGAGAAATGGGTATTCCTGCGGTGGTAGGATGCGGCAATGCAACAAGTTTAATTCAAACCAATGATGAAGTTACGGTATCGTGTGCTCAAGGAGATACTGGCTTTATTTATCAAGGTAACATTAGCTATGAAATAAATACTTCACAAATTGAGACAATGCCTGATATACCCGTAAAAATTATGATGAATGTTGGTAACCCCGATCGCGCCTTTGGGTTTGCTAAACTACCTCACCATGGGGTTGGTTTAGCGAGACTTGAATTTATTATTAATAAAATGATTGGTATTCACCCAAAGGCCTTACTTAATTTTGATGAGCAAGCGCCAGAATTACAAGCAGATATCAACGATATTATTGTTGGTTATAACAGCCCAGTAGAATTTTATATTGCAAAGTTAACAGAAGGTATTGCGACGTTAGCAGCCGCTTTTTATCCCGAAAAAGTCATAGTGCGAATGTCAGACTTCAAATCGAACGAATACGCTAATTTAGTGGGCGGAGAATATTATGAGCCTGAAGAAGAAAACCCTATGATAGGTTATCGTGGTGCCGCCCGTTATGTATCTCCAGACTTTAAAGACTGCTTTGCTTTAGAATGCCAAGCAATGAAACGTGTTAGAGATGAGATGGGTTTTACCAATGTAGAGGTGATGATTCCTTTTGTTAGAACGGTTGATGAGGGGGCGCAAGTTATCGCAATACTTGAACAAAATGGCTTGCAACGTGGCATAAATGGCTTGCGCGTAATTATGATGTGCGAGTTACCAAGTAACGCCTTACTCGCCGATGAATTTTTAAACTTGTTTGATGGCTTTTCTATCGGCTCAAATGATTTAACACAATTGACTTTAGGTTTAGATAGAGACTCAGGCCTAGTCGCCCACTTATTTGATGAACGAAACCCCGCGATTAAAGCTTTACTGTCAATGGCAATTAAAGCCTGTAAAGAACGAGGGAAATACGTGGGAATATGTGGACAAGGGCCCTCTGATCATGAAGACTTTGCAGCATGGCTATTAACGCAAGGCATAGAAAGTTTATCGCTAAATCCTGATACCGTGATCCCAACATGGCTTTACCTAGCTGGAAAAACAAAGCAATAGAAAATCTGTGATTAAATATAAGCGCTACAAGAGATAAATTGATTTAAGTTAAGCTCATTAGTCAACGCTATACGCTTACAATTGCTATGTTAAATGACTATTTTTACGATAATAATATTGATTCATATATCGATATTATTATCTTTTTTGATGAAGATTGAAGATTGAAGATTGAAGATTGAAGATTGAAGATTGAAGATTGAAGATTAGTAGTTGATAAATGCTATAGCAGATCTGATAACGGACTGCGGACACCATGACCGCCATGCTCAATAACATGGGTATAAATTTGCGTGGTGCGAATATCGGTATGCCCTAGTTGCTCTTGCACTGTTCTAATGTCTGCTCCGCGCTGTAATAAATGTGTTGCGAAAGAGTGTCTTAGTGTGTGGCAGGTGACATTTTTTTCAATACCTGCTTGTTTAGTTGCTATTTTTACCGCTTTACGCAGTACAGTTTCATTAATATGGTGTCGTCTTGTTAGTTCACTTTCAGGATCAATACTTAAGCGAGTAGAAGGGAACAAATAATGCCAACCAAGCTCTTGGCTTGCTTGTGGAAATTTTCGCGTTAACGCAAATGGCAGCCAAACTCCTCCGTAGTTATGTTTAGCACTATCAATCTCATAATAGCTTTTGGCTAAGGCTATTTGTTTTTTTAGCCCATCGTGTAACTCTTTAGCTAACGTAACTCTACGATGTTTACCGCCTTTACCATACCACACTTGTACAGCGTGATAATCAAAGTCGATATCGTTAATACGTAAGCGAACCGCCTCCATTAAACGTAAACCACTGCCATACATTAGTTTGCAAGGTAGCATGTATTTGTCACTTATGTTCTTTAATAAATTGGACACTTCATCGGGTGTTAAAACACAGGGCAGCTTCGGGCTTAAATGACTTTTATTGAAGTTTAACGATAATGTTAGCGGGGATTTAAGCACATGTTCGTACAGATAAACTAAGGCGTTAAGTGCTAACGATTGCGTACGGGGCGCGACATTTTTATTGTTGACCAAATATGATAAAAACATTTCAACTTCAGCATCATGGGTTTGGATAGGATGTTTCTTATGAGTAAAATTGATATAGGCTTTTATCCAGTAAATATAAGATTCAATAGTGCGCTTAGCATAACGTTGCATACGCATTTGCTCTATAACGATTGTTAAAAATGGCGATGACATTATGAACCCTAACTACTTACTGTTTTTATATACAGTTTAGTCGTGTTTTAATTTTACGCAAGAAATAGAGCAAAATGCACGCTTTCTACGCAACCTAATGATTATGCACTAAGGTGAGCTTAACTTATTGATTCGGTGTGATTACTCGTATAAAGTTGTGAACAATTAATTTTTACGGGGAAAGAGTGCAACTGGAAAAGGGCGCATTTTTCCTCCTAATAAACTGTTATGTGTACAGGGAGGTTTATGTTCATCAACACGTATAGTGAACCGCTAACTAAATGTGTTAGATGTGGCTTTAAAAGCCCCACAAAAGAGGGGAAGTGTCATTATTGCCACAATCTTTCAGATGCAGAAGTTACTTTAATGTTACATGAACATTCTCAAAACTTTAGCGGTAATAAAGTATTGCTTAAGCGTATTTACATCGTTTTAGTGATTATATTGCTGTGTGTGACGATATTTAACTTTATCAAGTAATGTACACATAACAAGTCATTCAAGTAGGACAAAAAACAGTTTGCTTTTGCTCCTTCGTCGCTTATTTTAGCAAACTATTTTTTGCCTCTTAATGAGGCGTTATGCGTCAGGTGCGAATTCGATTAAATTTATTTGCTAAGTTTGGCGGTTTACTAAAAATTATGTATTTGTTGCCTTTTCTTTAACTTGGTAACTTATGCGTAATAATTCTGTTTTAGCTTTCGGTTAAACAGTTTTTCGCCAAAATAGGGCGGTTATAAAAGTCACTGTCATTGAGTGGCTCAAAATTCACGGTTTTGTGGGTTGCACTGAGGTGTTTTTTACTTCGGATTTTGCTGCCACGAAATCTTATATAAGTTTTGCGGTTTGTGGTTATTGCTACCAGTCGCATAACAAGGTGCTTAAAAGGACTAAAACAGTTTGCTCGTTTTTTGCAAAGTAACGCAAAAAAGCCAGCCAACCATTTTAGCCTCTTAGCAAAGCGTTAGGCGAAAAGGAGTTTCGATGAAAAAGTTGTACATATTATTATTTCTTATAATTGTCATCCCTATTACGTGTTGGGCTGGGTTTAAGCCCATTAGAGTCATTGCGCCTGAATTCTCAGGTGTGAAGTGCCTAACTCAATTAATCTGTGTAGAGGATGAAACACAATTAGCTAAAGTAAAACAGCTATATTCCAAAGCTATGAAGCAGCTTGAAAATGACATAGATAATATCCAAAATAAGCCAAGAGTTGTATTTTGCTCAACAGAAGAGTGTTTTAACTATTTTGGTTTATATAAACAGAAAGCGGCCACTTTAGCTACATTTGGTATAGTTCTGAGTCCTAGAGCTTGGGAAAATGAGTATTTGGTTCATGAGCTAATACATCATTTGCAGCATGAAAGGCTTGGTTTGACGAAAGTGTGGTTTTCAACTCCAGATTGGTTCATGGAGGGCATGGCATATTCACTAAGCAAAGATCCTAGAGCTGAATTAGCTGAACCTTGGCAGGGCTATCGTAATAAATTTGATACTTGGTATGCAACTATCAATAAAAGCGAAAAATGGTTGTCAGCTAAAAAATTGTAATTTCGCCTAACAAGCAGTTAAACAAGGACAAAAAACAGTTGGTTTTGCTCCTTCGTCGCTAATTTTAACCAACTATTTTTTGCCTGTTAACAGGGCGTTAGGCATACAAGGATAGTTCAGTGAAAAAATTAACTTTAGTATTTATATTCCTTATTTTATCTTTTTCAGCTTCTGCAAATGACAAGTTCACGGCAGATCAGTTAATCGAAAAAGCAAAGGCATTTGTATCAGCCAAAAATGCACGCCAACAACCAAATACAACCACTAAAGAAATAGACCATTATATATCGCTATTATCTGATGATTTCATCGATGAACATGTTAAATTCAAGTTTACGTATACTGATAAAACGAAACTCCGCTCAGATATGATTGGTAAACTAAAAGATGAAGTTATAAACAGTAATATTGAGATAAACGAAATTATGGTAGGGGCTAATGTTGTTTTTATAAAAATGACTGAAATGGGTAAAGTTAAGCCTGCGCATCTAGATAAAACCATTGAATATAGTAAAACTAATATCGTCTCACTAGAGTTTAACGAATCAGGTTTAGTAAAGCATATCCGCCGACACCACGGTTAATGTATGCCTAACAAGTCGTTAAAGCAGGACAAATAACAGTTGGCTTTTGCTCCTGCGTCGCTTATTTTAGCCAACATATTATTTGCCTCTTAACGAGGCGTTAGTTGCCCGCACTAATTCGAGTTAAATTATTTGTCGTTTAGTGCATAACATAAGCTTTTGCGCTTGGTTCAATTCTTTGGTTTGGCAATGGAAGTGCCTTTCAATCTTCACTTTCTTTTTGCCAATCAGTTTTCGCCTTGCATAGTTTAGTGATTTAAATTGCTTTGGCTTTTAAGGCTCAAAGTTCATGTTTAGGTGTTTATTGCGGAGGAGTTTATTAACTCTTTCTGCCATCCCGTAAACATGATAACTTGTTGTAAAGTTGGTACTTTTAACTACCAGCAACTAACAATTCACTCAAAAGGACAAAAAACAGTTGGCTTTTTGCTCCTTCGTCGCTAAGTTTAGCCAACAATTTTTTGCCTCTTAGTGGGGCGTTATGTGTTTGGGTGAGTTTAGTTTTAATTTGTGCATAAGGAATATAAATGAAAATTAATAATCTAGGAGTATTTCGTGATGAAAATGGAAATACGTACGAAATAATAGAAGAAATTTCACAGAAGGTTAGTAGACCTCTTAGTGGTAATACAACTATTCATGATGGAATGAAGGGGTATAGAGCCGCTTGCGGAATACCTGTAAATATCAACAATGGTGTTTACAGTACTTGGGATAATGTCGTATTAACACCTGTTGAATAAACACATAACAAGGTGCTTAAAAGGACTAAAACAGTTTGCTCGTTTTTTGCAAAGTAACGCAAAAAAGCCAGCCAACCATTTTAGCCTCTTAGCAAAGCGTTAGCAGTATAAATCATGTATCGATTATTAATTTTACCGTTGATCTTAATATCAACATTACTCTACGGACAAAATACTATGTTGTGGCCTTCGTTAAGTGACTATAAATATACAAGTGGTCGTCAAGCCACAGAAGATGATATTAATTTAGGTGCCGCAGTGTTTATGCTGCAAGTCGAAGGGAAAAATATTGGTAAACCAATCGATATTATAATACCTCAATATGCTATTCATATTGACCAAGAAACGGGTGAAAAGACAAAAGTCATAATTATTCAGGCTGAAGAAACTTACGACTCCCAAGTTATTGGGGCTATTAACATTCAAACAGACGAATTTATTGCGGCTTTAAAGTTTGAATTCGAGTTCTTAGGAAATAAAAAAACAAATGCTGAGTAGTACACTGCTAACAAGGCATTCAAACGGACTAAAAACAGTTGGCTGTTTTCACTCCGTTCAACATTATAGCCAACAATTTTTAGCCGCTTAATGTGGCGTTAGGCATACAAACAAGGATGGTGATAATTTGAGATTTATAACTCTTATTCTAATTTCTATTTTTTTGATCGGATGTTCCACAACAAAGGTATATTTATATAAACGATACTTATCCGATGATGATGTTCTTTTAATTACCCAAAAACTAGAAGAATTAAATTATAAAGTTGAAAATAACACTCTTGCCTTCCCTGATGAAATTCAAAATTCTACAATAATTTATTCACCTTTTATTGAAGGGAAAGATAATTTAGATAACTTCATAAGCTCAATTAATAAGCTTGGGTGGCCTGATGTGCATGTACAACCCCTTTTTAAGGGGGATCACTGGTATACAAAAAACAGCATTGGGTTATTTTTGATTTCTGAAGGGATGGGGCAAAGTGATAAAGTGCTCAGCCAAGACTTAGTAAATCAATATAGAAGTGAAAATTGTGATCTCTCTGCCAAACTTATACTTAACCGAGATAACACTTATCAAATAACCTACAAAAATGACCCTAATAATAAAACCAATCATAAAAGTGGTAAATGGGAGTTAACTGGTTCCCCATACATTCAATTAACCTCATTAAAAGGAGAATGGACTTTTTATTTTGAAATACATAAAAATATTATCACTGATCGAATAAGTAAGGTAGAGTTGCTAGAACTAAAACCATTAAACTCACATCATGTTTATCCTAATTGCAATTTTGTTTATGGGCTAAGAACATAACCGGTGAAAAGGTATGCCTAACAAGTCGCTCAACAGGACAAATAACAGTTGGTTTTTGCTCCTGCGTCGCTTATTTTAACCAACTATTTTTAGCCTCTTAATGAGGCGTTAGGTGTTTTTGGTTTTAGTATGTTTTTCGGTTTGGTGAAAGTAGCATTTAAACGGCGTATTAATATTTTTTACGGTGTTTATATTTCGCCAAGACTAGGTTAGGTTTGCTCACTAATAAGCGTTTTCAAAAGCAGGCTTCGCCTATGAAAAGCTATTAATTTCGGTTATGCCTTTGGTGTGTGGCTCAATAAATCGGTTAGGCGCACAGGCAACGGTAAACATAATTACGGTTGGGTGAATTAAACACCTAACAAGGCATTAAAGTCGGACTTGTAACAGTTTGCTCAGTTCCGCTTCGCTTCACATTTTAGCAAACTATTACAAGCCGCTTAATGTGGCGTTATGCGTCAGGTGCGAATTCGAGTAAATTTATTTGCTAAGTTTGGTGTTTTACTAAAAACTCTGTATTTGTTGCCTTTTCTTTACCTTGGTAACTTACGCGTAATAACGCTGTTTCAGCTTTTGGCTAAACAGTTTTTCGCCAAAATAGGGCGGTTATAAAAGTCATTGTAATTGAGTGGCTCAAAATTCACGGTTTTGTGGGCTGCACTGAGGTGTTTTTTACTTCGGCTTTTGCTGCCATGAAATCTTATATACGTTGTGCGGCTTGTGGTAATCATAACCAGTCGCATAACAAGGTGCTTAAAAGGACTAAAACAGTTTGCTCGTTTTTTGCAAAGTACCGCAAAAAAGCCAGCCAACCATTTTAGCCTCTTAGCAAAGCGTTAGGCATTTCTCTAATTCATAGTATGCATTTATTTTAATAGGATAAAAATGATAAAAACAATTGCAGGGATAGCTTTATTTGCACTCCCTTTTTCTTCTTTTGCAGAAATAACAGTAGTATCAGAAATTTTAATTGGTCAGTCTACATATGATATAAATTCAACATTAAGGACTGAAATACGAACAGAAGTTTCAGAAGAGAACTATTCCTCATCTTTAAATTCTGATTCATTTGGTTTTAGACTAGGTATAAAGTTTACTGATAACTTTTCATTTGAGCTGGCAAAACACGAACATGGAAAATCAGTTAACTATGTTACAGTTTATATTCCAACATCGATCCCAGCATCTCCAAATGGTGGTAGCTGTTGTTTAGGTCCAGACGAGGATAGCTCACGTGTGGCAATTGTACCTATTGATTTAGAGTCAATAAGACTTGGAATTAAAGGAGATATGGAATTATTTGAAAATACCTCTATCAATGCTCGCTTAGGTCTTGCCCGTTGGAAGTATGGTGAGTATACGCCACAGAAACTTAGTGATATAAGTGGGCACTCTAATAGTGGTGAGACTGGAAATGATATTTATTATTCTTTGGGGGCAGAGTATAAGTTTACTGAAAGTTTTTATATAGGAGTTGAGTATTCATTACTTAAAGTTTCAGTAAATAAAACCTATGATGATGAATACTCGGGCTCTTATAATAATAATATTAAAGATTTGTCCTTGGTTATTGGTTGGGCATTTTAAATGCCTAACAAGGATTTTCAAGTCGGACAAATTACAGTTGGCTTTTTGTTCGTGCCTCTCTTATTTTAGCCAACTGTAATTTACCGCTTAAAACGGCGTTAGCAGTACAATCAAAAGGTGCACAATATGCAAGATTTTTATTCATGGCTTTTAAAACAAGACACCCGTAATGATATTGTTTCGAATCTTGTTTCTGATATTAAACAAGACCCTAATCTTCCAAAAGGCAATCATGATATTGAATCACTACGTAAATATTTAGAATATAAAGGCGATCATGTAACAGAAGCTTTAGAAGAAGCATGGCTTGAATTTGGTGGTTAAAGTACTGCTAACAAGACCTTCAAACGGACAAAAAACAGTTGGCTTTTTGCTCGTGCCTCGCTTATTTTAGCCAACAATTTTTTGCCGCTTAATGTGGCGTTATATATACAAGGAAGTCTACTGTTGTCATCTGTTCAAATAGCACGATATATTGTAAGTTTTAGTTGGCTTTATCACGGGATATTCCCCAAGCTAATTCATATTGCGCCACTTGAAAAACTCATGACTTCAAGTTTAGGGTTTTCTGATGATGTTTCTGATTTCGTTACACAATCAGCTGGTGTTGGCGAAGTCATATTTGGTATTGTCTTGTTTATTTTCTATCGTTCTAAATACGTACTAATTCTAAATGTAATAGGGCTAATTTCTTTATTATTATTTGTAGCAGCGTTACAACCTCAATTGTTAATCGAGGCGTTCAATCCTGTAACAACTAATATTCCTTTAATTGGTTTAAGCCTTGTTTTACTTAATAATTTAAAGAAATCTAGTCAGGTGTAATGTATATATAACAAGTCGTTAAAGTAGGACAAAAAACAGTTGGCTTTTGCTCCTTCGTCGCTAATTTTAGCCAACAATTTTTTGCCTCTTAACGAGGCGTTATGCGTCAGGTGCGAATTCGATTAAATTTATTTGCTAAGTTTGGCGCTTTACCAATAGTTTTGTCGTTGTTGCCTTTTCTTTACCTTGGTAACTTACGTGCAAATAATTTTGTTTCAGCTTTTTACTAAGCAGTTTTTCGCCATCGTAGTTTGTTGGTAAAAGTCACTGTAATTCAGTGGCTCAAAATTCACGGTTTTGTGGGTTGCACTGAGGTGTTTTTTACTTCGGCTTTTGCTGCCTCGAAATCTTATATACGTTGTGCGGATTTTGGTTATTGCTACCAGTCGCATAACAAGGTGCTTAAAAGGACTAAAACAGTTTGCTCGTTTTTTGCAAAGTAACGCAAAAAAATAGCCAACCATTTTAGCCTCTTAGCAAAGCGTTAGGTGTTTCTCTAGTATCGTGAATGTTGCAAGGTATTTATCAATCCCAATACTTTTTAGCTTATTAGTGTGTAGCTATGTCTTTTTTACTAGTAAGCATAATCAAGCAAATTTCATTTACCTGTTTGGGTTTAGTGTTTTATTTTACGGTGCCCCATTTTTCTTAGTAGCATTTATCACACGCCTATTAAAAGCATCAAATCATATAATTCACTCTGCCTTTTTAGGAGTTTCCTTTTCTTTAATCATTGTTGCTAGTTTATGGCTTTTACCGCAAGCTCCTTCGGGCCTACCTATCCAATGGATGGTCTATTGGCCTTTATCTGCAATATTTGGTTTGGCTGGCATTTGTGTTAACCTGCTAATTAATAGGTATAAAAACACCTAACAAGGCAATAAAGTCGGACTTGTAACAGTTTGCTCGGTTCCGCTTCGCTTCACATTTTAGCAAACTATTACAAGCCGCTTATTGTGGCGTTATATTTTTATCGGATAGTTGATGCCTATATCACTTAAATTTACTTTAACTTGGTTACTAAGTTTTCTTCTTACTTCTTTATGTGTTGTTACCCTGAGAACTAACTTGTTAGATGTAGGTTGTGATCCAAAGTTTAAATGCCTTTGCTCGTTAAGCTGTTTAATTACCCCAATAATAATTTGTACATTAATTTGGGGTATATCATTTTTATTAGTTTATTGGTTATTTGCTAAAGGTAAATTTAAGCAAATCAATAAGAATCAAATAGTAACATTATCTGTAATTGGTGCTTTATTTGGTTTGTTAGTTTTTGGCTATCCGTTGGCTACAATAATTGTTATTTATGGCGGCTATTACATTTTTTGGTTACCGTTAAGTATCATTCTCAGTGTTATAGCAATTCAGTTGTCAAAAAAATATAACAAGTCGTTAAAGCAGGACAAATAACAGTTGGCTTTTGCTCCTGCGTCGCTTATTTTAGCCAACATATTATTTGCCTCTTAACGAGGCGTTATATAGCACGGAGGCGTCATGCGTAAGATTCTACTATTTATATCAATTTACCCTTTTATCTTTGCTTATGCAGACAAAGTTTATAAATGTGATTTCATGAAAAAAGCTGATGAAATCTTATTATCAGATCCAGTTGAAGATGCTAAATTATATAAGCATACAGGACCACAGAGGTTCTTAGCTGTTTCAAATGGAAGAACCCCAACAGTATCAGTAAAAGGTTTTACTAGTGATAATGAGTTGTCGTGCGTCTATAAACAATACGAATTTAATTATATCGAAGCTGGTTATGACGTAATTCGTTGCGATGGACAAGCAAGCAAAGGCGAATTATTGGTTGATTATGCGGCTAAATATAATAAACAGCTTGTAACGCAATACAAAAAAATGGGCTTGTATCAATGTGCTATATAACAAGGTGCTTAAAAGGACTAAAACAGTTTGCTCGTTTTTTGCAAAGTACCGCAAAAAAGCCAGCCAACCATTTTAGCCTCTTAGCAAAGCGTTATGCGTCAGATGCGAATTCGAATAAATTTATTTGTTAGGTTTGGCATTTTATAAATACTATTGTGCTTGTTGCCATTTCTTTGTTTTGGTAACTTACGTGCAAATAATTCTGTTTTAGCTTTTGGTTAAACAGTTTTTCGCCATCGTAGTTTGTTGGTAAAAGTCACGTTTATTCAGTGGCTCAAAATTCACGGTTTTGTGTATCGCACTGAGGTGTTTTTTACTTCGGCTTTTGCGGCCATGAAATCTTATATAAGTTGTGCGGTTTGTGGTTATTGCTACCAGTCGCATAACAAGGTGCTTAAAAGGACTAAAACAGTTTGCTCGTTTTTTGCAAAGCAACGCAAAAAAGCCAGCCAACTATTTTAGCCTCTTAGCAAAGCGTTATGTTTTTAATTGGGCTTCGAATGGAATCTAAATCTACAGAAGATGTAAAAGAACCTATTTTCCATCTTCCTAAAAATATTTTTGTTAAAAAAAGTAATGTCTGGCCAACGAGAGTCGCTTTCTATATGTTTGGTTTTTATTTTCTTTATTGTTGTTACACAGGATATTCCAGCGGTTATATATCTTTTAGTCGTTATTCATATTCTTATTCAGAAGATGCATTTGGTTTTTTCTTATTAGTGTTTGGGTATTTATTAATGGCTATTAGCGTTTTTTGGCAGTCGCTTAAGGTTAAAGCCAAAACATAACAAGGTGCTTAAAAGGACTAAAACAGTTTGCTCGTTTTTTGCAAAGAACCGCAAAAAAGCCAGCCAACCATTTTAGCCTCTTAGCAAAACGTTATATGCAAAAAGGATTTTTGTGAGTAATTCTAAATTTATAGGTACAAATATTTTTCTAATTACGCTTTCAATAGTTGTGACTTTCTCTTACCTACAAAATTTCGCCGACACAATTGCTTCGAGCACAGGTTACTTCTTTGCTGCCGCCTGTGTACCCGTGTTTTTATCTCTAACGCTTTCCTGCGTTATTTTCATCTATTCACGTAATAAACTAAGTACACCAAAAAAGTATATATTGTTTGCGGTTCCTGCATTTGCAATTATTAGCTTTCTCTTACTGGCTTATGTGGTTTTACAAAACGGTCCACATTGATGTAATTTGCATATAACAAGTCACTCAAAAGGACAAATAACAGTTGGTTTTTGCTCCTTCGTCGCTTATTTTAACCAACTATTATTTGCCTCTTAGTGAGGCGTTATGCGTCAGATGCGAATTCGATTAAATTTATTTGCTAAGTTTGGCGCTTTACCAATATTTTTGTCGTTGTTGCATTTTCTTTAACTTGGTAACTTATGCGTAATAATTCTGTTTCAGCTTTTGGTTAAACAGTTTTTCGCCAAAATAGGGCGGTTATAAAAGTCACTGTAATTCAGTGGCTCAAAATTCACGGCTTTGTGGGTTGCACTGAGGTGTTTTGTACTTCTGCTTTTGCCGCCACGAAATCTTATATAAATTGTGCGGCTTGTGGTTATTGCTACCAGTCGCATAACAAGGTGCTTAAAAGGACTAAAACAGTTTGCTCGTTTTTTGCAAAGAACCGCAAAAAAGCCAGCCAACCATTTTAGCCTCTTAGCAAAACGTCAGGTTTAAACCATACATCGGAGTTCTGTTTTAATTATGGAAGCAGTAAAAGAAAAAAATATCGAAGTAGATTCAGTTAACGAAAATAAAGTAAAGAATGAAACTCTCACTACAGAGCTTCACTTTGAACTACTAAAACAATATGCATGGCTTTCATCTGCCGTAATTGGTGCAATTATTATACTTGTACAATTAAAGGCTGTTGAAATGGGGAATGATGTTTATATTACCTTGGGGCTTTTAGGTTTTTCTATATTCTTTTCAATTATTGGGCAAGACCATATTGTTGACTCATTACTCAAAGGTAAAGATATATACAAAATATCTAAAACTTTAAAATTAATTAGAGGGGTTTCAATGGGATGTTTAGGTATAGGGGCTGGCTATTTTTCAGCTACCGTATTTTAAACCTAACAAGGCATTCAAACGGACAAAAAACAGTTGGCTATTTTCACTCCGTTCAACATTTTAGCCAACAATTTTTTGCCGCTTAATGTGGCGTTATGCGTCAGATGCGAATTCGAGTAAATTTATTTGCTAAGTTTGGCGCTTTACCAATAGTTTTGTCTTTGTTGCCATTTCTTTGTTTTGGTAACTTATGTGCAAAATAATTCTGTTCTAGCTTTTGGTTAAACAGTTTTTCGCCAACGTAGTTTGTTGGTAAAAGTCACGGTAATTGAGTGGCTCAAAATTCATGGTTTTGTGAGTTGCACTGAGGTGTTTTTTACTTCGGCTTTTGCTGCCACTAAATCTTATATAAGTTGTGCGGTTTGTGGTTATTGCTACCAGTCGCATAACAAGGTGCTTAAAAGGACTAAAACAGTTTGCTCGTTTTTTGCAAAGTACCGCAAAAAAGCCAGCCAACCATTTTAGCCTCTTAGCAAAGCGTTATATTTTTATGAAAATCTTTGTAATTGATAAATGTGGTTGGGTTAATGTATATAAAAGTGAAATCAGTGTTGAAGAGTCACTTGAACCTATTGATATTAAAAACAATGAGTACCAAATTATCAATTCCAATGGGTTTATGTATAAATTGAAACCTAGCTTAGATACTTACAGTGAGTTTAAATTATTGTGTACGGAGAAACGAAATATGCAATTACTGGTTAAATTAAACTCTAATCAAAGTCTTGAGCAATTCAAAATATAACAAGAAAATTAAGCAGGACTAAATACAGCGGGCTGTTCGCTCCGCTCCATTTTAGCCCACTATATTTAGCCTCTTATTTAGGCGTTATGCGTCAGATGCGAATTCGATTAAATTTATTTGCTAAGTTTGGTGTTTTACTAAAAATTCTGTATTTGTTGCCTTTTCTTTACCTTGGTAACTTACGCGTAATAACGCTGTTTCAGCTTTTGGTTAAACAGTTTTTCGCCAAAATAGGGTGGTTATAAAAGTCACTGTCATTGAGTGGCTCAAAATTCACGGTTTTGTGGGTTGCACTGAGTTTTTTTTACTTCGGCTTTTGCTGCCACGAAATCTTATATAAGTTGTGCGGTTTGTGGTTATTGCTACCAGTCGCATAACAAGGTGCTTAAAAGGACTAAAACAGTTTGCTCGTTTTTTGCAAAGTAACGCAAAAAAGCCAGCCAACTATTTTAGCCTCTTAGCAAAGCGTTATGCGTCAGATGCGAATTCGAGTAAATTTATTTGTTAGGCTTGGTGCTTTACCAATAGTTTTGTCGTTGTTGCCTTTTCTTTTACTTGGTAACTTACGCGCAATAATTCTGTTTTAGCTTTTTGCTAAACAGTTTTTCGCCAACGTAACTTTGGCGATAAAAGTCACTGTAATTCAGTGGCTCAAAATTCACGATTTTGTGGGTTGCACTGAGGTGTTTTTTACTTCGGCTTTTGCTGCCACGAAATCTTATATAAGTTGTGCAGTTTGTGGTTATTGCTACCAGTCGCATAACAAGGTGCTTAAAAGGACTAAAACAGTTTGCTCGTTTTTTGCAAAGTAACGCAAAAAATCCAGCCAACCATTTTAGCCTCTTAGCAAGGCGTTAGGTAACACGGTAAAGTCTGAGTATGATTGAAACTTTAAAGATAAAATTACTTGATGGTATGCACGCTCATAATGAATGGGAATGTGCTTTAGAAATCCCGATTGACCATAGCTTAGATGAATTACATCAGGCAATTTTGTGTGCTGTAGGTTTTGATAATGACCACATGTATGAGTTCTGTATTGCTAGCTCTTATTATTCTAGAAGTGCGCAGCGCATATCATGTGATGATAACAAAGTAACTCAAGAAACAATTGAAACTATATTCTCAAAAGCAAAAGGCAAAAAGCTTTTTTATATGTTTGATTATGGCGATAGCTGGTTGTTTCAAATAAATAAAAGTCGCAAAAAGTGTTTTAGTGAAAATCCTGATACATTTTATCCTAGAGTGGTACTCGAAAGCGGTGTTAAACCAGAGCAGTACCCTGGGTGGGATGAGTAGTGTTACCTAACAAGAAATTAAACAAGGACAAAAAACAGTTGGCTTTTGCTCCTTCGTCGCTATTTTAGCCAACAATTTTTTGCCTGTTAATTGGGCGTTATGCGTACAAGGAGTTCAGCGATGTCTGATAGATGGGCAAGATTTGATACTGAAAGTAACGCTATGGACAGCTTAGAGAAAACAGCTCAATTCCTTCGTACGGTTAAAGATAATCCAGAAGACTGGAAATGGGTTATAGTTAGTTCTTTTTCTTCCCTTTATGGTTTTGCTATTCAAGTTGCAAAAGGCAGTGATGATCGTAGTGTTATCCAAGTTACAAAAAAAGGGCATGAAAGATTAATTACTTTTGGAGACGCCCTAAAAAAGTGTAAACAATCCTTAGGGGCAAGAGCCGCACTTGAAACTTCAAAAGATGAAGATGATTCAATTAATAAAATTCAAAATGAATTTAGAAACAAATTTGAGCATTTCAATCCTGGCTCTTGGAGTATTGAAATATCTGGCTTCCCTAGTCACATATTCAATATAGTTAATGTAATCGAGAGATTAGCTTTAGATATTAATTTCTATTCTCACTTAAGCATTAGTCAAAAAGATAATTTGAAGTATGTAATAGCTGAGTGTAAATTTATAACTTCTCAGCTAGGTAAAATGTACGCATAACAAGGCATTTAAACGGAAAATTTACAGTTCGCTGTTTTTCGTTCCTCAAACATTTTAGCCAACTATAATTTTCCGCTTAATGCGGCGTTAGGTGTCAGTAATTAGTCAGCGTATATTTATTTGAACTCTTCTGTAATAAATATCATTAATTGAAGACTATTCTTTTAAGTAACACTATTTATCACGTCAACAGATCATTCAAGTCTTCAAAAGGAATTAGAATTATGGAAAAATCAAAAAACAAATATACAGCCACAAGTTTAATGTTAACTACTATTGGTACTTTATTGATATCTCAAAAACCACCGTTCTATTTAGATATAGTTATTTTATGTGTAGCTTTGGCTTTCGGCGTAATCGGATACAATAAGGGAGAGAAGTGTCAAAACACCTAACAAGAAATTAAACAAGGACAAAAAACAGTTGGCTTTTGCTCCTTCGTCGCTAATTTTAGCCAACAATTTTTTGCCTCTTAGTGGGGCGTTATATAGCACGGAGGCGTCATGCGTAAGATTCTACTATTTATATCAATTTACCCTTTTATCTTTGCTTATGCAGACAAAGTTGATAAATGTGATTTCATGAAAAAAGCTGATGAAATATTATTATCAGATCCAGTTGAAGATGCTAAATTATATAAGCATACAGGACCACAGAGGTTCTTAGCTGTTTCAAATGGAAGAACCCCAACAGTATCAGTAAAAGGTTTTACTAGTGATAATGAGTTGTCGTGCGTCTATAAACAATACGAATTTAATTATATCGAAGCTGGTTATGACGTAATTCGTTGCGATGGACAAGCAAGCAAAGGCGAATTATTGGTTGATTATGCGGCTAAATATAATAAACAGCTTGTAACGCAATACAAAAAAATGGGCTTGTATCAATGTGCTATATAACAAGGTGCTTAAAAGGACTAAAACAGTTTGCTCGTTTTTTGCAAAGCAACGCAAAAAAGCCAGCCAATCATTTTAGCCTCTTAGCAAAACGTTATAAGGCAATGCATATTTGGAGTTTCAAATGTCGAATATAGGATCAGTTCAGTACTCTAAAGGCAATAAAGTTGGTGAATTAAAAGCTGTCTGGATTCATTCCGATTATGGCAATGGAACTGGTTCGGCGACTGGAAGTCAAAGTGCAACGTTTGAAGGTAAATATGAAATTGAATATTTTGATTGTAATGGTTTATCTTTAACGGTTCTTAATTTAGAAATTATTAAGAATGCCCAACGCTACGATTTATCGTGGAGTAAAAATGGTGTAGTTACCAGTATTGGAATTGGAGTAGTAAACTCTGGTGTATTATCAGCAGGCTACTACGACGTGTAAAGCCTTATAACAAGCCATTCAAGAGGGAAAATTTACAGTTGGCTGTTTTCACTCCGTTCAACATTTTAGCCAACAATAAATTTCCCCTTAATGGGGCGTTAGCTCAAGGAGGAAATATGAGAACCACACTATTTTTTTTAGCATTATTTTATACAGCCTTTTCACTCGGTAACCAAATAGAAATACCAAATACGAATATAACTTTTACACCGCCAAAAGAATTCCAATTCTTTTCTAAAGAAGTTATAGAGGCTAAATGGCCTATAAGAAGGGCTCCGCAATGGGTTTTAGGAAGTGAATCAACTGCAACTAGCATTGCTTATGGAGTTAGACCAAATGATATTTCCGCGGTACCTTTGGTGCAGCTAATGGAGCACTTGAAGCAGTCTGTAAATAGAATGGTACCGGGAGCCAAATTCATAAAAACAGAAATAGCTCAAATAAATGGCAAAGATTGGATTTATCTAGAGCTAACTTCGAATGCAATTAATGCAGATATTCACAACATTATGTTGGCGACAAGTTACCAGAAACAGATGGTGCTACTAAATTTCAACTCGACTAAGGATGAATTTCCTTTATATGAGAGTGCTTTGAGAGCAAGTATTCAGAGCATTTCTTTTGGAAATTGAGCTAACAAGCCATTCAAGCAGGACAAAAAACAGTTGGTTTTTGCTCGTGCCTCGCTATTTTAACCAACTATTTTTTGCCTCTTAATGGGGCGTTATATTTATACAAGTAGCGGTGTATAATTCACCAACATTAAAACTTAAGGATGAGAATATGAAAAAATCACTATTAGCGTTGCCTATATTAATGGCTCTAGCAGCATGTAATGATTCATCATCAGATGCAAAAGAAGAAGTTGAAGAAATCCAAGAAATAGCAGCAACTCTTGAAACAACCAAAGTTCAACTGCAATTCAATTTACCTGCTAGTTCTGGGATTCTAAATACACAAAATATTTCTCTTGATGATCCGCTTACATATAATGCTAGTTTCAGTACTTATATATGTGAGCCCTCAGGAGAACAAGCGCTATTGCATATCTATTTTATAAAAACAGAACATCAAAAATGGGATGTGTATTATAGCTTAGATGACGATTTGCTTAACATTGATGGAGGTGAAATTGGCGGTACAGGGCAAAACAAAGCGACTCTGGAGTTTGATGAACTAGGCAATTTCGTTAGACAAGTGCCTTATATATTAAATACAACTGAACTCCAATACCCAGAAAAAAACTACAGTATTGAGTTTGATTTTTATAGTGACTCGACTACAAATTTAGACGAAAACTTTAATGCTAAAAATCTTGATTCTAACGGTTGTTAACAATAAATATAACAAGTTGCTTAAACGGAAAAATAACAGTTGGCCACCGCTTCGCGATTATATCCAACCATTATTTTCCGCTTAGCATAGCGTTATGCGGCATTGCGAAATCGACTAAATATCGTTTCAGCCGTTGTATTTTATAAAAGGTTTAGCATTTGTTGCCTTTTCTTTTACTTGGCTGTTTATGCGTTTGTCGCTCTGTTTCAGCTTTTGGTTAAACAGTTTTTCGCCAAAGTAGGTTAGTTGTTAACTCAAAACTTTATGAGTGGCTCAAAATTCACGGTTTAGTGCATCACAATGCAATGGTCTTTTAAAACGTGCATTGTATGCTGTTAATAATTATACAAACAGTATGCTATTGTAATCTGGGAGTCGCATAACAAGGCATTAAAGCAGGACAAAAAACAGTTGGTTTTTGCTCGTGCCTCGCTTATTTTAACCAACTATTTTTTGCCTCTTAATGAGGCGTTAGTTGCCCGCACTAATTCGAGTTAAATTATTTGTCGTTTAGTGCATAACATAAGCTTTTGCGCTTGGTTCAATTCTTTGGTTTGGCAATGGAAGTGCCTTTTAATATTTACTTCCTTTTTGCCAATCAGTTTTCGCCTTGCGTAGTTTAGTGATTAAATTGCTTTAGTTGTTAAGGCTCAAAGTTCACGTTTGGGTGTTTATTGCGGAGGCGTTTATTGGCTCTTCCTGCCATCCCGTAAACATGGTAGCTTGTTGTAAAGTTGGTGCTTTTAACTACCAGCAACTAACAAGCCACTCAAAAGGACAAAAATTGTTGGCTTTTTGCTCCTTCGTCGCTAATTTTAGCCAACAATTTTTTGCCTCTTAGTGGGGCGTTAGCTACTTAATCATATATCTGAGGTTATTCATGGAAATAGATAATATTGATGCTTTTAACATTACTGCTATGGAGATTTTTCAGCAATCTTTAAGCTGTTTTCCTATTCCTGTCAATATCGATAGTATTGAACTGGCAAAAGTAGTTATTGAATTTTTTGAAACTCCTAAGAATAACTCAGACTTTCAAGATACCTTTTCTTTTCTTACTGATACCGCAGATGAAACTTTAAATTGGCTACACTTTGAAGGTTTTATAAGAAAGTGTAACTCTGATAGTTTTGGGACTACTATCGTATTAACTAGTAAAGGTTTAAACGCAGTGAACGGAACCCCTAGCAGTGTTGACGATAAAAAGTCATTTAAAGAAATCTTTAAATTGGGGTTAACTAATACAACAGTAGCAACAGTTGCTGGTGTAATGGTTGAGTTTTTTAAAGCCAGTAGCTAACAAGTTGCTTAAACGGAATAAAAACAGTTGGTTATCGCTTCGCGATTTTAACCAACCATTTTTATCCGCTTAGCAAGGCGTTAACTGGCAAGGAGGCCTCGTGGATATTGTCCCTAAATTTTCAGATGTGAAACATTTAAGTGATCTAGCTAAAGTGTTTGCACTTCCCATGCTCGCTGTTGCTTATATTTTACAAACAGGCGTCGTTTTAGACTTTGATGGTTACTTTAGCTTTGGTATAAATAATGAGTTGTCAGAAAATCAGGCTTTAGCTCGTTTTTTTATAATTGTTATCTTAAAGGCAATTTGGGTTTCATTTTTTGGAGCTTTAGCTTACTCGTTAATTGCGTTTGTCCATATTATGGGGAGTGAAATTGTCGTTCCACTTTGTGCGTCAATTTTCTTTGTATTTGCCCTGATCGGATTTTTTGATATCCCAATTCCACAGGAAGTTCCAAAAATTGAAAAATTTTGGTCTTATTGCTTTTTAGTGTGGGGTTTTTTCTTATTAAATGTTAAAGACCAATTAGATATGAATATCAATGGGAAAGCCAGTTAACAAGGCGTTTAAACGGAACTAAAACAGTGGGTTACGTTTCGCTTCGCTACACATTATAACCCACAATTTTAGTCCGCTTAACGCAGCGTTAGGTGACTTTAAATAGCTAATAGTATGGTATTAATCTTTAAAGAATTAACATCATAAGATTTAATTGAAAGGAAGCAAAACAGTGTTAAAAATTGTTAAATATTTTAGTTTTATAATGCTCATTATATTAATTGTATTAGTTGGATTAATATTCATTATTCCAATGACATTCGACTCCAATAAACTCCCTTTAAACTATGGGAAAGTGAATTCCGAGCTGTTTTTGGGAGAAGGTAAGGAGCAGCCTTTACTTGTTTATTTTGGTGGTAGTGAAGGCGGAAACAGTATGACAAAACCTCATAACATTAAAGAAAGGCAGCAATATATTGATCAAGGCTATGCAATGTTAGCTGTTGGGTATTTTGGTATGGAGGGCATACCAAAAGAGCTAGATAGAATTTCTTTAGATGCCATTTACGAAGAAATAGTTTTAACCTTAAATAACTCAAGCATAAATTCTAATTGCGTAGCTGTTATAGGAGGTTCTAAAGGTGCTGAATTAGCACTTGCCTTGGCATCTAAACACACGAGAATTAATGGTGTTATTTCCTTGGCTGGAAGTCATGTTGTATTTGCTGGTCCTTCTTTTTTTGCTGATGGAAAAACTTCTACATTTATGTTTAATGATGAAGAGCTCCCTCATGTACCATTAACGCTAAATATTTTACCATCACTTTTGATGGGCGATTTTCGACGTGCTCATGAAATAGCCCTAATGGATATTGATGCTGTTGAGGACGCTAGAATAAAAGTAGAAGATATTAATGGGCCTATTTTGTTGGTTTCTGGTGAAAAGGATCACGTATGGCCATCAAAGGAAATGTCAGATGAAGTAATAAAGAGATTAGAAGCTAACGGGTTTATCCATCCTTTTAGACATATCGTAGTACCTAACGGAAATCATTTTCAACCACAAAGTGACTACCACCCAGAAGTGATTAAATTTTTGAATAAAAGTTTTTTGCCTACTTGCGATGCTAATCATCAGTACATCACCTAACAAGGGTTTTCAAGTCGGACAAATTACAGTTGGTTTTTTGTTCGTGCCTCACTTATTTTAGCCAACTGTAATTAGCCGCTTAAAACGGCGTTAGGTGTAAAGGGATTTATATATGTCAGATTCAACTAAATGAGTTGGTCAAATGGGAATGGCTTTGAAATTATCTACATAATTCCCTTTCAAGTAATAAGCTTAATATCCTATGTGTTATTAACGAAAATTTATAGTCTACTACGAAAAAAGCCATAACAAGGCGTTTAAACGGAACAAAAACAGTGGGTTACGTTTCGCTTCGCTACACATTTTAACCCACAATTTTTGTCCGCTTAACGCGGCGTTAAGGTTCTTATGAGAAAGTTTCGAAATCTTCCAAAGAATGAGAACAATCAGTTGTCTGAGAAGTTTTCGTTTCTTCTTAAGTACAATGAAGATTGCACAGAAGAAGATTTCTCATGGGCTGCCATAACAATTTTTGATCATTGGCTTTATGAAACTGACTCATTCAATATTATTGACGAAGCGACAAACGAACAAAAACTAGAGTGGGATAAACGTATAAAAACGTTCTTATCCAAACTTTGCGACATAGAACAACCTATTCGGTATAAGTACGTTGGACGTAATACGAAGCAGCGTTTACAGTTTTCTCGTTATGTCGAAAGTCCAAAAGTAGGTGAATATGTCTCTAATTTGTTTGATGACGTGTATTGTCCAAACATAGTATTTTATGCCTTAGGTGTAGACTTGTGGTTTGAAGATAATTGGACAATCCACTTTAAATACAAAAAACAAGAAGACTGCCTCAAAATGTTTAGTTTGGCAGCTGAAATGAACTTGTTTGTACTACCGGCTTATTCGGCCGACCATTTAAATAAATACTCTGTTCTTTCAAAGTATTTGATTGAGCAGAACCTTAACAAGTTGCTCAAGTAGGACTCGTAACAGTTGGCTCGGTTCCGCTTCGCTGCACATTTTAGCCAACAATTACTCGCCTCTTAGCAAGGCGTTATGCGTCAGATGCGAATTCTAGTAAATTTATTTGTTAGGTTTGGAATTTTACTGAAAATCCTGCGTTTGTTGCCTTTTCTTTACTTTGGTAACTTACGCGTAATAATGCTGTTTCAGCTTTTTGCTAAGCAGTTTTTCGCCAAAATAGGGCGGTTATAAAAGTCACTGTAATTCAGTGGTTCAAAATTCACGGTTTTGTGGTTTGCACTGAGGTGTTTTTTACTTCTGCTTTTGCTGCCACGAAATCTTATATAAGTTGTGCGGCTTGTGGTAATAACAACCAGTCGCATAACAAGGTGCTTAAAAGGACTAAAACAGTTTGCTCGTTTTTTGCAAAAGTAACGCAAAAAAGCCAGCCAACCAACCATTTTAGCCTCTTAGCAAAGCGTTATACGGTAACGATATTGATCATGTGTTTAGCGGCTAGGTGATCACGATACTGTATAAATAATCAGTATGTTAATGCGCGCTGCTATGAAGAGAAAATCTAACCGATACATTGACACACGTTATACTTCTTTTATTGTCCTTTAAGTGATGTAAAGCGAGGCTAGCGTTACTTTGCTAAGGCGAAGCGACTACATCACTTAAAGGACTTCTCTTTCGGAGTATGTTAAGGTCAATCTCGGTTAGGTGCGCGCCTAAATGTTTGATTATATTGTTATATTTGGTGGGGTTACCGTCTAACAAGCGATTCAACTAGGACAAAAAACAGTTGGTTTTTGCTCCTGCGTCGCCTATTTTAACCAACTATTTTTAGCCTGTTAATACGGGCGTTATGTGCCCTAGATAGCAGCATTTGTTTGAGAAATTATGATTAGAGAATACAAAGAAACAGATATTGAATCATTGCTTGATATTTGGCTAAGTGCCTCGAAAATAGCACATGATTTCATTGAGCCAACTTTCTGGGATTCACAGGTTGAAAATATGCGTAATATTTACATTCCTGCCTCGAATGCTTTTGTATATGAGAAAAATTCAAAAGTTGTCGGTTTTTATGCTTTGTTTAAAGGTGCTCTTTCTGCTATTTTTGTGAAGCCTTCATTTCAAAGGCAAGGTATCGGTAAACAGTTACTAAATCATGCAAAGAACCAAAGTGATACATTAAAGCTTTCTGTTTATAAGGAAAATACTTCTAGTTATTATTTTTATCTTTCTCAAGGTTTTGTAGTTGATTGTGAGCAAATTGACACACATACTGGGCATCTAGAATACACAATGAGTGTTGGCACATAACAAGCTGTTCAACTGGACAAAAAACAGCGGGCTATTTCGCTCCGCTCAATTTTAGCCCACTGCTTTTTGCAAGTTAACAGGGCGTTATATTTATTCGGTTGCATTCGCATCTGTCGTGTAACTTCTAAATAATAATTCATATGGATACAATAAATAAAAGGGAAATATCATGCCAAAAGAACAATTTCTAACAGTACGAATCAATGATAAGTGTGAACCGCTTGACCGAGGTGACATATATGAAGACCCTTTAGATGAAGCACTTCAAAAGGAGTCATTAGGGGAGGTAACAGGAGGCGGCTCTCAGCTAAATGAAAATTACAAAATAGAATACTGTGAGCTTGAAGTCACAATTACAGGTGAATTAGAAAAAACCAAACAATTTATCATTAATGAATTAAATAAAATTGGTATTCCTAAAGGTTCAAAATTAATACATGATAATGTAGAAATTGAATTTGGTAATAAAGAGATTATGGCTGTTTGTTTTAGTAATATACTAGCTGATGAAGTATATGAAAAAAATGACATCAATGATGTACTAGAGGAATTTGATGAACTTCTTGGTGAGGACGGTGAAATGGCAAACCATACCGAGATAGATGATGAGACCATTGTTTATTTTAAGGGAACTTCCTTTGCCAAAATGCAGAAGGCAATAAATGAGTATTTTACCTCTAATGAACTTTGTACCAATGGTAGAATTCTACAAGAAACATAAATATAACAAGTTGCTTAAACGGAAAAATAACAGTTGGCCATCGCTTCGCGATTATAGCCAACCATTATTTTCCGCTTAGCAAGGCGTTAGTTGCCCGCACTAATTCGAGTAAAATTATTTGTCGTTTAGTGCATAACATAAGCTTTTGCGCTTGGTTCAATTCTTTGGTTTGGCAATGGAAGTGCCTTTCAATCTTCACTTCCTTTTTGCCAATCAGTTTTCGCCTTGCATAGTTTAGTGATTTAAATTGCTTTGGCTTTTAAGGCTCAAAGTTCATGTTTAGGTGT
Organism: Colwellia asteriadis; assembly: GCF_039523295.1. Taxonomy (NCBI): domain Bacteria; kingdom Pseudomonadati; phylum Pseudomonadota; class Gammaproteobacteria; order Alteromonadales; family Colwelliaceae; genus Colwellia; species Colwellia asteriadis. The sequence continues at coordinate 13,370 of NZ_BAAAFA010000008.1, read as the reverse complement.
TTATTGCGGAGGAGTTTATTAACTCTTTCTGCCATCCCGTAAACATGATAACTTGTTGTAAAGTTGGTACTTTTAACTACCAGAAACTAACAAGTCACTCAAAAGGACAAAAAACAGTTGGCTTTTTGCTCCTTCGTCGCTAAGTTTAGCCAACAATTTTTTGCCTCTTAGTGGGGCGTTATGCGTCAGATGCGAATTCGAGTAAATTTATTTGTTAGGTTTGGCATTTTATAAATACTATTGTGTTTGTTGCCATTTCTTTGTTTTGGTAATTTACGCGCAATAATTCTGTTTCAGCTTTTGGTTAAACAGTTTTTCGCCAAAATAGGGCGGTTATAAAAGTCACTGTAATTCAGTGGCTCAAAATTCACGGTTTTGTGGGTTGCACTGAGGTGTTTTTTATTTCAGCTTTTGCTGCCACGAAATCTTATATAAGTTGTGCGGCTTGTGGTAATCACAACCAGTCGCATAACAAGGTGCTTAAAAGGACTAAAACAGTTTGCTCGTTTTTTGCAAAGTAACGCAAAAAAGCCAGCCAACCATTTTAGCCTCTTAGCAAGGCGTTAGCTTTACAAGGAAAGTATGAAGTCGTTATCAAGTTTTTGTCTTTTACTCTGGATAATTCCTTATTTTGGGAAGCAATATTTTCCTGAAATATTTTCTGCTTGGTATATACAGTGGACTTCATTTGGTCTGTTAAGTATTTTGCTTCCGTATGGCTTCGCTAAAAGCATTTCAAATCAAACAGAACATAAATATGCTCCAACCTTTCTCTTTCTTTTTTTAATTAATGTGTTCTTAACTGGCATCGGATTAAATTTATTAAAAAGTACTAATACATATTTAACTGTTCAATCGGAGTTAATACCAGAAAATGCATCTCTAGCTTCTATCAACAATGAAAACCCCGAAGTAAGAATTGTTATTGCACAAGTTATTTACAAAGAATTTGGTCAACCGATAATGTATAAAAACAAATCAAATGATCTTGTGATTTATAGTCCTACTGAAGATGATAAAAAGAGCTATAGAGAAAGATTTACTACAGGAGTAAAAGCGAAAGAAATAATTAAAAATACTACACGTCAAATAAAAGAAATTATGTATCTATTTGGTTGGGCTTGTGGCTGTTTTTTAATTATATTTATTATCACGTTTCGTTTGGAGCAAAGTAAAGCTAACAAGTCGTTAAAGCAGGACAAATAACAGTTGGCTTTTGCTCCTGCGTCGCTTATTTTAGCTAACATATTATTTGCCTCTTAACGAGGCGTTATGCGTCAGATGCGAATTCGAGTAAATTTATTTGCTAAGTTTGGCGTTTTACTAAAAATGCTGTATTTGTTGCCTTTTCTTTACCTTGGTAACTTACGCGTAATAATTCTGTTTCAGCTTTTGGTTAAACAGTTTTTCGCCAAAATAGGGCGGTTATAAAAGTCACGTTTATTCAGTGGCTCAAAATTCACGGTTTTGTGGGTTGCACTGAGGTGTTTTTTACTTCGGCTTTTGCTGCCATGAAATCTTATATAGGTTGTGCGGTTTGTGGTTATTGCTACCAGTCGCATAACAAGGTGCTTAAAAGGACTAAAACAGTTTGCTCGTTTTTTGCAAAAGTAACGCAAAAAAGCCAGCCAACTATTTTAGCCTCTTAGCAAAGCGTTAGCTGTATGGAAACGGTATGTTGATAATCGGAACTATCTTACTTTTAATCATTGGCCTTATTCACTCCTATTTAGGCGAAAAATACATATTAATTCGTTTATTTCGACGTGAGGATTTACCTAAATTACTTGGAAGTGATTGGTTCACTAAACGTGTTCTAAGATTTGCGTGGCACTTAACTACTCTAGCTTGGTGGGGCTTTGCTGCTATTTTGTATGTTTTATCAACTCCAAGCGTAAATGTTAAAAATGAAATCCTTATAATAATTACTGTAGTATTTGCTTTAAGTGGCATTGTTTCATTGTTGTTTTCTCGTGGTAAACATTTATCATGGTTATTCTTTTTTATAATTGCAGCAATGAGTTACTACGGAGTAACATACAGCTAACAAGCAAATTAACAGGACAAAAAACAGTTGGTTTTGCTCCTGCGTCGCTAATTATAACCAACTATTTTTTGCCCATTATTTGGGCGTTAGTTGCCCGCACTAATTCGAGTTAAATTATTTGTCGTTGAGTACACAATATTAGCTTTTGCGCTTGGTTCAATTCTTTGATTTGGCAATGGAAGTGCCTTTTAATCTTTACTTCCTTTTTGCCAATCAGTTTTCGCCTTGCGTAGTTTAGTGATTAAATTGCTTTAGTTGTTAAGGCTCAAAGTTCACGTTTAGGTGTTTATTGCGGAGGCGTTTATTGGCTCTTCCTACCATCCCGTAAACATGGTAACTTATTGTAAAGTTGGTGCTTTTAACTACCAGCAACTAACAAGCCACTCAAAAGGACAAAAAACAGTTGGCTTTTTGCTCCTTCGTCGCTAATTTTAGCCAACAAATTTTTGCCTCTTAGTGGGGCGTTATGTGCCAGTAAACTTCAGAGCCCTGAGAAATCTTATGAGAATAGATTACGAGTATGTAGAACAAATTTTAGAAGTGTTTTTAGAAAGCAATTCTCCTACGGTAGATTGGAACTCATTTTTACCAATTATTCGAGGTAATGATGATAAATTCATATTCCATATCTTGATATTGGTAGATAAAAACTTAATTGTAGCTGCGCACTCAGATGGTCTTATTGGAATAAAGAGAAATTATACTGAATATGTTACTTCCGTTGTTCCGTGGAGATTAACCTCTGATGGTCATGATTTTGCAAATGCTTTAGTTAAGCCTGGTGTACTTGCAACAGTCCAAGAAAAATTTAAAGAAGAAGGACTATCTGCTGTAATCGGCATAACTAAAAAGATAGTAGAAAAACAAGCTATGAAATTACTGGACGAATAAGCACATAACAAGAAAATTAAGCGGGACTGCTAACAGTTTGCTCGGTTTCGCTTCGCTACACAATCTTAGCAAACTAATAAAAAGCCCCTTAACGTGGGCGTTAGGGTTACAAGAAAGTATGGAAGCATCATTCGACGTTAGAGGGAAAGAGTTTAAAGTAGACTTTTCAATGTTAGGCTCAGAAAAGTATTATTTTAATGGTGAACTTCTCAAAAAACGGTGGAATTTCAAATTTAATGATCGGTTAGTATTTGATACCGACGAAGGAAAAATTGAAATTGTTGTTTCTCTATCTCCAAAGTCTTGGTCAACTCAAGCATTTTTAGATAATGAGTTGGTTGTTGAAGAGCTTTTTCCTGAATTTAAGCAGAAAATCGAAGATGGCAAAAAAACTAAAGGTATGAGTAAGTCCGGTATGTTTAAAAATGCCATTTTGTGGTGTGCTTTAACAGTCACATTTTTACTGATATTTCAGTGGGTTAAGTAACCCTAACAAGTCATTAAAGCAGGACAAAAAACAGTTGGTTTTTGCTCGTGCCTCGCTTATTTTAACCAACTATTTTAGCCTCTTAATGAGGCGTTATGCGTATAGAGAGTTTCAATGCAACTTGAGCTGTTATCTAAAGATCATTTGGAGAAATTATTAGCTTTCGAGCTAGAAAATAGATCATGGTTTGAATCATTAATTGAGCCTCGAGGACATGATTTTTATTCGGCTAAAGGTGTCGGAAAGCACATTGATGCAGAACTTAATAAGGTAAATTCTGGTACAGCGTTTTGTGGTTTACTTATTAAAAATAATGAAATTGTCGCAAGAGCCAATTTAAGAGATATTAGCACTAATAAAGCTGTTGTCGGTTATAGGGTTTCAAAACGTTTTTTATCTCAAGGCTATGCAAGCTTTTGTCTGGCTTCACTAATTGATATTGCAAAAAGAAAATTTTGCGTTCGTTCCTTAGAAGCTAAAGTATTAGAAAACAACCCAGCTTCAAAGCATGTATTGTTAAAACAAGGCTTTGAGCCTATTGGTAATGTCCCTAACTTTATTGTATTAAATAATAAGCAGTTAGCTTGTACAGAGTTTAGGTTAAAATACGCATAACAAGGTGCTTAAAAGGACTAAAACAGTTTGCTCGTTTTTTGCAAAGTACCGCAAAAAAGCCAGCCAACTATTTTAGCCTCTTAGCAAAACGTTATGTTGCTCAGTCGTTAAAAAGGAGTTTTGAGTATGGATAAAGTTAAGAAGTATTCTTTGAATGTAGTTAATTTTATTATTGCAGTCATTTTAAGTGTATGGCTTTTAGATGAAGTTGGTGTAGATGCATCTAACGCAAATATCTTTAACTTTGAGGCATTTTCATTTTATGTCCTAATCCTTTTAGGGATCTGCATAGAGGCCTTCAATGGCGTTTTTTGCTCATTATTTAGGTTTTTACTGCCTTACGAAAAAGAGCAACATAACAAGGCAATTAAGCAGGACTAAAAACAGTTTGCTCGGTTCCGCTTCGCTTCACATTTTAGCAAACAATTTTTAGCCTCTTATTGAGGCGTTAGCTGTATAAGAGAGTTCATTGAATCCTGTAGAGTTAGTTTTTTTTAAGTTAGTTTCTCATGAGATCGAATTATCAGAATTTGAGAGATGGGTGTACTCAGAGTCTCAGCTCGAAGAAATATTAAGCTCTGGTGATTATCTAGAACTAATCTCCATAAATTACAAAACACCATCTGGCCTTTATGAAGCAGAGAAAGTACTTTCCAATTACTTTTCAATGGGTAAATATTACGAATGGAACATTCGAAATATACTTCAAAAAATAACTGATAGGCCTAATGATGTTCAAAAGTATATTGAACAGTGTTATGACCTATATTGTGAAGGTTTCGACTTCATGGATAATCTAGGTATGGGATACGGTCTAGGTTTAACCTGTCCTGATTATTATAATGAAAAGGTAGATGATTATTACCCCCAGATACTAGGTGAAGTTGAGAAAGTTCTCGAGTGGTTAGATAATGGCAAAATTGTCATCACTGGCCACAGTGGCGAATATCAAGGTATAGAGTATGAAGATAACCGTAGCGTAGAAGAAAAAGTGCCTACTGGTTATAAAGTACAAGAAAGTAAAAAATGGTGGCAGTTTTGGCTTTAAATACAGCTAACAAGGCATTAAAGAACGGACTGCTAACAGTTGGCTCGGTTCCGCTCCGCTTCACATTTTAGCCAACAGTTATCAGCCGCTTAATGTGGCGTTAGGCTACAAACCCAACTATCTGGATGATATGAATATGAATAACAATAAATATTACGATAAAGACTTTAGAACATTTATGATGCTACTTGCGGTATTGCAATTGTTCGGAATGATATTGGTTCCCATTGCAATCGTTCTTGCTTTTTTTATGTGGAAAGTAGCTATAGTTGTCGGTGTGATAGGAGTATTGTTTGCTTGGAAATTTGGTGATTTAAATATTGAATTAGGCCATAAATGGTCAATTTTTTCTGGAGAGAAAGAAATAGAATCAGTAGTGCTTTATGGTGATATTGAGCGCCCTGAAACAGCAGAAAAATTTAGATTCGTTGCAGAAGATGTTGGAGGCTTATATCAAGAAGGGAATGAAATCATTCTAGGGAGCTTAAATGGTGAAGTTAGATGTAAATTTAACGAGCTTCAATTTGAAGTAGTTAACAAGAGTGCGTTAGTTAATTACATTAATATAAGTTTAGGTGATGAGGTATTCTCATTTTTTCCAAAATGGGATGGCTCCCCAAGCACACAACCCAATTCTCCTGAAAAATCCGACTGGGGTGCTTCTGTTATTCAAGAGCTAGTATCAAATGCTAAAAGTGGTGCAGTTGCAGCCTAACAAGCTAATTAATAGGACAAATAACAGTTGGCTGTTTGCTCCTGCGTCGCTATTTTAGCCAACAATTATTTGCCCATTATTAGGGCGTTAGCATTCAAGGAAGAGTTATGAGTAGTTGGGAAGTTGGTCCTTTTGAAAATGATGATGGTGCAGACATACTTTCGGTATGGAATGAGTATTTATCAGACACTGCATTGACCTGGGGAATGGAAAAAACGTATTCATTTTTTGAAGATGTTTACTTTAAGACTCGATTACCGATTATTACTGATGGTAATGCAGATAAAGTTATAGCGATAGCAATTAAATTTAGTGAAACTTTTGATAATATCCCAAGTAAACTCAAAAAATTAGTAGGGGAAGCTATCGCTTGGGAACTTCATCTTAAAGTTCTTTCTGAATGGAAAAGTAAATCGAATAAAAGAAAAAAATCATTATTGGCTAGTGCTGAAAAATTAGGCGTAATAAATAGCATACCAAAAATTAATCAACGGGCTTCTAATTACTCAGAAGAAATAAATTCACTTAAGACATGGTTTGCTAACCTAGAAAGAATAAATAATGTTAGAGAAACTATGTCAATTAAAGATTTTGATTTTATAGATTCGATCAAACCTGCTTTTGCTTCTGAGGTCGAGAAATTAACAAGGAACTATGATGAATCCGATGAAGATGGTTCTGCTGAATTAGGACATTTAAGGTATTTGTATTTAATTTGGTATGTCCTTTTTAGTCTTGAATTCGATTCAGATGAAATAATAGGTACCATCGAAAGAAAGCGCCTTTGAATGCTAACAAGCATTTCAAGCGGGACTGCTAACAGTTTGCTCGGTTTCGCTACGCTACACAATTTTAGCAAACTATTATCAGCCCCTTAAATGGACGTTATATGCTCAAGGATGTCCCATGAAGATAGATGTAAATGAACTTAGAAAGCCATTCATTGAGCAACACAGACTAAATAATGTAGATGATGTATATACATTTTTTTACGATGAAAGTAATAATTTTCGGAAGCTTTACTTGACAGAAGAAGGCTTTAATATTGAAAAATGTGATAATTTCGTTTTGTCTGGTATAGCACTTAAAGCTCAAGTTACAGACATTAATTACGATGAATTATTCGATAATTTGAAATTACAAAAAAATGTAAAAGAGATAAAAACAAAGCATCTTGGTAAGGGCGATTTTCTTGATTTTTTAAATGAAAGGAAAGTGAAAATATTTTTATCTTGGTTAAATAGCGAGGATATTTATATCCATTATTTTAATCTTAATGCTGTTTATTGGTCAGTAGTTGATATCGTTGATTCCATTATAGATAAAAATCCACACCCTTTTTATTTTATGCACCATATGTCGATAAAAAGTGACCTTTACAAACTGGTTAAAAGTGATGAAGAAGCATTCTTCAATATGCTAAGAGGTTTTAATTACCCAAACATCAAAAGTGATGAATTGAATTCGTTTACAAGCCTATTATCAGATTTCATTACTACTAAATCAGTATGCATTGATGATTTCCGGAGAAACATCCTACTTTCTTTATGTAAAAACCTGAAAGAGTTAGATGAACTTTTCTTTATAATGAATGAAACGGATAACATTCTTATTAATAATTTTTTACCTTTCTATGTTCGTACACTTTACATCTTTAAAAACTCAGAACATATTTTCGATGACGAAGACTCAATTGAAAAAATTATGCATCATTTTCCAATGCAGGATGGAAGTAAAGAGCTTTCTAACTATAAGTTTTCGAATTCAAAAACATTTAAAGGGATACAAGTTTCAGATCTTGTATCTGGATTGCTTGGTAAATATTTTACGTTCATTAAGGATATGGAAATATCTGATATGCACACAGTTAAGGGTGAGCTTAACGAACGCCAACAAGAAAACTTGGAGCTTATGAGGCTAATTATCTCGAAATCGGATAAGCAAAGTAGAGGCTTTTTCAATTCGGTAATGAGTGAAGATGAGTATATGAAAAATGATTACTTCTTACATAATGTAAGTCGCATATAACAAGGCAATTAAACAGAACTAAAACAGTGGGTTACGTTTCGCTTCGCTCCACATTATAACCCACAATTTTAGTCCGCTTATTGCGGCGTTATGTGCCTTAGTGGGTTAAATAAACTTATCGCATTTAATAATATCTAAATAAGGAAATATACATATGAAAATTTCGGGCTACGGTGACTCATTATCTTTAACTCCTGAAAATAAGGACGAATTAAAAGCTTTAAATGATTTCTTTATAGAAATGCAAGAAGCTAACGTAGGAAATGGTAGTGCAAAATCAACAAAAGGAAGAGTTCAAATAATTAAATCAGAAACTTACAATAATACTGAATTTAGTATCGACTTAGATTAGTCGTATAAAGTGTCAATTCCGGCACATAACAAGTTGCTTAAAAGGACAAATAACAGTTGGCTTTTGCTCCTTCGTCGCTATTTTAGCCAACAATTATTTGCCTCTTAGCAAGGCGTTATGCGTCAGATGCGAATTCGAGTAAATTTATTTGCTAAGTTTGGCGCTTTACCAATAGTTTTGTCGTTGTTGCCTTTTCTTTACCTTGGTAACTTACGTGCAATTAATTCTGTTTTAGCTTTTTGCTAAGCAGTTTTTCGCCAAAATAGGGCGGCTATAAAAGTCACGGTAATTGAGTGGCTCAAAACTCACGGTTTTGTGAGTTGCACTGAGGTGTTTTTTACTTCTGCTTTTGCTGCCACGAAATCTTATATAAGTTGTGCGGCTTGTGGTAATCACAACCAGTCGCATAACAAGGTGCTTAAAAGGACTAAAACAGTTTGCTCGTTTTTTGCAAAGAAACGCAAAAAAGCCAGCCAACTATTTTAGCCTCTTAGCAAAACGTTAGCCGTCTTTATAGGTTCATCATTTTAAAATGGGAGATGTATATGGATATAAGTAATATTTTAACTTTTATAGCAGTAGCCGCATTACTTGTTGTTTCACCTGGACCTAACGGGTTCCTTATAGCAAAAACTGTCCCTGTTTCAGGTAAGAAAACTGGTTTTGCTAATATATGGGGATTCGTAGCAGCATTTTATGTACATGGCACGCTATCAATTTTTGGTATTTCTTTACTATTGGTTCAGTCTGCTCAAGCATTTTTTATCTTTAAAATGTTAGGTGCGGCTTACTTAATTTGGATTGGTCTTAAAGCGATTATTAGTGCTTTCAAGCAAACTGAAAACTCTACTGGAAATACACATCAAAGCCCCAGTAAAAACACCTCAATGCGTGTAGCATTTTTTGAAGGATTTCTAACCAACGTATTAAACCCTAAAGTATCAATGTTTTATCTAGCTGCATTTCCACAATTTATGCCAGCAAGTGAAACAGCACTTAGTGCATATACCCTAGTTACTGCTCATGCAATTGTTAACTTTTTATGGTTTTCAATGATGATTACAATGCTTTCAAAAGTTAAAGGCGTTACAAATGGAGCAAAGTTTAAAGTGTGGTTAAACTCAATTACAGGGGTTGTTTTTATTACTTTTGGTTCAAAACTAGCTTTAATGAAAAACGGCTAACAAGTCGTTAAAGCAGGACAAATAACAGTTGGCTTTTGCTCCTGCGTCGCTTATTTTAGCCAACATATTATTTGCCTCTTAACGAGGCGTTATGCGTCAGATGCGAATTCAAGTAAATTTATTTGCTAAGTTTGGCGCTTTACCAATAGTTTTGTCGTTGTTGCCTTTTCTTTAACTTGGTAACTTACGCGTAATAATTCTGTTTCAGCTTTTGGTTAAACAGTTTTTCGCCAAAATAGGGCGGTTATAAAAGTCACTGTAATTCAGTGGCTCAAAATTCATGGTTTTGTGGGTTGCACTGAGGTGTTTTTTACTTCGGCTTTTGCTGCCATGAAATCTTAAATAAGTTGTGCGGTTTGTGGTTATTGCTACCAGTCGCATAACAAGGTGCTTAAAAGGACTAAAACAGTTTGCTCGTTTTTTGCAAAGTAACGCAAAAAAGCCAGCCAACCATGACAGACTAAACCAGCTAATTAATTACTTTGGAACCTTTTACTCTTACTTTAAAGATTGGAGTATCAGGATCGTTGGTCATAAATTTGAAAATAGCTGAATAATCTACTTCGGAAAGGTTTTCGTTATCAAACGAAGGATCGAATATGAGCTTTATAAATACTGTTTCATTTGGTGTTACGCTAAAATCATCGGTTCCATCCCAATAGCCTGTTGAAGTGAAGCCGATAGAAGTATCATTGTCATCAAAATCGAAAACAAAACCGCCCGTCATACCTGCAAGTGGCACTCGATTGCCATTAACAGTAGTAAATGTAGCGTTTTTTATTGTCATATTAAGTATACCATTACCATTGTTATGGATTTTTAACATTAGCTCAGCACTTTCGCCTTCTAAAACGTCATTGAAAGTTAATTCATGCATGAAGGGTTCATTATAATTAATATCTTCAAGAATTACGTTAGGTCTAGTCTCAGAGCTAGGTTCTTGACGTAATCGAATAGTTGGATCGCCAAAATAATGGCCAGGAGTTCCCATATAGTTATATAAAAACATGTCGGCAAACGATTTTCCTAGCCATAAACCATTATATGTAAAGCGCTGTTCGAAATCATAAGTATTGCTTATTGTAACGACACTAGTAAAAGCACTGACTAATAATGTGTCTCCTCGAAACAAAGTTTTTGCTGCCAAATAATTTGGTTCAGAAAATTTTCCAACGCTACAACTTTCATATTCAACTACTTTTGGAGAGGTCGAGCTAGGCTGCAAACTTGAAGCATAAAAATAATTCGCATCTCCTTTCTCACTGCCTTGAGGTGCTATTAGCAGTGGGGTGCCGTGAACGTTGATTTTATGTAATTGGTAATTGCTGTTGAGTGTATTGATAATATTCATTTTTTGTTCATGTGCTGAAACATCATTTACACGGTTAACTCGTATATTGTGTTGCGAGGTGTAAGACTCTAATAACTCGTCTAATTTGTCTTCATTGATTCTGGAGGTTTCCCAACCTAATGCTTCATTTCTAACCATCTCTGGCAAAAAGTGTTCATAGTTATTTCGTAAAGCAACGTTTTTAACTAAGTAATCGCGAATCATCACTATACTGTCTGTATTATGGGACAATATTCTACTAACCCAGATAGAATCATGACAGTTTTCCATCAGATTGTAATAACGAGGAGCTTTTTTCACATGTGCTTGATTGGTTTCTTCATAATCACATTTTAGCGCTCGGTAATAATGATCGCTAAGGGAGCTTGTATTTTCGTTATACACGAATGGTACATCACCGATAAAAATAGCCCCTCGTAAGTTACTATTCTCAAAGGCGTTTTTTAGTAGTGTTCTTATTTCGAGAGCCGATGCTGGTGAAGAAATTATAGAAACATCAGATTGAGAGTCTGATGCTATGGCAGTTCTAAATGCGGCCAGTTCAGCGGCTAAATTATTACGGATAAGATCAGTCGTCACAATATAAATGCTTTTATATGCATTTAAATTAAGAGTTAGAGTCTCATTGACTACTGCTTTATCATGATCTGTAATCTCAACTTCAAAAGTGAAAGTCTCATCATATTTTAAATCGAGATAAGAGATGGTTAGTTCAGACGTATCAGTGTCAGATAGGCTAAGTGGTGAGCCTGTTTTTTGGGTCCATTTATACGAAGATACATCACCGTAATCATCTACGACTGCTGTTCTAAGAACAATAATATTATTGTCTAAATCTTCTTTAATTATTTCAACTGTTGGTAGTTCATTTGGTAAGTATCTTTCAGGGTTCAGAGGAAAAGCATCATCATTATCTAAAATACCATCTCCATCACTGTCTAGTATGACTTGATTCGATATGTCATCAGGAGAATTATCGGTTTCACTTCCACCACCACAAGAAATAAGTGTCAGTGATAAAAGTAATATTAGAATATTGTAATTAAATAATTTATTCATTTTAGCTTTATTCCATTAAGTATTAAATAACGCACCCTATTATAGTGGGGCGGATACTACGGCAAAGAGCGCTTACAATCAATAAATTGGTTAAGAAATAAAACCTAAAAGGCGATCGCGAAAAACTGAACGCAATCAAAACGTTTTCTATTTATTTATAGTTACAGATGAAAAATTCACCTAACAAGCGCATTAAACATGGGACGTTAGTTGCCTCACGTGTATTAGTTCCGACTTAATCTGACACATCGACTTGAAAAGTTGAGAGTTACCCGTTTTGATAAAGGTGTCGAATCTTTTAATCAAAACACAAAAAAGGTAACTCTCATGTTGCATACTAACAACCCAATCATTAAACACAAAGCTGATTTATTAAATCTAGCTGAAGAACTCAACAACGTTTCAAGAGCTTGTAAAGTCATGGGTGTATCAAGAGATACATTTTATCGTTATCAAGAGCTGGTCGAAGAAGGCGGTATTGATGCATTAATTGAAAAGAATCGTCGTACTCCAAATATCAAAACTGCGTTGATGAAGAAACAGAAAAGGCCGTAATAGCTTACGCAATTGATCAGCCTGCCCACGGGCAACACAGAACAAGCAATGAATTACGTAAAAAAGGTGTCTTTGTATCAGGCAGTGGTGTTCGCTCTATCTGGTTACGTAATGACCTAGAGAATTTCAAGAAACGCCTTAAAGCATTAGAAGATAAGTTTGCCAATGAAGGGCTTATTCTTACTGACGCACAGGTTGCTGCCTTAGAAAAGAAAAAGCATGATGATGAAGATTGCGATGAAATTGAAACAGCCTATCCTGGTTATCTGGGCTCACAGGACACGTTTTATGTTGGCAACTTAAAAGGCGTTGGTCGTATCTATCAACAGACCTTTGTTGATACTTACAGCAAAATAGCCTTCGCCAAGCTCTATGTTACCAAAACACCAATTACCGCTGCCGATATGCTTAATGACAAAGTTCTACCTTATTTCGAAGCGCATGAGCTGCCAATGCTACGCATATTGACTGACAGAGGTACGGAATATTGTGGTCGTGTAGAGCATCAGGATTATCAGCTATATTTAGCGATTAATGATATTGACCATACGAAAACAAAAGCGATGTCACCACAAACAAATGGGATCTGTGAACGGCTTCATAAAACGATCTTAAACGAGTTTTATCAAATAACGTTTAGGAAAAAATCTACTCAACGATGGAGGAATTGCAAAAAGATCTAGACGAATGGATGGATTACTATAACAATGAAAGAACTCATCAAGGTGAAGTGGTCAAGTAAAATTGGCCACAGTTTTAGAATTTAACCAGTATCTTCTTTCTGACTCATTTGGACTTAACCCAGCATTATACCGGTGTGGTCTAGTCTGGCTGTAATAACCAATAATATAATTAGTGATTTCTTGTTTTGCCTGAGTAAAATTGACATATCCCTTTGTTGGTATCCATTCGAAAAAGCGTTCCATTGGTGCATTGTCCCAACAGTTTCCTCGACGACTCATGCTCTGTTTTATTTGATAACGCCATAACAATTGCCTGAATTTACGGCTGGTATAATGGCTACCTTGATCAGAGTGA
>NZ_BAAAFA010000007.1:0-277856 GCF_039523295.1 Colwellia asteriadis | reverse complement strand
TCACTCTGATCAAGGTAGCCATTATACCAGCCGTAAATTCAGGCAATTGTTATGGCGTTATCAAATAAAACAGAGCATGAGTCGTCGAGGAAACTGTTGGGACAATGCACCAATGGAACGCTTTTTCAGAAGTCTAAAGACCGAATAGATACCAACAAAGGGATATGTCAATTTTACTCAGGCAAAACAAGAAATCACTAATTATATTATTGGTTATTACAGCCAGACTAGACCACACCGGTATAACGCTGGGTTAAGTCCAAATGAGTCAGAGAGAAGATACTGGTTAAACTCTAAAACTGTGGCCAATTTTACTTGACCACTTCAATATTCTAGTTAATAGACTTATAACTAATTCAGGTTTTGAATCTACTAAATCAATAGGGCGCAACCCACACAATTGCTTCCTATTTCTAAGCAACCATCTTTCTGCCGCATCTTGATCATTAAAAACATTAATAAGTAATTCGTGAAGTTCAGGGTTAGTATTTAAAATACGTGGTAAATTATTTGGTTTATTCATCATTTAACCCCTTGTTCGTATGGTAAATATTAATTTTTAATGTCCAGTGCCCATATTCGTCCCACTCTTCCCGCCATATTAAAAAGAAAGCCCTAACAGCAACGTTAGGGCTTTTTGTTCTTATCATTTAGTAAATAGCCAAGCAAGCTGATTTACCACGTATTACTATTTTATCTCAGCAATCATCACCGATTTAATATTAACAAATTCTTTTAAACCAAAACCACCGTGCTCACGACCATAGCCACTGTTTTTTACTCCACCAAACGGTAGGTTTGGTTGTGCTAAACCATAACCATTAATATTAACCATTCCGGTATTAAAGTGTTTTACAGCAAGTTCAATGGCGTACTCTTCGTTTTTAGAGAAAATACCTCCGCCTAAGCCATAGCGTGAATCATTGGCAATTCTCATTGCATCATTATCATCTTTAGCTTTTATCAGAGCAGCTACAGGACCGAATAACTCATCATCATAAGCAGGCATATTAGGACTGACATTTTCTAAAATAGACGGCGGATAAAAGAAACCTTTTCCATCGGGCATTTCACAGCCACAGACTATAGTTGCCCCGGCGGCAATAGATTTTTTTACTTGGTCATGCAGTTTTTCACGTAAGTCTTTCCTCGCCATAGGACCCAAGTGAGTATCTTCTGCTCGAGGGTCGCCCATTTTTATTTGCATCATGGCTTGCTTGAATCCCAGCTTAAATTCATCGTAATTTTTTTCGGTAACAATAAAACGTTTTGCAGAAACACAGGTTTCACCATTATTGATAATACGAGCTTTGACACACGTCTCAATCGCTAGTGCAATATCTGCATCGTCTAAAACCAAGTAAGCATCATTACTACCTAGTTCTAATACTGTTTTTTTACTACGTTTCGCAGCTTCTTCGGCAACCATTTTACCCACGTTATCACTACCCGTAAAAGTAACTCCTTTAATACCATCATGGCTAATTAATTTACTTGCCGTTTCGCCATCAACGAGTAAAGATTGGTAAGCATATTTTGGAAAGCCTGCTTGTTCGTATAGTGAATGAATTTTCTGTGCCATACCAAAAACATTTGAGGCATGTTTCATTACCGTGGTGTTACCAGCGATTAAATTGGTGATGCTGTATCTTATCACTTGATAAAGAGGGAAGTTCCAAGGCTGAATCCCTAAAATAACGCCAATTGGCTGGTACGTTATGATTGCTCTACCTTGATTATAATCACGTGGCTCATTGGCCAACGCTTGCTCTGCAGTACTTGCGGTGTATTTACAAATTTCAGCACAAAGCGCTACTTCTTGTTTAGCTTGAGATTGCACTTTACCCATTTCGTCCACCATTAATTGAACCAACTCGTCTTGGTTTTCTTCAATTACTTTTGCTAAGGCATTAGCGAGTTTTACACGTTGGGCAACAGACACAAGCTTCCACTCTTCGAAACATTCATTAGCCTTTTCTACACAAACTTCAGCCTCTTGATGTGTCATTAAGGTATATCTTTTTAGCGTTTTTTCGGTAAAAGGGTTGATCGTTTCTATTGAGTTACTCATTGATTTTTTCCTTACTTATTTTGATAACGTTAATGTTTTTAGATGATTACCTTAATGACTAAAGGAGTCTTAGACCTATCATTACCAGCATAATCGTGTTGGCAATCACACCAATCATAAAAAAATAACTGCGTGGGCTTGGGTTCTTTTCGGTTGCAATAGCATAGTAGAGCACCATATGAACAATTCTTGCGATAACGTAAGTCCATACAAGCATTGCAAAGATAGGGCTTTGATAGTTAAGAATAAAGGCAAACAAAACTGTTCCCACAAATAGAGGGCTGTTTTCTAGCGTATTGTGAAAGGTACGGTGTGCTCTAAATATAAAACTATTGTGAGACAAATCATCATCAATTTTACCCGGAATAGCATTTGGTTGCTTAACCTTACTAAAGGTAGCTACTGTCCACTGAACTAATAACATCACCAAATAGAGGTAGAACGCTATGTAAGCCGAATAGGCTATATTCATCATTATTACTTCCTTTTCACATTATGAGTACGAGAACTTAGTAGAGCAAATTGTATGCCCACCCTAAATTTTATTACGGTTAAATAATGGTAGAGGTAATAAATTAGTTTATTTAATGGATGCGTAGAGGCTAATTTTAGTTAAATGTGTATATTTTTCATAGAATTAAAATAAAATAGGATATTCAAAAACAAAGCATTTAATCATGCAAATATTGCTATATTTACTAATCAATTATTAAATGAATCAATAAATTAATCAGCTTAATTACATAGAGTGCAGTAATAAATTCATGCCTTGTAATAATTACTTGATTAGATGTAATTATTACAAGAAAAATTTAATCTCAATTTTTAAATGCTTAAAGGGTCAACCCAACTATTTTATGAGGGAGAGAATTTCACATCTTTCTCTATACATAGACAAACTAATAAAAACCTTTTAAATCAATGGTAAAGTTGTTTTCGTTGATTTTAAATTAGGCATTTGTCATTTTACTGCTTTGTAAGTTTCTTATATAAATCCTGAAAATTATCTATTGGTCTGATATTTGCTCTATCTCTATGAAATCAAAGTAGGGTATGCAGAAGTGATTCAAGTGTTAGTGAACTCTAGATATATCACTTTCTGGCATCATTCAGCCTTCGTTAAAAACATAAAGAATTGATTTTAAGGTATTAAATTTTGAAAAAGCAAAAAAATTATCCACTAAAGCCCTCTAAAAAAGACGTAAAAGGTATTGATGCAATTAAAAACCGTATCGACAAGAACACTATTAACCGCGGTGAAGTAGAGCGCAGTAAAGAGCGAAAGATAGAGTCTGAACAATATCAAGAGGTCATTATAAAGCGTACAGACGAAACCTTCAGACATGCGGACGATATTTTACAGCTCGCTATTCATGAAGGAAAAAGTCAAATAGAGCGCCCAATATTAGGATTGTTCTTATCATCTGTCGCAGCAGGTATGATTATTGGTTTTAGCGTTCTCGCTGTAGCGGTAATGGCAAGTATTCTAGGTAGTCTTGATGGCATAAATCGTGTACTGGTTGCTTTGGTTTACCCTTTAGGTTTTATGTTATGTATTTTGAGTAGAACGCAACTTTTTACTGAGCATACTGCTACCGCTGTTTATCCATTACTTGATGGGAGAGCAAGTATTAGCGGGGTATTAAAATTATGGTCAACTGTCATTCTAGGTAACTTGAGTGGTGGTTTTATTATTGCTATTTTATTAAATGGTGCCGAGTCAGTTATTCATGCTAGAGACGGGTACCTATTAATTGCGAGCCATGTTCTAGCGTTCGATTCTGCTAGCCTTTTTGTTAGTGCGATTTTAGCTGGATGGTTAATGGCTATAGGAGCGTGGACCATTTTATCTACTCATTCAACGTCTAGTCAGATTTTGTGTATATTCTTAGCCACGTTTCTTATTGGTATCGGTGGTTTACACCACTCAATAGCAGGGTCGGTTGAATTATTTGTTGGTTACCTCATGTCGCCTAACATCAATATTACGACTATTACCCCCGTTATAGCGGTGATTTTACTGGGTAACGCCATTGGCGGAAGCGTGTTTGTTGCTATGTTGAATTACGGGCATATACGTGGATTAAATAAATAACGTAAAGAAAGTACTCTTGGTTAAAGGCTGCAAGCGCTAAACAGTAATAACAGAGGCTATTAAGCAAGAGAGTAAATTAATAATAAATTTCAAATGAGGCTAAATAAAAGAACTAACCTTAAAAGTACCTTAAAGCAAATAGGAGAGTATAGTGACATCATCAAATAAGCACATTGCCACCCTGACGGTGCGCGGTAAAGAATATGAATACTTCGACTTATCTACTTTGCAAATTGATATCAAGCGGCTGCCACTTACAGCAAAAATCTTATTAGAAAACTTACTACGTCATAGCGATGAGCAGTATGTTCAGCCCGAGGATATTCAAGCCTTAGCCAAATGGGATATCACTTCCGCTTCTCGTACCGAAATTGCATTTGTTCCTTCAAGAGTCATATTACAAGATTTTACAGGTGTGCCGGCGGTTGTTGATTTAGCCGCCATGCGTAATGCAATGCTTGATTTAGGTGGCGATCCCAATAAAATTAATCCACTAAAACCTGTCGATTTAGTTATTGACCATTCCATTATGGTCGACGAATTTGGCAAAGCGGACTCGTTTGAACGCAATACTGAAATTGAGGTGGCGCGTAACAAAGAGCGTTATCAATTTTTAAAATGGGGACAAAGTGCATTTGATAACTTCAAAGTGGTACCTCCTGGAAAAGGTATCGTGCACCAAGTTAATTTAGAGTACTTAGCCCGTGTAACGTTTATCGATGAACAGCAAGATAAATCACTACTTTACCCTGATACCTTAGTAGGGACAGATTCACACACTACGATGATAAATGGTTTAGGTGTACTTGGTTGGGGAGTAGGCGGTATTGAAGCTGAAGCAGCCATGTTAGGTCAACCTGTTACTATGCTAATACCTGAAGTTGTTGGCATGGAATTAAAGGGGAAATTACCCGCTGGCGCAACCGCAACCGATTTAGTGTTAGCCGTTACAGAACAATTGCGAGCATTCGGTGTAGTGGGTAAATTCATTGAGTTTTTTGGTGATGGTGTACAGCACTTATCTGTGGCAGATCGTGCAACGCTTGCCAATATGTCACCTGAGTATGGCGCCACATGTGGCTTGTTTCCTATCGATGAACAAACCACTAAATACTTGGCATTAACTGGCCGTAACGCGCTACAAATCGATATTATTGAAGCCTACTCAAAAGCGCAAGGTATGTGGGGCAGTGAAGCACAAGAGCATGCAGAGTACCATGCAAAACTCACAATGAATTTAGATACTGTTGTTCCAGCTATTGCAGGACCGAAGCGCCCGCAAGATAGAATTAATTTAGACCAAGCCGCGACTGCATTTGAGCATTGGATCTCTGAGCAAAAAGAGTTGGCTATTGCACCGAATGATAAGCAGAAAGCGACATTTGATAATGAAGGGGGAGTAGAAAACATAGGAGCTAAAACGGTAACTTCTAAAACTAGCGCTTTTTATCGTCATAAAGAACAAGACGTTGAGCTTCACGAAGGTGCGGTTGTTATCGCAGCGATTACCAGCTGTACTAATACATCGAACCCGTCAGTATTGGTGGCTGCGGCACTACTCGCGCAAAAAGCCAATCAATTAGGACTTACTGTTAAACCTTGGGTTAAAACAAGTTTTGCGCCTGGCTCACAAGTAGTAACAGAATACCTCAACAAAGCAGGGTTATCTAAAGAGTTAGATAAAATGGGGTTTAATTTAGTTGGTTATGGTTGTACTACTTGTATTGGTAACTCAGGACCATTGCCAAAACCGATTTCCAGTGCAATTAGAGAGGGGGATTTAATCGTAACCTCAGTCTTGTCAGGTAACCGTAATTTTGAAGGGAGAATTCACTCCGATGTTAAAGCTAATTATTTAGCATCGCCACCTTTAGTTGTCGCTTATGCTCTAGCGGGTAATATGAAAATTGATATTACTAAGGAACCTCTAGGTATCAGTAATGATGGAAAACCTGTTTATTTAAAAGATATATGGCCAAGCCAGCAAGAAATACAAGATATCGTTACACATGTTGTTAATAGCTCAATGTTCTCTGATAAATACAGCTCTGTTTATGATGGCGGTGATAGCTGGAAAAAACTCGATACGGTTGATGCCGATATTTACAATTGGCCAGACAGTACATACATAAAAAAACCAACTTTTTTTGAAAATATGAAAGTACAACCTGAGCCTATTCAGGCCATTGAAAATGCACGTTGTTTATTGAAATTAGCCGATAGCGTCACCACAGACCACATTTCACCTGCTGGCTCTATAGGAAAAGAAACCCCCGCGGCCGAATATCTTCGTGATAATTATGTTGAGCAAGATAATTTTAACTCTTATGGCTCTAGACGAGGTAATCATGAGATTATGATGCGTGGTACTTTTGCAAACGTTAGGTTAAAAAATCAACTTGCACCTGGGACAGAAGGGGGCTTTACCCGTAAACAGCCAGGTGCTCAGGAAATGACAGTATTTGAGGCTTCGCAACAGTATATTACTGACAACATACCTACTATTGTTATTGCTGGCAAAGAATATGGAACAGGCAGCTCTCGCGACTGGGCTGCCAAAGGACCACTGTTGTTAGGTGTGAAAGCTGTCATTGCAGAAACCTATGAGCGTATTCACCGCTCTAATTTGATTGGAATGGGAATATTACCCCTGCAATTTAAGCAAGGCAAAGGGGCACACACTTACCATTTAGATGGTACTGAGCAGTTTTCTATTCACGCGATTGAGGCTGGTCAAAAGCAGGTAAAAGTAGATGCGCTAAAATCCGATGGTGTGAGTTTTAGCTTTGAAACAGATATCCGTATTGATACACCCAATGAGTTTGAATATTTCCGCCATGGTGGCATCCTTCAATATGTTATCCGATCACTGTTGTAGCATAATTAACTAATCAGCAAGTGAGTATAACTAAGCTTGCTGATTAGTTACGCAAGTGCTATTTAAATAGCACTTCTGAACAGCCTTCAATAACAATAAAGTCCTACCTAAATAACCTTTAACGCCGACTAAAACCAAAAAATTTCAATGGTAACGAGCACATCTCGATAACTCCTCAACGTTAGCTCACTCAGTTTATGCAACTATTTTATTGTTTACGCTTATATTTTTATCTAATCCAATGAAATTACTAACTCACTCATATTGAAAGGGTACGCTACATAACACAATAATTTTATACGCCTCGACATCATTTAAAAGCACAATGTAAAACAGTGTGTAAATGTTTCATGGTTAATTATAAAAATTACAATAAAAAAGTAAAACTGTATGATTTTAAAGCAATAATGTGCGTTTTTAGCGCTTTTTATTGGCATGGTGTTTGTATATATAGATGTATCTGGGTAATTACATTCAGTTTAACTAATGACAAACAACAAGGGAGTATCAAATGAAGAAGACAATAATTTTAGGTGCACTTATTACCGCTGGTTTTCTAAACACTAACTTGCATGCAAAAACCTATAGCAGTGAAAGTGATGCTAAAGGTGTTTATGTTGGCGCTAGTTATGGTTATTTACGCGTAGATAGTGATAACGGCTTTGATGAAAATAAATCAGCCTACCAAGTATTTGCAGGCTATGGGTTTAATCAGTATTTTGCTATTGAAAGTAGTTTTATTGATTTTGGCGACTACGGTAATGATTTTGCTAACGCTGATACAGATGGTTATACCTTAGGTTTAAAAGCGGGTGTGCCAGTGTCAGATAATATCAGTATTTATGTTCGTGGTGGTCAATTGTGGTATGAAACCGACTACTCAGTACTTGGTGTTAACAACAGTGCAGATGATGAAGGTTTGTTTGCTGGTGTTGGTGCAAGTTACCATATCAACGAAGATTGGACCGTTAAGTTCGATTACACGGTTTATGACAACGATTTAGACGTTGATAGTGCAACAGATGATATTGATGATGCTAACTTTTCAACAGACTTGAAGCATGCTTCGTTAGGTTTTGAGTTCAAATTTTAAAACTCTACAATAAGTTTCCCCCAATACACAGCTACTAACAGCTAACTATAGATATGTATTGGATACTCGTTGTATTGTTAAGATAGTTTCCTCTTTTAACGATTCAGCTATCGTTTAGCTTTCAAAGGCAATACAACGAGTGTATCAATAACCCAAAATTGCTAGGTCAAATCGATTTAATGAAATACGACGTAGAATAGCATCAATGATGACTTTTTAGAGTTGTTGCTATCGCGACACCTACAAGTGATATTGTATTTGTTTACACATAGACTAAGCCCTTTCAGTTTCCTGCGTACAATTGAATTAGTTAAGCTGGCTGTATTACCTAGCGATTTAGTTGTAATTATCAAAAAGCGCGTTGAAAGTTGTTAATAGTTTAGACTACATCGGTAGAGGAAAATAAACATATGAATAATTATCCATAGATATGAATAACAACGGTTGCAATCTCCTATAAAATCAGTTTAAATAAGCGTGCTTTTATGTTTTAGACCTTTAACTCTAAATTAATTCTGATTTGGTTTTCTTACAGAAGTAATAAGCACCAGAAGAGGCGCGATAGCTAGGTAGATAATGTTACCCACCTAATAGGCGGGTTAGGAACCACATTCCATATGCATTATTGAGGGAGACTATCGCCGAGAATATTGTTACGTGGCATACAATATTCGGTCGCTAGGGTTGAATCCTTAGGGCTGTCACCTGACGTATTTGTTGCATTGTTTAAGTGCGCTATAACAAAACATTAAACAAAAGGTGGAGAGCTTCTGGCTGAAAAAGTTTTGCTTCTTTTTCTATGCCGTTTTGGTGTAGACCACTCGCTAACTGCTCAGTCATGCTCTTCCTATAGCTAAGTTTACCAATAAACATGCTATGTATTTTATGGGAGAAAATTATGAATTCTAATATTACTACTAATTTACCGCTTACCATTGCCAAATTTGGTGGAACTAGTGTTGCCGACTATGACGCTATGATGCGTTGTGCCAATATCATTAAAAATGATACGAGTAATCGTTTAGTGGTTGTTTCAGCCAGTGCTGGCGTAACCAATCATTTAGTGCGTTTAGGGCAAAGCGATGTTTCATTAGCTGAGCAAGCCGATATCATCAGTCAAATAAAAGCTATTCAGTTAAATATTACCCAACACTTTTCAGCAGATATTGAACGTGCATTAAATACCGAGATTGAAAGCTTGCTTGAAGCGTTAAGTGTATTAGCTTTAGCGCAATCTAAGCAATATAACCTACAGCATAGCGATGCAATTCTATCGTTTGGTGAGCAACTTAGCTCACGTATTTTTGCGCAAGTATTACGTGTTGCCGATGTTGCAGGTGAATATTTTAACGTTCAAGAGGTCATGAAAACCAACAGTTTATTTGGTAAAGCGGTTGTTGATGTGGCTCAGTTACGTGAACTTTGTCAATCAGAGTTAGCGCCTAAACTTGTCAATAAGGTTATTGTTACTCAAGGCTTTATTGGTCAAGATGCACAAGGTAATACCACAACCCTTGGTCGTGGAGGCTCTGATTATAGTGCGGCTTTACTTGCAGAAGCGCTAAGTGGTACTAATTTAGCCATTTGGACCGATGTTGTTGGTATTTTTACTACCGACCCTCGTATTACCGACCAAGCTCGCTCTATTGCTGAAATAAGTTTTGGCGAAGCGGCAGAAATGGCGACTTTTGGCGCTAAAATATTGCATCCTGCGACACTTATTCCAGCCATGCGTTGTAATATTCCGGTGTTTGTCGGCTCATCTAAAGAGCCTGAAAAGGGTGGCACTCAAATTAAGAAAAAAGTTGACTCAAATCCAACGTATCGATCTATTGCTTTACGCCGTGAGCAAACCTTAGTTACAGTGAAAAGCCCAGCAATGCTACATGCCAGTGGTTTCTTAGCTAACGTTTTTGCTATTTTAGCTAAGCATGAGTTGAGTGTTGATTTGATCACAACGAGTGAAATTAGCGTTGCCTTAACCTTTGACAACCCCGTTGGCTCAACCCAATCGCAAATTACTAGCGCGGTTGTTGAAGAGTTAGAGCAATTATGTGAAGTGAGCGTTGAGCATGGTTTATCGTTAGTTGCCGTTATAGGTAACGGTTTAACACGCGCTAAAGGAATTGGACAAAGTATTTTTGATACCTTGAATGATATCAACGTAAGGTTGATTTGTCATGGCGCTAGTGCGAATAATTTATGTTTTTTAGTGAATGAAGCTGATGCGAACACCACTGTTGAGAAGCTTCATAAAGCGCTGTTTGCCTAATAAATATAAATAACCTGATCAGGTTAAATATAAACTATGATATGAGCGTTACTTGAGTCACGCTCATATACTTATTTTTCTACAGTACCTTTTTTATAGCTCTTTTCTATAATATTTTTTCTATATCACTAGCGATATCTTCAGGCTTAGTTATTGGAGCGTAACGCTTTATGACTTGACCATCACGGTTAATTAAAAATTTAGTGAAATTCCACTTTATAGCCTTAGAGCCTAATAAGCCAGGAGCTTGTGCTTTTAAATAGCTAAATAAAGGATGGCTATTCTTTCCGTTAACATCAACTTTATTAAATAAATCAAAGCTTATATTAAACTGTAAATCACAAAACTGTTTAATTTCTTCATTGCTGCCACTTTCTTGCTGTTTAAACTGATTACAAGGAAAGGCTAATACTTCAAGTCCGTCTTCTTTATAGTTGTCGTATAAACTCTGTAACCCTTGATATTGCGGCGTAAATCCACAATTACTTGCGGTATTTACTATAAGTAACACTTTATTTTCATACTGTGAGAGTGACACATCTTCATTGTTATTTTTTTGTGCTGAAAAGGTGTAAATACTATTCATATCGTTATTCCTAATAGGGTAATATTTCTCAATATTACATGAAAGTTATACGCTTGTATTGTAAAGTAACGGCAGTGAAATATTCCAATACTATAGAGCAAGTTGGTATTACGTTAAGGAAAAAATATGAAAGTTGCATTTATCGGTTTAGGCGTGATGGGGTACCCAATGGCGGGTCATTTAGCAAAAGCGAATATTGATGTTTGCGTTTATAACCGCAGCCATGAAAAAGCGCTGGCATGGCAGGCTGAGTTTGGTGGTAGTGTTGCAACAACACCAGCATTAGCAGCACAAGGTTGTGATTTGGTTTTTTGTTGTGTGGGTAATGATGACGATGTTCGTCAAGTGACTTTAGGTGAGAATGGTATTTTAGCTGGTATGCCACAAGGTAGTATTTTTGTTGATCATACTACAGCCTCAGCTGAGTTAGCCCGAGAGTTAGCATCAGTCGCTCTTACTCATGGTCAGTACTTTTTAGATGCGCCAGTGTCAGGTGGTCAAGCAGGCGCAGAAAACGGTGTTTTAACGGTAATGTGCGGCGGTGATGCAGCAACATTTGCTAAAGCGCAGCCTGTTATGGACGCTTATGCACGTTTTAGTCAGTTGATGGGGCCTGTTGGCTCTGGCCAGTTAGCGAAAATGGTTAATCAAATATGTATTGCAGGTGTGGTACAAGGATTAGCGGAAGGTTTTAATTTTGCTGAAAAAGTGGGATTAGATCCTAAAGCATTAGTTGAGACCATCTCTAAAGGCGCAGCCGGTTCATGGCAAATGGAAAACCGCTACCAAACTATGTTTGCGGGTGAATATGATTTTGGTTTTGCGGTAGACTGGATGCGTAAAGATTTAGGCATAGCCTTTAGTGAAGCCGATAAACATGATGTGGCGCTACCTATGACAAAAATGGTTGATGGCTTTTATCAAGAAATTCAAGAAAACGGTGGTAATCGCTGGGATACGTCTAGTTTGATTTCACGTTTTAAAAAATAATTATCGAGGGAATGATGAAGGTATTTATTGGTGTTTTGACGAGTATGTTGTTATTAGCTGCTTGCGGTGGTGGCTCTACTGCACCGACGAAGGTTCCTACTGCGGGCGGCCCAATTGATGCCACACCAGTGAAGACGACAGATAACTTAGCTCTCCCTAATAATCAAGGCTTAGCAAGTTATAATGTACTCATCCTAGGTAATAGTCATGTGCAATACATTGAACCGCTTTTAAAAAGTATATTTACTAAAACGAATAAAACGGTGAATATTGAGACGCGCACCGGCGCATTTCTTGATGCCATTGTAAAAAATGAAAGTATTATCGAATTACTTGAAAGTAAACAATGGAGTCATGTTATTTTACAAGGACAGAAATATTCACAAAGTCAGTCGGTGTTGTATTCAACTGAGGCAACCATTGTCTGGATTCAACGTGTCAAGGCGATAGGGGCTACACCTATTCTTTTTCCTGAACACCCGCCAGAAGGTAAAACACAAGAAGCAGAGTACGTCCATGGAATTCATCAAGATATTGCTTCAATGCAATTGAGTTGTGTCGCCCCTGTTGGCTTAGCGTGGAATAAAGCACTGTCGATTGAACCAAATATTGTCGTTTACCAAGCCGATGGAAATCATGCTAGTGAGTTAGGGGCTAGTCTTAGCGCTTTTGTGCTGTATGAAACCATTACAGGTGAACCCGCTGATTTATTACCTTTTATTTCTGGCATTGTAGGTGATTTGAATACTCAATCGATGTTCAAACAAGTATCGTCAGAGGTTATATCGAGTAATCCACCTTGTCTTTTTAAAGGCTCTAAAGTAGAGGGATTATACTCAGGTAGTTAGGTTGGGTAGATAGTTCAACTCAGAATCTACTGAACTGAACTGAACTGAACTGAACTGAACTGAACTGAACTGAACTGAACAGAAGTATAGCCTTATATTTTACCCGCAATATGTACAACCCATTTAAAAAGCGCCAGCATTAAGCTGGCGTTTTTTTTAGGTTACTTAGCGATTATCTGTTATAGGTTAAATATCATAGGTACGCTGGTAAACATCAGTAACACAATAATAGCAATAGCAGCTAAATTTAGCCATAAACCTGCTTTTGCCATGTCACGTATACGCAGCTCTCCTGAGCTAAATACAATAGCATTAGGTGGTGTGGCAACTGGCATCATAAAGGCGCAACTTGCTGCTAATGCGGCTGGAATAACTAGCATCATTGGGCTGTCTACTAACGTGACTGAAATAGGGCCTAACAAAGGTAAAAAGCTCGCCGCAGTAGCGGTATTACTGGTGATTTCCGTTAAGAATAAAATCGTTACAGTGACAATTAATACTGCCGCTAATAACGGAAATGTTGAGGTTGTTTCAAGTTGTGTTGCGATAAATGCGGCTAACCCCGACTTTTTAATTAAGCCTGCTAACGCAAGTCCACCGCCGAAAAGTAACAATACGCCCCACGGTAACTTTTTAGTATCATCCCACGATAAAACGCGAATGTCTTTTTTACTATCGACAGGCGCTATAAATAATAATAAGGCGACAAACATTGCAATACCGGTATCAGATATTGGCAGACCGGTAGCGCTGGCGATTAGCGGTCTAAATACCCAACCTAATGCTGCCAGGCCAAAGAAAAATAATACCATTTTCTCGCCTTTACTCATGCTACCTAACTCAAGCAGTTTTTCTTTAAATAAGTTATTGGTATTAACCGTTTCACCTTGATTCACCTTGTAGCGAATTTTAGTCAGAATAAACCAGCAAAAAACTAACATTACTGTGGTTAACGGAACACCTACCATCATCCATTGCGCAAAACCAATTTCAATACCATAGCTATCTGATAAATAAGCAGCCATTAATGCATTGGGTGGAGTACCAATTAGCGTTGCTAAGCCGCCAATACTGGCTGAAAAGGCAATGGCTAATAGCATGGCTTTGGCATAATGACCATTGTTATTGCTTTGTTTTTGGTTAACCATTTGAATAATAGATAAGGCGATAGGTAGCATCATTACCGCGGTTGCCGTATTAGACATCCACATTGATAAAAAGGCTGTTACTATCATTAACCCGCCTATTTGATGGCTAGGTTTAGGGCTGACTATCGACATCGCTTTTAATGCAATACGTTTATGTAAGTTCCAACGCTCCATCGCTATAGAGATAAAGAAACCACCCAAAAATAAAAAGATAAGTGGGTGTGCGTACGAAGACGTTACCGCTTTAATTGGCGCAATACCAATAATAGGGGCAACAATTAATGGCAAAAATGCCGTTACTGAAACAGGGGTTGCCTCAGAAATCCACCATGTTGCCATCCATAAGGCTAAGCCTAATGTGTGCCACGCCGCGGCTGACATACCTTCAAAAGGGGCGGGGATTAATAAGGTCATCAACATTAGCATTGGACCTAATAACAGCATACCCATAGGTGTTGTTTTGTTTTGAGTGTTATTCATAAGGCTTTTTGTTTTATCGTTATTTTTATAGATGGAAGCTACTGTACGCTAGAACGTCAATATACGTTAACTTACACAAATAGGTAATTATTTTATAAGTTTCACTACAACCGTCAGAAATTTAGACTAAATTTATTTACTAGGATCAGTAAATAAATGGATAAATAAGAAATATGGTTAACAGCAACTTAGCGGTAGAAAACAGTGAGAATATTCATATACAAGATACCTTTCCTTTGATTAAGTGGTCCTTAGATATAGCTACTCAGCAATTTCACTATGATCAGGGTATTTTTAACTCGCTATTCCAGTTTAATCAACCAATACATACTGTTGCCGACCTTATGGCATTAATTACTTATGAAAAGCGTGAAAAAGCGCAACAGGTTTTTCGTGAAGTATTAATAACTAACTCACCTCAAAACTTTACTTGTTGCTTAATGCTTAGTAACGAAGAGTTTGTTTATGTCGAGTTTAACCTTAACCTATCAAAGAACAATATTATTACAGGAACTATGCAACCTTTAATGATGTTTGCTAACCATATGGAAATAGCTAATATTTTTCAAAGCTTATTTGAAAATGATCATCATGGTATTTTAATTACAAATAGCGAATCAAAAATACTTGCCTGTAATGCTTACTTTGAAAGGCAAATGGGCGTAAACCGAGGTGAGTTAATAGGTAAAAATACACGTAGCTTTAATGCCGGACGACACTCAAAAGAGTTTTATCAGGATATGTGGGCGAATATTAATGAGTTAGGGCACTGGACTGGTGTTATTTTAAATCGCCATCCTGACGGGGAAATTTATCCTCATGAATTAACCATTCATAAAATATCACCAGTTAAAGGAACTGTTTTCTATTTAGGGTTAACCGTAGACTTAAGTAAACAACTATCACGTTTGATGGACACAGAGCTAGGTGGAATAGATTTATTAACCAAGCAGCCAACTAAAGAAAAGTTTCTTGAGGATCTTACTATTTTCAGTCAAAAAACAGGGCACCATAGTGGTAAAATTGTTTTGGTTGTTAAGCCATCTTTTGCCAGTGAAAATTATCATAAAAACCTTGTTTCCTTATCTGACTCACTATTTCATGTACGTTTATGTCAAGTCACAGGCTATATGGGCGAAGGTATATTTGCTATTTGCGCCGAATATCATTTCAAGCAAAACAGTGAGCAATCTAGGGCTATTCGTTCGGCCTTAAGGTATATGTTTCAAGATATTAAATTTCATGCTACTAAAGACGTTCACGATGCCATTATGAAGGGGAGAGTAGGAGTTTCAGTATTAGGGTTAGATAATCAGTCGCCGCAAGAGTTATTGTCAAATGCAACCGAGGCAATGATTGAGGGGCATGCTGGCGAAGGGCGACATGTTAACTTTTATTTTCGCGCCATTCATCAGGAAATTGCCCGTAAAAAGCAGCTAGAAACTTTTGTCTCACAAGCGATCAACGAACAACAACTTGCAGTGCATTATCAACCTATTGTTAACAGCAGTACGGGGGAGTTAGTTAAGTTTGAGGCATTATGTCGTTTTCCAAGTATTGTTGATATAGACAGTAATATTGAAGAAATGATCACTATTGCCGAAGATCTTGATCTTATTGCGGCATTAGATAACTGTATTAGTGCTAAAGCGTTGACGGATTTACAAGAGTTACAAGGTATATTTGGCGATGATATTGGTATTACTATTAATTGCTCCTTAAATACTAAACAAGATACTTCAGAAGTTTTAGCTAAATTAAATCAGTTAATTCTAACAAATACTCAAACCCCTAATTTAGTCACTATAGAGCTAACAGAAAGTGCCTATTTTGACAGCCAGTCTAAACAGTCAAATGCTATTGCGGAACTACATAATGTAGGGGT
This sequence comes from Colwellia asteriadis, assembly GCF_039523295.1. Classification (NCBI taxonomy): domain Bacteria; kingdom Pseudomonadati; phylum Pseudomonadota; class Gammaproteobacteria; order Alteromonadales; family Colwelliaceae; genus Colwellia; species Colwellia asteriadis. Next base: position 261,510 of record NZ_BAAAFA010000007.1, on the reverse strand, counting down.
TAACATCGCAATAGATGACTTTGGTACGGGTTACTCATCATTTATATATTTAACCGGGGGGGTATTTGATATTTTAAAAATAGATAAGGCCTTTGTAACGGACATTTATCAAGATAATAATAAGTATAATATTGTAAAAATGATCACTGAACTTTCTCATACTTTAGGAGTAAAAGTGATTGCCGAAGGGGTTGAGAATAAGGAGGAACTCTTTGTATTGCAAGCTTTGAAAGTTGACTATATTCAAGGGTATATTTTTTCAAAACCTAAAGCATTGCCTGACTTAAATAGCGCAATGTATTTTGTCGAAAAATTTAACCATATTATGAGTTTCAATGAGAATAAAAATCAACTTGGCAGCTTTACAACATTAATAAAAAAAGATCTCTATACGTTAGCTCCAACAGATCACCTTGTTACTCTTCACCAATATATTACGCTTAATTCTACACACGTCATTCCAGTTTTACTTCGTAATAAATGCGTTGGTTTGGTCGGCCGTGCAGAGCTCAACTTACATTTATCACCCACTATGGGAACCGATACAGAAACGACTAAAGAGTCGAAAATATGGAATAAGCCGATTAATCAATTAATGAATGTCGAGTTTACGCAGCTTTTAAACACAACGGTGGTGAATGACTTGTCCGTATTGATTAAAGATAATAAACAGTTTCCCTGGGTTATTGTTGATGATAAAGACAGTTATGTTGGGATGGTTTTCCGCAGCGATATTGTTAATTATTTACTTGAACATAATACTTGATTAGCCACTCTGTGCAGTAAAGTGGCTAGTTGGTAATTTAAATTATTTTAACAATTAGCTTTGTAAATATTCATATAAGGCTTTGAGTACCGCCATTTTACCTTGGTCGCTCTCATGCTCGTGCGCCAAGTTTTCAATAGTTATCATAAACTCATCAGCACTTAAAATACCTTTACCACCATATTGCAATTTACTTTGACAGTATTGCTGCCAGCGCTGCTGCTCTTCATTCGTTAATGTTGTGGGGTAGTTACGGGCACGATAGCGAAAAAGTAATGTGGTTAAACGCTCATCTTGAAAAGTAAACGGATGCGTTGCCAGTTGCTCTGGTGCTAAGCCGCGTAAAATATCCATTTGCGCTTTATCACTGTGACTAAAAAAGTTACCGCCGTATAGTGCTTGTTCAGCATCAACCTCATCATTGTCAAAATCAGAGCTTGCAAAGACATCGCTTAGCTTATCCCTTATTTCAGCATTGTCTTTTAATAACGCTAAGTTCGCTAAGCAAAAATCACGAGGAATGTCTAAACGTGCTGCATTTTCAGGTAATAAGGTTTTTGCGGGCGCTACAATAGGGCATTTATTTAAATGAATAAGCTTAACTGGAATAGGCTTTTCATCAGGCGCTAAATCATCGTAGCGCGTGTATAACCTAGTTTTAATTTCATCACTAGAAAGCTCAAGTAATGGCGAAATATCTTGTGCTAAATCAACACAAATTACTGCATTTTTATTAACAGGGTGATAATTAACCGGAGCAAACCAGCTAGTACAGCCATGCTGTGATGAAATTTTGCTTGAGGTATGAACGACTGGCGTCATTTCAGCGACGTTCAGTAATTCAGCCACTTGCTTTTTGTTTTTTAAATTGAAAATAAAATCATAGAGCTTTGGCTGCTTCTCTTTAATAAGTTTTGCCATCGCAATCGTTGCATAAACATCACTCATTGCATCATGGGCAGCTTCATGGCTAATACCATTGGCTTTGGTGAGTAACTCTAAGCGAAAACTGACTACTTGCTCACCATCACGCTCAACGGTTGGCCAATTAATACCTTCAGGGCGCAGTGCATAACACGCACGCACCATATCAATAATATCCCAGCGGCTATTACCATTTTGCCACTCACGGGCATAAGGGTCGTAAAAGTTACGATAAAATAAATAACGAGAAACTTCATCGTCAAAACGAATATTGTTATACCCAGCGACACAAGTATTAGGCGTGCTAAACAGCTCATTAATACGCTTAGCAAAATCAGCCTCTGATAAACCCTCACGTTGCGCTTTTTGTGGCGTAATACCAGTAACTAAACACGCTTCAGGGTGAGGGAGGTAATCAACAGGCGGCTGACAGTAAAACATTTGCGGCTCGCCGATAATATTTAAATCAAGATCGGTACGAATGCCTGCAAACTGAGAAGGCTTATCAAATTTAGGTGAAATCCCCCAGGTTTCATAATCGTGCCACAATATGGTGGGGGTGTTCTCGGTGTAACCTTGTGTATCGTTATTGTTTGTTTTTTTCATAATATACAATGATATAGTTGTTTTTTGGTTCTGTAATGTAACATTAGGTATTTTGAGATATCGTCTTAAGCCACCTCTTGTGTGTCACCTTGTGTGTCCCCTATCTTTTTGCTAATCTCATATTTTACAAGTTTTTGTGTACCCCTGATTCTCAAGGAAAAAATATGGTAAATAGTGAATATATAGACCCACCAACAGAGAAGCCTAGTATTTTACATACTAAAACCTTAGACGGGTATAAAAATAAAAAATATAAAAAAAGGTTTGATGTAAGTGACCATTCGGGGCTTGGGGTTAGAGTCTTTGAATCAGGGCAGGTTTCTTTTCACTATCGTTACAGATTTAATAAAAAAGCTAAAAGGTTAACGTTAGGGAAATATCCTGATTTAAGTTTATCTAAAGCTAGAGAATTTGTTCCCATAATTAGGCAGCTCATCAAGGAAAATAAAGATCCTTCTATTTATCTTTTTAAGAATGACGAAGATCAGAAGTGAGCCAGCACCAGATAGTGAAAACTGCAAAATATCAGAAGAGTGGTTTAAAGCATCTGTAAAATAAATATAAAACGGACTTAAATACTAAATGTTGTATTCAGATACTTTGCAATCCCTTATTAAGTTAATTTCCCTTAATAAAAGCTTTCCTTCACCAAGTTATTCAAGTTTGAGTACACACTCAATTGCTAACGGTGTTGCTGAGCTTCTTTTAAAATCAAAATTACTACCTAGTAAAAACTGTAGGGCTAAAGTACAGGGCTATATTAATTCACAATACGATAATGCAGAAGACGAAATAAGCGTAGGTGAACTTATTGATTCCTTACTTCTAGAGGAAGTAAATGAAAATATTGAAATGCTTCCTAGGGACATTTATAGAGATGGGGAATCAGAACTTGAAAAAAGACTTTTTCCAATAACTAAAAAAATTAAAACTTGGATAAACGAAGATGAAAATGTACCAAAGTTTGTTTTACTTAAAAGTGAATTGGAAAGCTCTTTAAGTGAAAACAAATTCCTTTCAGATGCGTATAAAGATAGTAATGATTTTCTCTTTGATTTTACTGATGAATTAGTAAAATTTAAAGTCCACTTTACTAATGAGTTACTAGGGGATGACGAAGGGATAATTTTTGGATATTTGTGGAAATCTCTTTCAAAAGAAAAAGATGGCTTTACAACGTTTATAGACTTTTTTATTCATTTAAGAGTCGATATTTGGAAAGTTATATTTATTGATAAAGCCTCTGAAAATGAATTCATTGAAAATACTTTATTATATTTTGAATCGAAAAGTAAATCATGTGATTTATCTTGGAACAAAGCTCGTGATCAAGTCTATTTAAAAAGAGATGGTATCTGTAATGGCACAATACAATTAGATGTTTTATTAAAAGATGAAAATGTAAATATTACGTCAATACAAGATGCCTTTATTTGGTTTAAAAACCAACATATGCATCCTGATTATCATAGTATTGATTTTCAACTAATTAATTATCTATTAAATCAAGATGATAACTATAATATTTTAAGTCGTTTTATAGAGTCAGCTAATCAATCAAGCTGTTTAACAATCAACTTTATTAATTCAGGTAATTTTTATCAAAATAAATTACTACGTTTTCTTTTTTCAAATAAAAATTTTATACCCTTAGCTTTACATATTATGGCTTCATATAAGATGGTGGATATACCTTGGAGAAATGAGCAGGAAGTCAAATCATTAGAAACAGTTCTTTGGAATTTATCTACAGCGCACCTAACCGAATCCATTTTTCATTGTCCAGAGCAAGAAAAAATAGTAGTTTTTTATAATTCACTAATGGCTGTTTCAATTGCATCTGTTTCATCTTTCGGTTTACAGAATGTTACAGCCAATGAAAAGCTTGTCAGTTTGGTCTCTACTCTGGAACTACCTCTAATCCAAAATATTCAAAATTACGCGTTAGAGTTATCTGTAGAGTCATATGAAGATAACTTTCATGCATATTTCCATCTATTGTTTCTTTTATTAAAAGTACAAAAGAATCATCAATTAGAGGAGCGTATTGCAGCTATATATGTTCAACGGCTCAACTTACAAATATCTCATTTAACAGATAAAGGTAATGAAAAGAGAAATAGTTTTAGTAACCTTCGATTTAGTCCAAAAGAGTTATATGATGAATATCCATGGTATTTACTTAATAGCTCAATTAGTAACTTGATTTCCCATGAAATTTTGAAGGTAATCAAAAGCTCTTATTCTTCTATATTATTTAATAAAAATGATTATCACCTAAAAGAGATTATTGGTACTCATTTAATTATCTTGCTTAAATCACAAGAAAATAAGGACTTTAAGGTAAAAATTTTTAATGAGTTTATAGAGTTCATTAGAGAGTTCTCTTTCGATGAATTTGATTTATTTGATTATGGTTCAAGTAAGAGTTTAATTAATGAGTCGAATAAAGTTTCAATCAATTTAAAATTTAGTTCTATTTTAGATCAATTTAGTGATGAGCAATTCAATAGTTTTATCCAATTATTGAATAGAAAAGATCCAACTACTTTTCAGCTTCTTTTATATGCTAACGCTCTTTCGAAAGAAGATCGTGTTGCTGAAATTGTTAAATTAATCCTGTTACGTGATGACACTAAATTGAAGGATGCTTCTTGGACTGATGAAATTAAAGAAAGTGTTAATTTAGCCCATGCTATAGGCTTAAGTGATGTTAGAAATATCCTAAAAGAGGATGGTAAAGAATCTAGCCATAAGTCTTTTAAAAATGATTGGGATTCGATTGGTTTTCAATATAAATTGATCAATGTGTTAGATGAAAATCTAAGTGTAGATGAAAAAATAGACAAAATAAGAACGATAGAAAATCCATTAAAAAATAATAATTCTCACCCCTTATCACGTTCTAATGAGGCTTATATAAATTATATAAAAGCTCTTGTTTACTTTGAAAGTGATGCAAATAAATCTTGCCTTATTCTTAAAAGGCTGTGTAATTCACATCGACAAGAACTTTATATTACAGCTCTTTTTGATGCAAGAATAATAGCCTATGAAAAGTCAGAACACTACGTAGCCAGCTTGGAAGAATCTATTGCCGAATGGTCTTCATTATCAGGAAAAAGCTGTAAAACTAACTTAGAAAACTGTTCTGAAATAGAAGTGGCTTTATTATTAAAAGCTTATTCTCTTTCTAATAATTCATCTAGCTTTACTCAAATATGGAATGATTTATCTGACCAGAGGCAATTTTCATTAAAAATTGCAGAAATATATATAAACGAATGTATGAGGAGTGAAACATCTGATGTTGCGGAAGAATATCTTATTGAACTTATTCAATATCATAACGTTGAAAAATCTAACTCCATTGAGCTTAAAGGAAAAATATCAAAACTTAGTAATTTGATCATTCACCCTGAATTGAATGTAATTAAATCAGAACTTGATGGTGGGGTAACTGTTAGAAATGTAATTGAATCTCTAACTGATAATTGGAGAGATATCAGATCTCTTAATCATGAAGAAATTGCTAGGGTTATGTCCTCACCTACAATAAATGAAAATCATTTCTTTCACTTAATTAATGATACCAGCTTTATGGTATTTCAAGATTTAGTTTCACAGCGTTTATATTTTCAGGAAATAAAGACTCCCAAAAAAAGCAAGAATAAAAGTAAACTTGGGCTAGTTGCAGAAGATCATATTTCAGCTTTTTACTTGAAAATAATTAAGAACAAATTTTCAATGTTTGGTTGGAGTGTGTCAGATCAAAATAAATTGGGAGAGTCTTCCTCTGGTGAAGGTATGGGTGAAGTCGATGGATTACTAAGGAGCCATACTGGTGAATCTATAGCAGTTTTTGAGGCCTTAATTCTTAATTGTTTAAATAAAAAATATTTAAATGATCATTTAGATAAAGTTTCTAAATATGATACTAACGCTAGTCCAGTAGCTATTTTTGCCGTTTATTATGAAGGGAAGTCATTTGATAGATTTAAATCAAAATATGTTAATCATATTAAAAAGTATACTTCTGAAAAATATAAAAAAGCTTCTAATCACTGTATTGAAAAATTAAAAGAAACGGATAACTTATTTTGTTTCACTGAAAAAAGGCTTCGTGGTGGTACAGAGGTTCAATTTATTCATTATGTAATGAACTTACTTCATTAATTGTGGCTTATTTTCAAGCCCCAGTTATTAGGATGACATATGACAAAAAAGCATAATAATTTATCTTCTGATAAACCTCTAACAGAAATCTCAGATGATGCTCTCGGTTACAGTTTTTTTGCTAAAAGTTTGGCTGACAGTTTATATAAAGGATCTTTCGATGACGGTATTGTTTTATCAATTTATGGTGAGTGGGGATCAGGGAAATCGACAGCATTATCATTTTTCGAAAGTCACCTTAAAGAATTAGATCAAGATATTTCTATTTTACATTTTAATCCTTGGTGGTTTTCTGGTGAGGAAGCATTATTAAAATCATTCTTTTCTCAGTTGAGATCTTTATTCTCAAACTGGAAGTCTAGAGGTAAAGAATTAGCAAAAAAAGTTGGTATTATTGCTGACGTATTGGCAAAAGCACCGATAGCAGAAGCCAAGGCTGTTGATGCACTATTAAAGAAGTTACTTGGATCAGATTTAAATAGTATCAAGCAAGAAATTGAAGATTTACTTAAAGTTGAAAAACGAAAAATCATTGTAATTATAGATGATATTGATCGATTAACTGGTGATGAAGTAAAACAATTATTTAAATTAGTAAAGGCTGTCGCAAACTTTCCTCATATTGCTTATGTTCTTGCTTTTGATCGAAATGTTGTTGCAAAATCAATTGAAAAAGCTCTTAATGTAAATGGAAATGACTATATAGAAAAAATAATTCAAGTCCCTTTTGAGTTACCTGCACCTGACCAAGGTGAATTAAGTAAATTATTTTTTGATAAAATAAATCTAATTTTTAGTGATGTTCCCGAAGAGGAACATGATCATACCTATTTTGGTAACTTATACCATGATGGTATTAAGTATTTTCTCACCACGCCACGAGATGTTGTTAGATTAACAAATACGCTAAGTATCACGTATCCGCCTGTAGCAGGAGAGGTTAGTTATTGTGACTTTATTGCTATTGAGTCAATTAGGGTCTTTGAGCCTGAAATTTACGACTTTATAAGAAGGAACGAACACCTATTCAGTGGTGTTGTATCTGAGTCAAGAAATTCACAGGTAGAAAGGGAATCGAATCAAAAGCTACTACAAGAAGTATTTACTAAAGCTAAAAATACCACTCATGTAAACATTAAAGCATTCTTAGAAAGAATGTTCCCTAAAGTCGAATCTATAACTGGAAATATGATGTATGGATATGATCATATGCCATTTTGGAGAAAGGAAAAGAAAATATGTAGCCCAGATCTATTTTCTACTTTTTTTAGATTCTCTTTACCTATAAACAGCATTAGCTTTAATGAAATTAATTCAGTAGTCTGTCGTACAGTAGAACTAACTGATCTAGTTGATGATTTTCAAACATTGGCGATTGAAATATTACCTAATGGTAAAAGTAAAATAAGCGTTGTGTTAGACCGTATATTGGATTACTTGGACGATCTTAATGAAACTCAACTAAAGAATTTAATTTCTATGATTTTCCTGATTGGTGATGAATTGCTGTTGGAATGTGACCAATCTCAAGAGATGTTTTCTTTTGGAGGCAATGATATTAGGTTAGGTCGGCTCATGTATCAATGCTTGAGAAAATTAAGCAATGATACAGAAGTTCGCTTTGAAGCTCTCAAAGTTGCTTATGAAAACGGAAATGCAGTAATAATGATGTGCCATGAAGCTGTATCTCTAGGGCAGCAACATGGAAAATATTCTAATAAGGAAGATGTTAAAGATGATTATCTAATTGAACTAAATCATCAAGAAGAACTTGAAAAATTATCTTTATCTAAAATACGGGAGCTTTCAAAAACCAACAAGTTAATAATTAACCATAATACCGTAGACCTGCTCTATTCTTGGAAGGGGTGGGCTGATGAGAGTGAGCCACAAAAGTGGATTAAGAAAAAGCTGGATGAAAATCCAAAGGATCTGATTTTTCTTTTATCTGGCTTTGTTACTAAATCTCATTCTCATGCTTGGGGTGATAGGGTAAGTAAAACAATAACAAGATTAAATGTTAAAAATCTTTCCACTTTTGTAGATTTAGAGTTTGCAAAATCTATTGTTAGTAGTCTGCTTTCAACATCTGAGAATAATGATAGAAAGTGTTTAGATTTGTTTTTGACTGAATGTGAAGCTTTTAAACAAGATCCCGATACATTTAATAGGCAGTAGCCGAATAACCCAATTTAATAATTAAATATGCATGATTTTGAGTATTCAAAATGAAATATGAACGAAAAGTTAAAAAAGTAAAAAGTTTAATTTCTAAGCACGATTCTATGGATATTTTAGATACTTCATTACGTTATTTGTACGATGCTGGAAATGATAAAGAGTCTAGGCTTCAAAGGCATCCTTGGTTGGTCTTGTTAGTTGTAAAATGGGCTTTTATTAATGAAAATAAAAAGATAATACAGCCTTTAACGAATAACCATTATATGGCTATTCTTAATGCTGTTTATGGCTTGGCTGATTTGGTGAAAATGCCAACAGACCATAATAATATACATCAATTTATGAGGAACATGGCATATCAACAGTTTATCTATCAGCATGATTTTTCAATATTAGACGTAGGGAGAAATAGTCTTTTATTTAAATATTTACCCGATAATCATAATTTAAAATTACTTTTTAAGAAAAAACATGGGTTTGAATTAAAAGATTTTATCTCTCTTAGTTTTACCCTGATTGCGTTTGTTCATAGTGGTAAAAAACATACAGTAGAAGTAAACCAATTCTCGCCATTATTTAGATATTATTCTGAAAGCTTAGTTAAACTGTTTCTTGATTCAATTAGTATAAATATTAGAGACTTGAGGAAAAGGTTGTCTAAAGATGATTTATCTAAAGAAAACTATTCGGAATATTATGAACAATCTCCTTTTATTAAATACCCTTTAGTAAAGCACGGTCTAAAATATACATGTGTAGACCCATTCATATTATACAGATGTATTGAGCATTTTTTATATGACACATTGAAAGCTGATGAGCCTCAAAAGTTCATGCAAAGTTTTGGTAAAATGTTTGAAAAATATCTTCTCAAAGGCCTTAAATATGCAAATTTAGATTATGTAGAAGAATCTTGTTTAAAAAAATTTCTGCCACCTAAAAATAAATGTATTGATTATGTGATTAAACAAAAGAATTTCAATATTTTTATTGATGCGAAGGGTGTAGAAATGCCATATTTAGGTAAGGTTACAGACAACCCTAAAATCATTTTAGATAAAGTTAAATCTAGTGCAATCAAAGCGATAGAACAAGCGTCAGCTTTTAACAATTACTTATTATTAAATGGTGGTGAGAACTTACCTGAATTTAAAATGGGGAGTTGTTTGTTAGTTGTAACCTATAAAGAATTATATCTTGGAAATGGACAATTGTTGTACGACACTGTAGCTAAAGATAAGATTGATTCTATAAATGAATTTATCAATGAAAAAGCTAGGATCGACCTGAAGAGAATTTATTTTATTACAGTCGATAGTTTTGACTTAATGATGTCGTTAGTAAAAAATCATAAATTTGATATTGGTGATATATTAGAAAAAGCTATTGCGGATGATGATGAAGGGTTAAGTAAAAAGTTCGAATTTTCTCAACATGTTAATTCATTTGTAGATCAAATTGTTCCACCTAAATTTTTGAAGGAAGAAACTGATAAAATATTATTAGATTTTAGAGAAAATTTATCAATAGCCTAATTAATTGTTTATGTTAACAACGTCACTTGATTTCTTGGCTGAATCTAAAAACTCTTGGAAAGTTTCCTCAAGTAATTTTTCAATTCCCATATCCTTAAAGCAGACTTTGGGTTTAGATTTTTTCTTTATAATCTTTCTACAACCGTACCAAGTGAAAATACCACAATGTCTAGAAACTAATGATATATCCTTATCAATATCTTTAATAAGCTCCTTGGTAGCTTTGTTATTCATATTATCAAGTTGCTTCTCAACAACCTCGCTCTCTTGTTGAGAAGTGCCTAAGAAATTTAAATTGCTAAAGTTTATAATGTAATTTTCTTGTGTCGTTAGCACTTCAGTTAACTTTTCTTTGCCCCTTAGCTGAAAAGCTAAAACAGGATCATCTTTGCATAAGGTCTGTAGTGAATTTTCAAATGCATTGATAAACTCAGGACTGATTTCTGGACTCAATACTTTTAACAGATTTGTCATGTGACTTTCTATTAACTCTTTTAATTCCTTAGGAGCGTCTTCATCGTCATTAATTCCCAATTTTAAGAAGCATGATTTACAGCATTTAAGATATTCTGCTGTTATTTCTTTTGGATCAGCATATGAAGACTTAAGGAGGTGACGAAATTCTAATAGATGAAATAAGACTAGTTTTTTGGCTTGGAGCCTTTCAGATCTAGACTTTAAGTAATATCCAACACCACCTAATAAAGCACCAAGAGATATTCCTATTAATCCAATTAATGCCGCTATAACTTTACTGTCCATGTACCCTCTAGCTTATTAAGTTTTATAATTTTTAATTATTTATCAAGATGATGGGATTGTATAGTCTTTAAATAAAAAGAATAGTGGAGAATTATATAAATTTAGAAAACATATTATTATATACCTTTTGTTTTTGTACCCCTGTGTGTACCTAAATTAAATAAACTTTAAATTATCTTTATAAATCAAATGGGTTTCATAATCGTGCCAAAGGATAGAGGGCTGTTCTGTGTTATTCATCAATTTTTGCTCTTTGAACTTTTTAGTGATAACTCTATAGTGCGCTTTTTTGAGACTTCTCTGGTTAACTTGGTAACTTATAATACAAGCAATATGCTTTATTACGTTGAGCCTGCATATTTATTCGATGTATCTTTGAATTGTAAAACATTACTCGATAATTAAATATCATTGCTTGTTGCTTGTTGCTTGTTGCTTGTTGCTTGTTGATTGTGGCACGTTGAGTCTCATATTACTAATTAGCTGCTTGCTAAGCTTGTATAAAAGCTTCAACGGATTATTTTAAAAGGGATAGTGGTTAAAAATATTATCAATAATGTTGTTCAGTTGAGCTTTATCGTTGTTTACTTTGCCATAAGTTCGTAAGCCCACAAGTTGGATTTGTATATGGGTGGCAAGCTCTTGTGCACTTTTAGTGTTATCAACTTCACCTAATACTTGCGCCTCTTCAATAAGCTTAACAAACTCAGTGGCAATTTCGCCTAAGTGCGCTTTGGTAATATCAATTAACGCTTGGTTTTCATTAGTGAGTTCACTAATGGTTTTAGCTAGCATACAGACCCCATTAGGAGCGCTATTTTGAGTATCAATGACTTGAGCTTTCATAAAGGCTTTAAGTGCTTCAATAGGAGAGCTATTTTCACGTCGACATTGTTTCAATTGCTCAATGCCCATGTCAGTGTAATTTCTTAATGTTTCGGTAAATAAACCCTCTTTACTGCCAAAGGCGGCGTAAATACTACCCGGGCGCATATCTATTGCGTCTTGTAAATTACGCATAGAAGTGGCGTGAAAGCCTTTTTTCCAATATAGCTTAGTTGCTATGTCTATAACTGCTTCGCGGTCAAATTTTGCTACCTTGGCCATGTTGCTACCTAGAGAATTACTTTGAACATTCGTTCAATTGTAGGGTTTTGTCTTTATTAGGTAAAGATAAAGTTACTGATAATAAATAAATTCAATAGTAAACAGTCGCTTATATTTTATTTGAACGATCGCTCAAATAAAATATTGAACGATCGTTCATGTTGTTCTATAGTACGTTTTATTATAAAGGCTATGAAGCAGTTCCTTTATGACTTAGCAGTGTTAAATAGACCTTAAATTTTTTATGATTGGAGTAAAGCATATGAGTACTTTTACATTACATACAGTAGAAACGGCACCAGAGAGCAGCAAAGCTATTTTAGAAGGTGCGCAAAAACAAATGGGCGCTATTCCAGGCTTATACGCGGTTATGGCTGAATCACCACAGATTTTGCAAGCTTATACCCAATTACATCAACAATTCACTGCAACGTCATTTGATGCACAAGAGCTCACCGTTGTTTGGCAAACCATTAATGTAGAACATGGCTGTCGTTACTGTGTACCCGCGCATACCGCTATTGCCAACTCAATGAATGTTGATCCCGCTCTTACAGAGGCATTACGTAATCAACAACCTATGCCAACAGATAAATTACAAGCATTACATGATTTTACTTTAGCTATGGTACGTGAACGCGGTAATGTAACAGCAGAGCAAACAGCCGCTTTTTTTGCGGCAGGTTATACTCAGCAGCAGGCGTTAGAGATTATCTTAGGTTTATCTCAAAAAGTGATTAGTAACTATGTTAATCATGTCGCGAAAACACCCGTAGATCCAATGTTTGAACCATTTTCATGGACAAAATAGTCGTTAGAATAAGTTAATGATTGGCCGCTAAGAGGTAGTGATGAGTAAAAAAATAAAACTAGATATCATTTCAGATGTAATGTGTCCTTGGTGTGTTATTGGCTACAAGCACTTAGAGGCGGCCATTAATGAATTAAACCTACAAGATAACGTTGAAATTGAGTGGCAACCCTTTGAGCTTAACCCTGATATGCCAGCAGAAGGCGAAGAGTTACGTGCACATGTTGCTAGAAAATACGGCTCTTCAAAAGAAGATAGTGATAAAGCTAGAGCAAACTTAACAGCCTTAGGTGCGCAGTATGGCTTTACCTTTGATTATTTTGATGGCATGAAAATAGTGAATACCTTAGATGCGCATATTTTACTTGATTATGCACATCAGTTAGGTAAACAAACACCGTTGAAAATGCGTTTGTTTTCGGCATTTTTTACTGAGCATAAAGACGTTTCAAAGCGTGAGGTGTTAATTAAAGAAGCTGGCGCAGTAGGTATTTCTGCTGAGCAGGCACAAGCGGCATTAGAAGATGATACCCTTAAAGCCCACGTTAAAGCGCTTGAGTCACAGTGGCAACAAATGGGAGTATCTAGTGTCCCTACGGTTGTTTTTAATCGTACTAGTGCATTAACGGGAGCTCAGCCTCAAGCAACCTTTACGCAAGTATTACGTGAACTTGTTGCAGAGCAAAGTAAGTAAATAAGTAAGCGCTCTGAATGTTACCTAACTAGCGCTTTATAAAGTTGCGGTAGGCTTATTCAATAAATCACAACTAAAATGTTAGGGGCGGTTGATCTTTCACGGTTAACTTTTGTTCGAGCTAAAAGGGCTTTAATCGCGGCGAGTAGTGTGTTGCCTAGTCATGCTAAGCAAATACTGCTCAATAAAGCGTAAAACGCTTTTAGCCGAACCCTTCGGGCAGCGTTTATTAGTCATTTTTACAGCCTTATCGCCTTTTTAGGTAACGCTACATGGATGTAGCTTATTGTCCTGAATAACTACATTACAAAGGCTCTGCCTTGTATAAATACCTACCAATTCGCTGCAAAAACAATCTCGAAAGATCAACTGCCCTAACTAAGTTAGCTGTAATAATTCATATTTTTATACTTATTAACGTTATTTCGCCCCCTTAGTAATATCTATTGATATAAATTAATAGATGATGACAAGCTTCCTGCTAGAGTAAGAGCGAAATCAGCATTTATCTCATTAGAATAAAGTAAAATAACGATAAGCGTTGGTACTTAGAGTAAGTACCCATTTTATAAGACGATAAAATATTCAGAGCTTGCATACTAGCTCTGCTATTTCAGCACTCAAATTCATTATATTACGTTACAAGCGGATCCATTCTGCGTAAACTAGCGTATTAATTGTTTTAAAATCATAATTATGTAGAGCAGGTAGATGAAATACGAAGGTAATCCTAATTTTTCCCATAAGCAACATGACAAAATAGGTGTTTTAATTACTAATTTGGGCACGCCAGATGCTCCTAAAAAAGCTCAGTTGAAAAAGTATCTTCGTGAGTTTTTGTCAGATCCTCGCGTAGTTGAGGTGCCGCGGTTCATTTGGTGGCTGGTACTCAATTTTGTTATACTGAATATTCGTCCTAGACGCTCGGCTCATGCTTACAGTACTGTTTGGACCGAAAGAGGATCTCCGCTATTATTTCACACCCAAGACCAAACAGATGCATTACGTAAAAAGCTAGAAGCACAATATGGCGATAATGTAATGGTTGAATTTGCCATGCGTTATGGCTCACCATCAATTGACTCTGTGGTGAGTAAAATGCTTGCACAGGGAGTTAGAAAGCTTGCCGTATTGCCACTTTATCCGCAGTATTGCGCCTCTACAACAGCCTCTACCTTTGATGCGGTTGCAGCGAGTTTTGCTAAAAAGCGACTCATTCCAGAGCTACGTTTTATTAATCACTACCATGACTTTCCAGCATATATTGAAGCTGTTGCTGATAAAATTCGTCAACATTGGGCAAAGCACGGTAGAGCAGATAAATTGATTTTCACCTACCATGGTATTCCTAAACGTTATTTAACCAATGGTGACCCGTACCACTGCGAATGTTATAAAACCTCACGTTTATTAGCAGAAAACCTTGGTCTAGCAAAAGACGAATTCATGACCACTTTTCAGTCGCGCTTTGGTCGAGAAGAGTGGTTGCAACCATACACAGATAAAACCTTAATGGCATTACCTGAGCAAGGCGTAAAGTCAGTGCAGTTAGTTTGTCCTGGCTTTTCAGCAGACTGTTTAGAAACCATTGAAGAAATTGGCATTGAAAACCGTGACTATTTTATCGAAGCTGGCGGCGAGCGTTACGAGTACATAGAAGCGCTTAATGCTGATAGCAGCCATATTGAGATGATGAGTGAACTACTTGAACAACATTTACACGGTTGGTCAGGCTTTACTGATACCGAGCAACGTGCAGCGTTAGCAAAAGAATTAGGTGCTGCTCAATAAGTCTATAGCTTAATAGGGTTACAGAAGTATAAAAAAGCCGTTGCAAATACTGAATGTTATCAGTGTGTACCGCGGCTTTTTTGTGGTTCGCTTTCTATTGAGCGCCATACTATTTTATTAAAGATTAAAGATTAAAGATTAAAGATTTGCACTAATTAGCATTCATCATATCTTCAAATTTAATGTCCGTTAACTGCGTAATCATCTTGATAACGTAAAACAGTACCCCAAACAGCATTAAGGTTGAAGGAATCGCGATAACGGGGTAGCTGAGCAATGTCATTTCACCGAGCTGCTCGTTAAACTCCACTGTGCCTGCAGGGCTAGTGACAATCCATTTAGCTAATAAATAATTCATCGTAGAAGAAAATACAAACGTCATGGCGAGCACAAGATTTGCGGTATTAATTTTGCGTTTGAATTGCTCTGTTTTACCTTTTTTATCTAAGGTGTCATAAATTAAATCGAGATTAAAGATAAACGAGTTTAACAGTAATTTTGCTAATAATGGTTTACCAAAAAAGCCTGATAATAAAACTACTAAGCCAATAATGGCCGGAATTGCCGCTTCTTTAATTGCTAACCATTCTACATCAAGCTCAAATAAGGCGATGCCACCGGTGAGTAAGGTACTAAAAAAACCTAATAAAGAAATAAAGTTTAACGAGCCTACTTTAATAAAATCATAAATGGCGTAACCAACCGGAAAGGCTAAGGCAATTATCAACCCGACCAAAGTGCCTAAATATTCAGGACCTGATAACTTCATTAAAATCAGCGAAGGGATCAGTATATTAAATACAATTTCTAATAATGGGTTGTTCTTTTTTGGATCTGCTTTTGCCTGTGGTGCTGTTGTCATTGAGTTATTCCAAGAATGTTCGTATGGTTATGTTAACTCACACAAGCATTGTTTGTGAAGAAGCCAGCGTAATTAAGTATTTTATTGGTTAATTTTTAGAGAACAACAGTACTTATTTGTACATTAGCCAAATACACACCTAAAACACGCGCCTTGTGCTTTTGCTATGTACACCAAATCGCCACCATGGTTAAGTAATATTAAATTATTACAATAAGCTACAGGAGATATATTTAATAGATATTTTAAGGGGGTATTGGTACCCTATGAACATCACTTTAAGTAACAGTTAGTAATGTAGTAATGTCAAACTCTCAGCTCACTTTTCGTGGAATTGCGCCAATTCACTCGCCGCTTAGTTTGTATCTTGGGGTAGATCAGTTTTCACCTACATTCATTTCGTCATTAAAGTCGGTCAATCTTGAGTTTTCAACGGACGACAATGGCAATCAAGTTGAAATGAATTGGCAAGGGAAGGTGCTTCATTTGGGCGGTCAACAAAATGAGGTAATACAGTATCAGTCGACGGATGATAATTCTAAAGATATTCGATTGATGTGCTGGTCACCGTCTAAAGACCCTAATGTAATGTTTCATGTGTTTGCTAATCATATAGCAATAGCTGAAGTAGAGTTTACAGTAGACATAACAGCGCTAAGCACATCAACAGGGTCTGTTGATTCATTGATAAAAGTGCTTGAGTCTCGCGTTCAAAACATAGCAAAAGAGCAAATTACACTTCATTATGAAGATTTTTGTAAAGATCTAAAGCAACTTCACCCTCAATTGTCGAAAGACTTTGTTTTTTCTGGAGAGTCATCTGCAGATATAGGAACTTGGATTGCGAGAACGCTAATTCTTAATAATGACGATATTCAGCAGGAAAGTACGGCTAAAATACTTACCTCATGGTTAAAAAATACCAGCCGACCTCAAGATGCAGCGGATATTATTTCCGGCCACAAGAATTATTCAATGACATGGCTTAATTACGCCGTTAAAAATGCTAAAGCTGTAGGAGAAGACTCTAATATTCAAATCATGGTTCTAGCTCAATATTACTATGTAGCACAAGAGCATTGTAACAGTGCGTTACGTGGCTCAATTGAAGCCGCTTACGCTAGAGTAAAAAAGCATAAAATTGATAAGGTATTAGCAAATACACGTACTGCTTGTCGCCTCAATCAAATTGCTTTTTATGAAAATATTAAATTTCTCAATAGACCAAATAGAGCACTATTAGAAAACATTCTTAATGGTTGGCAGTTTGAACAATTGGTTGAAAACTCTGATCGGATGATTGAAATATGTAACGCTAGGTTGCAAGAAGAAGATAACAAGAAGCGAGAGCGAAGTACGATCATGACTGATTTTTTACTTGTCGCATTGAGCTTTTTTGCCGTTTTCGAATTGTCCTTATATTTAACTGAATTTAGTCGCGAGATGATGAGTCGCCCCGCGTTAGATTATAACGATAGTAAAAGTTCTTACTTTTTAGGCCTAATAGCCGAAATTGATGCCGATATTATGTTTTCTTTTGGCTTTGGTTTAACCCTACTACTTATTATTGTTTATCGATATATCAAACGAAATTAAAATATGAACTATAAATTAATCATACTATTAGCGTTTATGCCTACATTTGGGATAGCTAAAACCATCTCGGTCGCAACTAACGAATGGGCTCCGTATATTAATGCTGAGCATAAACCATTAGGCACAGCCGCAGATATATTAAAGCAAGTATTAGAGCAAGAGCAACAAACGGTGGCATGGGGATATAAAAATTATGACTTAGCGTTTGAATTGGTCGCAAAGGGAAAGCAGCCAGCAGCGTACCCTTATTTTAAGACCGTTAATCGTGCAAAACGTGTGTTGTATTCTGATGCTGTTTTTAGTGTAACGAGCCGTATTTATTATAATCGTCAGTATGAAAGTCAATTAAATACTGGGCAATTATCTAAGCATAAGTTTGGTAAAGTAGCGGGTTATAGCTATGGTGAAACGATTGATGAATACCTTCATGATGCCGTGACATATCCTAATGAAAAAGTAGCTTTGGAAAGTTTGTTAAAAAATGAAATAGATTTTTTACCTATGACTGAAAGTGTAATGAATACTCTGCTTAATAATACCTACCGAGATCAAGCGCTATTGATAAAGCAGGTTGATAAAATAGTAGGGCATGACTCTCTTCATTTGATAGCTCCTAATACAAAAGAAGGCATTGCCTTAATTACCGATGTTAATTTGTTGCTGACGCAAGTAAAAAACATACAGAGCTTACAACCAAAGCCAGTTGAGCGTTTTAAACCTCAAGATATCGCCAGATTAATTGCCGCAGAAGGCTACCCAGCAATCGTTGGACAAACAACACTAACGGAGGAAACACAATACTACACTTTACCTCGCGGAACCCGAGTGTTGATATTACAGTGGAGCGATAAAATTATTAGCCCATCAAGTACAGATCGTATTTATAAAAGTATGATTGATCTTAGCCATGTTGTGGTATTAAACGGACCGCATGTGGGTAAAGAGCTTTATGTTAAAAATATGCACTTAGAAGTACAGTAATGATTACATTTTTAGGTTGGTTTGGCTCGGCTTTGTATCTTATAAATCACAGTTATATTTCAATTGTAAAAAACTGGAACCCCAAGTTATATTATAGCGCTAATCTAATTGCTGCTTTATCTTTAGTGGTGAGTTCATTAATTATAATTTCTTATCAAGCTGTTGTTATTAATGGGTTTTGGGCGCTTGTTTCTATACTGTTATTAATAAAGTTTGATATTGCGAAAATCCCTTTATCAAAATCACTTTTCTATATAGGCTTTATTTTACTCTTAGTATGGTCAGCGTTTATTGGCTATCAACATGGATGGAGTTCATTAATGTTTTATTCATGTTTAGGTTGGTCATCAAGTTATGTTTTTTGTTTGTCGTACTTCTTATTTTGCAGTAAAAAATTAACTCATGTTAATTACTTATTGTTAAATGTATATGCTGCAAGTGTGCTTTTACCTATTTTGTGGAGTCAACAAAACTGGCCAGTATTTGGCTTAGAAGTTTGCTGGGCAATTATTTCAGCGTACGGTGCTTACTCAAAAATTGAGCAGGTGCACTTGATAGATTAAACCTTAAAGGTCGGTTATGCGCTATTGCGCTATGTTGTTAAGGTAAAAAGCTAGCTAACACTCTAGCTAGCTTTTCATTAGGTTAACGGGCTAAAATTTATAACTGGCTTTTACATACGCAAAACGACCTTGGCTATTATGAGTTGAATTAACAAAGCCCATAAAGTCATGGTAGGTAAATGGCGGCTCTTCATTTAATAAGTTGGTTGCGCCAAGTGTTAAGGTAGTGTTTTCTATACCGATGTAATTAATGGTAGTGTCAACCGTTGTCCAAGCATCAATGTCAGACATACCTTCTGTTGCTACTGAAGCGTCTTGCTTGAATTCACCAATATAGTTAACCGCTAAGGTGGCGTTCCAGTCATCTTTAATCCATGAGGTATTAAAGGTCCAACGCACTTCTGGCTGTTCAAAATCACCTGCTTGGGTATCAATACGCATAGTACCATCAGCGTTAGGGCGAGAATCCTCAAACTCTAATACATAGTTAACAACGTAGGTAAATTTGAAGTCGCCTATAGCTGTGGGTAATGCGTAGTTTGCTTCAATATCTAAACCCGATGTGGTGATATTACCAATATTTTCAAATTTATCGAAAATTCTCACCACTTCACCTGGGTCACCTGGAATAGTTGATGGTAAACGCTCAACTACATTGGGGTCTAGACCTTGGGTATCCATTTTAAATTGGGTATCTTTGGTGATAACATCTTCAATATCGTAATTGTAGTAATCAACAGAAAAGTCAAAGCTATCAGTCACTTCATAAATAACACCTAGGTTATAGCTTGCAGACTCTTCAGGGCCTAAGTCTGCGTTACCTGAAAGAACAGCAGTATACTCTTGTGGCTCACAGGCTTTGTTAATGTTTCCAACAGCGTCACAACGAGGGTTATCAACTAAATTGGGTGACTCATCAGTATTACCTAAGCCTATTTGATGTAACGATGGCGCTCTAAAAGCAGTGCCATAAGAGCCTCGCAGTGATAACGAGTTGGTAGGTTGCCAAATAAAGGCTACTTTAGGGTCTGTTGTTGAACCAAAATCGCTATAGTCTTCATAACGAACCGCAAATTGAATTTCTAGTGTTTCAAGTACTGGCACAGCTAACTCACCAAAAACGGCGATGTTGTCGCGAGAGCCATTAGCTTGTGTGGCCTCAGTACCAAAAATTTCACCACGAATAAATTGATCATCTGGATTATCGCTAATGGCATCTTCACGGTATTCAAAACCAACGGCAAGCCCAACATCACCATGTGTCATTTCCATAACAGGGCCACTAATTTTACCATCGAGAGATTTACTGGTTGATGTACCGACACGGGTTGTTGTGGTTTCAATATAGTCTAACGATTCTTGACTATTGCTTGATGGTTCAAAAGGGTCCCATAAGCCACTGTCAATTGCTTCTTGTGTTCTACGTGTATTAGCGAAACCATTAACACCGCGCTCTGTTGATTCACTTTTAATGTAACTGTAAGCAACTTCCCAATTCCAGTCTTTTACTTCACCTTGCAACCCCATGATAGCTCGATAGTAATTTGAGCTAACCGCTTTTTCGCGGTTACCAATATCTACCATACGTCGTCTCATGGTTAAGTCTTGTTGGTAAAAATCATGATCGGGCATGTCAGCAAAAGGGTGGTTTATGTTATCACCATCCATAAATAATTCATTAAAACTTGGGCTACCAGCACCGTGAATTCGGGTTTTAGCATGTTGTCCATTTAACTCGATAAATGAACGTATATTATCATTTACTTCGTATTTACCCATGTATAGAAAGCTAACACGTTCTGTTTCTGGCACTGATGTCATCATCGGTGCATAGTCGTAACGACATAAATCTCCAACGATGTCTTCAGGTGAGCAAACGTCATTACCAAAGGTGTCTGCCATGCGAATAGTTGAATCAGATCTTAAGGCAATGGTACCAGGATAACCGGCTGAGCTTCTAAAGTCAGTGGCGAATGGATCATTAGGGCGTAATGCGGCTTGGTTTGATGATTTAGCATAATCGCGATCACCATAGAGAATTTCTTCTCTATCAAAATAGTCAAGGGTAAAGGTGTGGCTAGACTTATCGGTTGAGTTACCCCATACCATGCTTAAGTTTTGTTCTTTACCGCCACCGTCAGCAGTATCACCGAGCTTAGCGGATAGCTCCACGCCTTCTATATCATCGCGTAAAATAATATTGATAACACCTGCAACGGCATCTGAGCCATAGGTTGCCGAGGCGCCATCTTTTAGAATATCCACACGTTTTATTGCTGCTAGTGGAATGTTATTAATATCAACAAAAGCGGTATCAATATTATTGGCAAACGGTGAAACAGAAACACGACGGCCATTAACAAGTATTAGTGTAGAGTCTGCGCCTAAGCCTCGAAGTGAAACACTAGAGCCTCCATTGCTGGTGTTGTCGCTGCTGTTGCCTTGGGTAGAAAAAGTACCTTGTCCTGCCATAGGCAGTTTGGCAAATAAACCAATGAGATCTGTGACACCGCTATTAGCAATAGCATCAGCATTGATTGAGGTTACTGGCGAAGGACCTTCCATATCGCCACGTTTAATATGAGAGCCGGTTATTTCAATGCGCTCAACGTCTTCTGTATCTGCTGCCATAGCATGATAACTTTGTGCTGTTAGCAATACTGCTGAAATACTTAATGCTAACGTATGTTTTTTTAAGTTTTTATTTACCTTTTGATTTCTCATGTAACTTCCTTTACTTGTTAAGATAATTATTAGTATGTTTTCCACTTCGACTGGTGGATTTTATGTTTGATTTAATTACATAAACGTTTCTATTTGTTGGTCAAAAAGAAACCTTTCAGCATATGCAACAATCAAATCGTATGCTTTTTATACCAAAATAAGTTATTGATTAATAGTTTGTTTGTTTTTTAATTAACAATATGCGAATAATTATTCTAAAAGGGACATTACCAACAATACAAAACAGTACGTGAGCAAGCCTATGGTATAACTTGTTATGTATTTTGTTAGTGTTGAAAAAGTGAAAAAGTGAAAAAGTAAAAATAGAGAATATAAAAATGAAAATAGAAAAGTGAACGTAAAATTTAAATGTGGCTGTAAAGATATATTTAAGGCTCAATGATCACTTTTTTATTGTGCAAGCGCTCAAACTCTTCTTCCATTAAGCTCTTACTACCAAGGCTTGCCATAATATTTTTCGTAGGGCAGGTTAGTGTCGCGTTGGCTTTTAATAGTTTGATATGTTGTTGACTAAACTGGTTTCTATTGGCGTTATAAATAGCAATCATCGCACTATAAACGTCAATATTCCATTGTGGAGCATAACGTGTTGCGATGCGCCAAAGTGTTTCTTGTGGTTGTTTTGTTAATACGCACTGGTTAGCTGCTACTTGGCTGATATTTGTGCTGGTATTTGTTCTGCTATTTGTTCTGGTATTGTCAGGTGACGATGTTGGTAAACGACTAGCCAAGGGCTGATTTTTTGTGGTTTCAACCATCGGTTTAGTTGATGTTATTTGCTCAGCGCTTGAATAGGTATCAGCAGTCATGTGCCCTTTATTGGTAGGGGGTATGTTGAGTTTAATTGTATTAATGATTTCCCAGAGATCATTATTTGTCGTATAAACTACCAAGTTGGCAGTGCCCGTTAGTCTTTGGTTACCTTGAACTCGCAGCATGTATTGGTTGAGTCGCTGATAAGAAAGCGTGTGCTTTTTGCTGCCCTGTTGTAACACAAACTTAAGTGGTGGCTTTTCTGCACTTTCAATAATATTAAGTTTAATTGCTAAGGCTTGTGGCGTGTTTAGTTCAATATCATGCAGACTAATGTAGTCGACAGCAGCCATGGTGTAAGTGCTGAATAAATAGCAGGATAAAAAGCTAAAAATACGGAATAAATTCATCAACTACTCTCTATTGAAAATG
Organism: Colwellia asteriadis; assembly: GCF_039523295.1. Classification (NCBI taxonomy): domain Bacteria; kingdom Pseudomonadati; phylum Pseudomonadota; class Gammaproteobacteria; order Alteromonadales; family Colwelliaceae; genus Colwellia; species Colwellia asteriadis. Next base: position 238,225 of record NZ_BAAAFA010000007.1, on the reverse strand, counting down.
CGAATCTACAATGACATTAGCATTTATAAGTCGATTGTTTAATCTTTTTATCTGTAGCGGCTATAAAACCGAACGAGATTTATAAGTAGTTAATAGGGTAACTCCATATTGCTCATGTCTTTTGAGTAATTAGGGCTCAATGAATTAACGTGTGTTAATATTTCAGCATAAAAAAACGAGTGACCATGCACTCGTTTTTAATTATGTACGTTTAGTTTTTAATTACGTACGTTTAATAACCTAAAGGTTAGTAAAGTGCTTTTAATCGTTTAGTGAAATCACTCGCGCTACGTGTCATGCGGTGACCTGTTTTAGCATGTAATACAGTGCCATCAAGGGTAAATTCACTTTTATAGTCTTTGTATTCTGCTTTAGGAGTAACAATCACTTTCGTTAAGTTAGCGATTTCTTCTTTATAGTCTTCATCATCAGCACATATTTTTGCAAGTGATTCTAGTGTGCTAATAGTACGCTGTCCGCCTTGTGCGTAAATCCATTGTGTTTGCTCACGGTTTTCTTTAAGAACGGCTTCATTTGCTTTGATCATGGCTTTATATTCATCCCATGAAACATTAACTTCAAGCGCCGCGTTGCCACAAGCGGTTTTTACTTTAGCTATTTCAGTAGCAATACCTGCTTCAGCTGCTTTAATGGCTTTTTTGTCTTTTACGCCAGCATGAGCCGTCGTTGCTAATAATGTACAAATAGCCGCGGTAAGTAGTGTTTTCTTCATTATATTTCCTTTACGTTAGTAGGTTGGTTATAAAATAGTAAAAATTGCTTGGTAACTTGTTTCAGGCAAATTAGGTTGTTCGCTGGCGATTTGAATCGTTAATTGATTATCAGCTAAGGTGACTTTTTGCTGAGTTGTATCCTCAGCAGGAGATACCTTAATTTGCGTAATGCTGTTAACCGCTTCTAAATAATCACTGTCTATGGCACATATTTTACTGAGTGCGCCTAAATAGCTCGATAGTTTTGCAGGGGCGGCTTTTAATTCTTGAGAAACAAAAGCGTTCCAATCAATATCAATATTCACTGCTTGTTTACAGGCACTGTTAAAGTTTTCTTGTGCTGATTTGATTAATTTTTTAGCGGCAACTTTACTGCTCACATCAAGCTGTCTTTTATGATAAGCCTCTTTGACATTGCGCGCTTGGACAATATCAGCATCGCCGGCATAAATGATTTTCGTTTTAGAATCATCATCTAAAAAAACGGTTGAGTAAGAGTATAAAGTGCCGTGAATTAAGGTTTTATTTAGCTCATTACGCAGGTTAACACGCGCAGTATCGGCAAGCTGATAGTAAAAGCCTTCATTAATATTATTCTTTATTTGTTTATAAAGCAGGGTTTGATTATCGTAATGGTGGTTAAAATTACGGTAGTTAATGTAGTAATGGTTGTCTTCTTCGGCAGGAACAACAATAACACGGGCTTCATTTTCAGAGTCAAAACTATAATAAACTTTTCCATGCTCGAAAGCGTATGAAAATAGTGGTGCGCTAAGCGCTATACAAGCGAATATTTTTTTCATGATTAAGTCCATTTAGTGAATTGGCGACTACGCTATATTATTTGCTCTTAGAAATCAAATTTCATTCAGGTAAGTTACTCTTTAGAAAAGTTTTTTAAAGGAATAATGATTTACTTATCTTTTTTGTTAATGGTTATTTCGAGGTTTTTACACTCACCCGCAAACCATTTTTGTACGTATATAGTCCCAACAATAGGCGGCATACCTTCTTTGGGGATTTCTTTGTAGCGAATGCTATTTTTATTCTCTTTTTCAAATTCAAACTTAACAATAGTGTCTGACATACTTGTGCTCTCTGTAGTTTAGGCTTTAGTTGAGGTTTTAGTTTAGGCTTTTTTTGGGGCAATTTGCTTACTGCATTTACCGTTTTAGTCGGCATAAGCACATGCTGATTTGATTTTAATAGAATGTAACTGCTTAATAAATATCACCGAGTAATTCTACTTGGGTTAAATAAATACGTAAATCCAATTCCAGTTGGTGATATTCAGGTAGCATATATTCACACAATTGATAAAACGCTTTATTGTGATCTTTCTCTTTAATATGTGCTAACTCATGGACAGCAATCATATTCAGAAAAGCCTCGGGTGATTTTTTGAATAAGCTGCCAATACGAATTTCATTTTTGCTTTTTAGTTTATTGCCTTGAACGCGTGATACATAAGTATGCAAGCCAAGTGCATTATTTATAATGTGAATTTTATCATCATATTTTATTTGGCTAATGGGCGGTGACTTTTTTAAATATTGATTTTTTAGCGCCATAATATGAACGCGCAAGGCTTTATCACTCGTTATACTGTGGGTTGTAGGGTATTTGTTCAGTAAATACTTCGCCAGTGACTTTTTTTCAAGCATGGCTTGTACTTGCTCTTGTATTTTAGGTGAGTAGCTTGCAAGGTATTTTAAGTGAGAGTGCATGTTATTATTGGGCTTTTATATTGGTAATAGGGCGTTTACGTATTGCCGTTTGTCTGTGCGTTTTTAAGCAAAGTTAAGCAATTAAGCAGTATACGTGATTTTAATATCGCTGTTAATTTGTTAAAGTGCGCATTATAAATAACACCTTGATAATAGCTTCAAGTGTTACTCACTTTATAACCTGGATAAATGCGCAATGAACCCAATTATACAAATTTTAAAAGAATTAAATGTTAGTGATGAAAAAATTAACGAATTATTTAATGCCTTAACTGAAAACCCTATGATGGCGATGGCGTTTATTGCACAGTTAGGTTTACCGCCTGAAAAACTACAAGAAATTATGAGCTTAGTGATGGCTGATCCTGGCTTAATTGAAGAAGCTGTTAATGAGCTAGGTTTAGATTTCTCTAAAGTAGAAGCGGCAAAAGCTAAGCTTAAAGAAGGTAATGCTTAATGAGCAGTACTATTTCAACAGAGCACTCGCTAGCGTCATTACTTGACGCATTAACAGCGCAAGCTAACTCACCTCAAGAAGATATCGTTAGTTTTGAGCAAGTTATGCAAGTGATTGCTCAAAACTACCACTATTCGCCGGTGACGTTTACTAACGGCACATTACTTAATGAAGCAGGTACTAATGAAGGCTCATGTAAAATATTTGCCTTTGCTCAACTGAATCAATTAACTGAGCCGCAAACACTGGCTTGTTTTGGTCGTTTTTATCGTGAAGATGTTTTAGCGCATCCACAAGGTGAAGATCACGGCAATATTCGTAACTTCATCAAAACGGGTTGGGCTGGTATCAACTTTAATGCTGTAGCGTTAACGGCACTGTAATTAGTCAATAACAACTAGTTAAACTAGCCTAGCGTTACTGTTAAAGAACGCTAGGTTAAGGTTTTATACGGTACTTTATAGTTGTGAATTCTTTCGTTGTTAACTTTATCGTCGGAGGCTAAGTGCTATAAGGCTTATACATTAGTGCCACTGTACTAGCGCTAATGTATAGTAGCTCATATCTGACTGGTATTTTTTAGTATAGATTCTGACTTAATAGTACTCTCGATAAAGCCGGTAGCTAGCCAATTGCGGACATAAAGCCTTTACAAATTCAGGATCATATTTAGGGAATATACTAACCGAAAGTTTTGGTAAATGAGTAGTTTGTTCGGCTTGAACCCCATATTTGCACAAGTTCACGATAGATTGTCAATGAATACTTACATTAAGTAATGCATCATATGGCTTAATAAAGTCAAGATAATGAGATTGCTTTTAGCAGAGAAGTGTGAGCAAATAGCAGAAATATAACGTTTGATCTTTCTATGTTACTCACAGTCGAAGAAGACTACCAGTGCCGATGACGAAGTAAAGAGGCAAATCAAATAACCTTTTGATAAATATATTTATTACATATCGTCCGTTATCGTATTATCAATGTCATTAATTTAATTATTAACAATAGGTTACCCTATTGTTAACCTGTCTGTGAGTTCAAAACATATATGTCGATAACTTAACCGACAGTTGCGATTTATGTAATTTAATAGGGAAATAAAAGATGAGATTTTTTTTGGGTTTATGTGTACTTTGTGTTTCGAGCTTATCTCATGCTTACCAAGCAAACTGCACTACTGATGATGGTAGAAATTTCAATATTTCCGTTAGCGATAAAGTGTTGACCGTAAACAGCAAGTATCGTCACCCTTATCAAGGTAAAACCTTCAAAGGATGGTATGAATATGCTAATTCAAAGTATACCTATAAAACGGGAACCTTCAAAGGTGATACATTTCCAATTGAAGTTATAAATAATAGAGGTCAAAGTGCAAGTGGTCAGTGTCGTTTTAGATAAAGCGTTATAAAATATAAATAATAAAGGATAGAAGTAATGTTGATGATGATTATCATAGGGATCGTGATAGGTTTTATTCTTGGTCTTGTTACTGCGATATATGGTAAGTCAAGTGTTGGTGCAAATATAATAAGTATAATAGCTATTATATTTGTTCTTGTTTCAGCGGGATCAGGAGGGGTATTTGCCGGTATGGCTGTTGGCGAAATATTATTAGGTTTTTTTGTAGCTAATAGCATATTTGGTGATGGTGATTCATCTAAATAGATATCAACCTGTAATAATTAAAACAATACGTTATTTTTAGTGGTAAAGTTGACTTATCGGTCAGCTTGTTTTTGAATGAATAATGAGAGAATTAAATGGACAGGTAGTCGAATCCATTAAACCACGTCACTTAAGTGTAGCTGAGTATTTAAGTTAGCTAATCTACGCCTGTCCCTCTTTTTTATGCCTCATAATGATCGCTTTAGTTATTTACGATATCCCTTCTTATAACAGTAGTCTGATAACCATTCACCACGTCCAGCTTTTGATGCACAAGAATGACCCGCGGGTTCACGTTCATCAGGCATACACTCAGATGTAGGATTATCCCCCCTAGCGTACTGTATGGCACAATATGCCTCAAGAGTTAACCCTTCATGACCATAACCTTGCTCATTACCCGTAGCAAATGTTTTACGCTGAGTAGGAGCAATATAAGTTTTAGTTATAGGTGCTGATACTTCAACTACTGTAGCAGGTTTAATTGGATCAGGACTAACAGCTATCCACACCCAAAATGCTATAAATGCAACAATGAATAAGGTATTAATTACAGTTTGTACGGTGGTAACTTCTTTATTTTTATTACTCATGGTATTTCTCACTTATTTAATTGATCTTAATTTACTTCTGACTCCGAATAGACATTTAGCATAATGGAGTGGCTAACTAATCTTGGTCACAGTTTTGTATTCTAAACAGATCAATAAGTTATTTATGTTAATGTCTGTGAAGGGTGTATTTACTGCCTGTTAAGCACTGAGCAATACCTTAAAACGACACAGGTGTTAATGTCCGCTCGTATCTTTGTTAACATTGAGCTAGTGAGCATTATAAGCTTCTTCAGCTAGCCAAAAGCTGATATTAAGTATTTGCAAAGTCATGATGATATTCAGGGAAATACTAACCGAAAATTTTTGCTCGTTTGGTCTATTATTTATCGCTACTTATTAATGATATACCCGTGAATAAAAATCCAAGGGCTATCAATGCTGCAAATCCTGAGCCTGCAAACCAATATCCAGTCCAACCAAATACAGCAATGGCTACACAGATAATACCTAAAATCTTCTTTGTAAATTTGTGTACTTTGGTATTTTCTTTCCAAGTGATTTTGTTGTGATTATATACATCGCGATTAATAGTGCTAATGGAAGTATCGAATGAACGATCCTCTATAACTTTATCTTCTTCAATTTTAAATTTGCGTACTTTGGTATTTTCTTTCCGAGTAATTTTGTTGTGACTATATACATTGCGATTAATAGTGCTAATGGAAGTATCGAATGAACGATCCTCTAAAAATTTATCTTTAATACTACCAGAGATTTCATTTTTGTTGTAAAGTTGACATGCAATAGCAAGTGGTGTTCGGTTTAACTTTTTGGCAATTATTGTAATGCTTACATCAGCTTTATACATATCAACCATTTGATTACGGTCATGATCAGACCATTTTGAACCTGGGCCACTGTTTTTTCCACTCGATGCTTTTGAACGCGAGCGCATCGATGGCGCGTCATCCATTAAGCCACCATGTTCCTCAGTATAGCCCCCTTCATACATGTCATCAGCCCAGCCCATAGTATATCCTTTTTATGTCCATTAAAGATGCCTTAAGTACCTGTAATATAATACATAAACCTGTTATACTCAACGCGTTTTAAATTATCCAATGTAACATGTTCATCCGAAGACTATGATTCGTTTTAATAAAAGGTGAGCTCGGTAATACAATTAAAACAAGTTGACTTACCTTATTTTAATAAATATTAAATAGTTCGAAATAATACTCACAAGAATGTCCGCTATCGTATCTTTGCTGACCTCATCAACTGTACGATTAGAGCAAACCCAAAATCGAAAAGAGTCAGATCAGATATGAGCTACTACAGCTAATTTTGTACAGCTAATGTATCGCTTTTATGGTATTAATTCATTAAAGCGTACTAAAGCTTCAAGTGGCAAATTATGCGGCAAATATGGTATAACATTACTCTAATTTTTTACTGCAATTTACTGCGGCCAACTTATATAACCTCCTTATGAATATCGACTTTTCAGATTGTAGTGCTAGCCAGCGCTATCACTTAATGACGCAAACAATTATTCCAAGACCTATCGCTTGGGCATTAACAAGCTCAAGCAACGCTAATGCTGATCCTAATAGCCTGAATTTAGCACCTTTTTCATACTTTACAGCGGTATCAAGTGATCCTGCTTTGTTAATGCTATCGTTAGGAAAAAAGCCCAACGGAGAAAGTAAAGATACGTTAACCAATGTATTAAAAAATAAAAAAATGGTGATACATATTGCAGGTGAAAACTTGGCAGATATAGTCACACAAACCGCTGCCTCATTAGCACATGATGAATCTGAATTAGCGACTATACCTGAAGGAGTACTCAATACGGTGCCATTTGAAGGATTTGCATTACCGCGTATAGCGCAATGCGACATTGCTTATGGTTGTGAATTATATGAAATAAAAGAAATAGGTGAGGTAGCGCAAACGCTTATTTTTGTCGAAATTAAACAACTGTATGTCAGCGCTAAAGTAACTACGGTCAATGATGGACGTATTAAAATAGCTGCGGATAGCGTGAACCCGTTAGCACGACTAGGAGCGAGTGAGTATTCTGGTATTACCGCGCCGTTTAAAAAAACAAGACCTGCATAGCACCATAGTGTAATGCCTTGTTAGTTATCGCATCATGCAATAGATAAAAGCGGTTAAAATATGTATATAAACTCCAAGTGGCGAATTTTAACAGTAGGTGATGGCGATTTGTCGTTTTCGGCTTCACTGGTTAAACACCATAAACCACGCGCTTTAACCGCAACGGTTTTTGATACGCGTAGTACGCTAATCGCGAAATACGGCAGCGATGAACATTATCAGCAATTACTCAAAAATGGGGCTAATGTCTTAACCAGTTTTGATGTTACTGAGCCCAGTACATGGCAAAATATAATATTGCAGCAGTTTGATTTAGTTATTTTTCAGTTTCCGTTAATACCCGGTTTTAGCTCGAAACAAGACTATATAAAGCAATGTGAGCATTTTAGTATAAATACATTAAACCGCCGTTTACTGAGAATATATTTGCAGCATTGTTTTAAGTATTTCTTGGCTGATAATGGCGCTAAACTCGCTTATATTTCATCAAAAGATGTAAAACCCTACCGCCAGTGGAATATTGAACATTCTTTAACAATGAATTTACCGGTAATGTATTTAGGTAAAATGGCTTTTAATATTACTGAATTTCCTGGGTATCGTATCCGTAATGTCGATCGCGATAAACACGTTAAAGATACGCAAGGTTTTACCTATGTTTACAGTGACAACCAAACATTACCAGCAGAAGATATTCAATTAGCCACGTTTGTTGATGATAAGGTATTCAGCAAGCTAGCATTATTGAATAATGATAATCACTGTGCGATCTGTCGCACAGGATTGTTGCTCAATGAGCTTGATAAAAAGCTTCATTTTTCGAGTAAAAAACACTTACAGATGCAGCAATATGAGCAGCAATGGCATTACTACTTATCACAAGAGTCGCTTTAACGTACTTTTAAAGCGACTACTTATAAATACAACCTAGCTACTCGTTAGTTTAGCTTTCATTGAATTAAAGCCAAGGTGTGCAAACACTAATAAAGCTCCTAATAAAAAGCCGACCACTAAATCAATAAATAATGGCGTAATAGCGCTTAATATGCCGCCAATTACACTCACTTGGGCTGCAAGACTTGTTGTAGCCTCAATAATATGGTGCAAAGACTCAACACCATGAGTAATAAGTGAGCCGCCAACAAGCCACATGGCGATAGTGCCAGCAATGGCTAAAAACTTCATCAATTTAGGGGCGAAGCCTATCATAGCGTAACCTAAGCCACGCTTGAACTTAGCCCACAAACTTGCTGATTTATCTTGAATGAGCAATAAGCCACCATCATCAATTTTTACAATACCAGCGACTAAGCCGTAAACGCCAACGGTCATCAAAATAGCAATAAAAATAAGGACTGATATTTGAGTGGCAATTGGCTGCGTGGTAATAGTACCTAGTGCAATAATAATAATTTCAGCCGACAGAATGAAATCGGTACGAATTGCACCGCTGATTTTGTCTTTTTCATAGGCTTTAATATCAACGCTAGGATCGTTAAGCGCATTAAGTAAGTCGGCTTTATGTTGTGACTGTTCAGCTTTGTGAGCATAGGCGTGCCATACTTTTTCAAAGCCTTCATAGCAAAGGTAAGCACCGCCAATCATTAATAGCGGCATAATAACAACAGGCAGAAAATAACTTAATAATAAGGCGATTGGCACTAATATGGCCTTGTTTAGCATCGACCCTTTAAAAACAGCCCAAACAACAGGTAACTCTCGGTCTGCTTTTAAACCGCCTGATAACTGTTCAGCATTAACGGCTAAATCATCGCCTAATACACCTGCTGTTTTTTTTGCGGCAACTTTCGATAATACCGCCACATCATCGAGCAGCATGGCAATATCATCGAGTAAGGTTAGTAAACTTGCACCAGCCATTATTTTCCTTAAATTTATCGTATGAGAGTAAGCTAATGAAGTCACTATATTGAGCTTATTTTCATTGTGCAATGGCTTTTATATTCATTGCCTTACTTTTCAGTTAGCTGAGTGATAAAAGCTTTTGCGCGGTAGCTTAAAATTAAGCTCACAAAAAATAACCATAGTCCTGAGCTACTTCCGCCTTCAGTGTATATGACTTCAGTCACGTAAGGTTGATCAAAATCTGCGCTTTCAAGCGGTAATGCGTACAGTGCATTGTTATCATCAGCACTATAGCTGCTAACTAATTGATGGCTATTGGCGTGATATAGGTCAATTAAAATATCGATACTACCACTGGGGTAGCCTTGTTCAAGTTGTGCAAACACTTCATATTCATCGGCTGAAGTGTCACTGTAAATAGTAAAAATATCAGTTGAGTGAAAATGGCTCCACGCGCCACCGTTGTAACTTAAATAAAGTTCGGCATAAACATCGGTCTGTGGTGTTTGGCTATTAGCATAATAAGGATAAAAATCAGCATCAAAGACAATGCTAAAGCTTTGATAGTAACCATCGCCGTCAATATCCTCTAGTAAGTAACTAAAAGCATCATAAATACTGAAGTTTTCAGGATAAATTACGGTGTGTCTTGCAACTCCAGGCGCATCCGTATAACTTTTGGTTAATAAGGCTTGCTGCGCGTTAACGCTATTGTTTACAAGGTTTTGTGATATTAGTGCTTGATGTTCTTCTCGTGTTATTCCTGCCGGTATAACTAAGGAGCTTTGACGTTTTTCGGTGCTGTTTTCTGGTGATTCATTTTTATTTTTTAACCAGTGTTTAAAGCGGTTTTTTCTCGCTTCATCGGTATTACCGCTTTCTGTTGAACGATTAACAGCACTTCGAGTATCTTTATCAACAACACTATTAGTAACGCTGTTACTAACATTTACTTTTTGACTCATGGCACTAATTTTTATCACCGAGTTCGTTGCAGGATCTGCTGTTGTATTGTTAATTGCGTGTGCTATTTGCATTGAACCAATAAACAGACTGATGCTAAGTAAGCCTACTTTTTTTAATTGTAAGGCTTTTAACGATAAGGCTTTAACTTGAGGCGCTAGTAATTTATTGATTGGTGTTAATATTAAGCTTTTCATAGATATACCCCTGATAACTGTTCTAAATAAATGAAACACAGTGTTTATGTAATGTATGTTTACTAAATGTGTTTACTAAGTCTGTTGTTAGTTAAGCAAGGTTAAACTGAATGCATCCTGAACAAGGCGCTGAGCCTTATTAAATCAGGTTTACAATCTGTTCAGCTATTATTCAGCGAAGCTTTTGTAGTCTTGGTAGTTTCATGACAGAGGTTTCTTTAACTCAGGTGATCTTTTACACTAGCGTGATGTAGTTACTTTATTAAGTTATTTTATTAAGTTACTTATATCGATTGAGTTTATTTTCAGTGTAGGGGCGTTTATATGAAGTTAGTATCTTTTTTCCATGTTGTATTTATTGCGACTTTTTTGTTTTTTTCTGCGCCTAGTTCCGCTTTTTATCAACAAGGGGGGAAAAGTAGTAAACCAGCAATTAGCTCGCAACAGGCCGCACAAATTGTTAAAGGACGCTTTGGCGGTAAAGTATTAAAAGTAACACGCAGTAAATCATCAAACAATCCTGTTTATCGTGTAAAAATAGTGAAGGGCGATGGCCATATTATTACGGTAATAGTCGATGGTAATACTGGGAAAATTAAAGGGCAGTAGCATATGCGATTATTATTAGTTGAAGATGATTTAACTTTACAAGAGAATTTAAGGCTAAGCTTGGTCGCCGCGGGGTATTCGGTTGATGTTTCCTGTGATGGTGAAGATGGTTTATTTCAAGGTAGCGAGTATGATTATGATGCCGCAATTATTGATGTCGGCTTGCCTATTATCGATGGTATTAGTGTTATTACCCAGCTAAGAGCGCAAGATATAACATACCCTGTCATTATTTTAACGGCCCGAGATCATTGGCAAGATAAAGTTTCAGGGCTTGATGCTGGCGCAGATGACTATTTAACTAAACCTTTTCAAGAACAAGAACTACTCGCGCGACTCAACGCCTTAATACGCCGCTCTGCAGGAAAAGCGAGTCCCATTATTAATAACGGGTTTCTTTCTATAAATACCGCCAGTTTAGCTGTGCTTGCTGATAATCAACCAGTGAGTTTAAGTAGCTCTGAATATCGTTTGTTAGAATACATGATGATGCACATTGGTGTGGTTAAATCAAAAACTGAATTAACTGAGCATATTTATGATCAAGGCTTTGACTTAGACTCGAATGTGATTGAAGTATTTATTCGCCGTTTACGTAAAAAACTTGACCCTGAGGGTAAACATCAATTTATTGAAACCCACCGCGGTGCTGGTTACTTACTTAAAGTGATGAGTGATTAAGTAACACATGATGCACTTATTTCAGCGCCACCTAAGTAAACTTCCGCAAGTAAACTCATTAAAATTTAGATTAATGTTAAGTGCGAGTTTACTTATTTTATTGGTGCTGCCCGTTATTGGTTTTACTTTAAGTAATGCCTTTGAGCAACAACTCGCTAATGCAATAAAAAAAGAATTAAGTGCCTATAGTTACAGTATTTTAGCAGTGGCAGAAGTTGATAATAGCCAGTTACTCATGCCTGAGCAGTTACTTGAAAATCAGTTTAATGTGGTTGAGTCGGGTTTGTATGCTGAAATTACGGCGATTACGCCGACAACCTTAAACGAGCAAAGCTTATGGCAGTCATACTCTTTGCTGAGTTTGCCGCCGCTCAGTAATTTGCCTAGCCCTAAGGTGGGACAACGGGAGTTTTCTCAAATACATATTGCTGGCCAAGCACATTTTGCTTTTAGCTACAGCGTCAGTTTTAGTGATAGTTTTAGCGGCCATGGTAATGATGAATTTCCCGTAACTATTCACATCATGAAAGACTTACGTGATTTTGAGCAACTACTGCAACAGTTTCAACAACAATTGGCGTTATGGTTAATACTCTTAACAGCGTTACTACTTATAATACAAAGTGTTTGGTTACGCTGGACCTTAAAGCCTCTTCATGTTTTACAACATGAATTACAACAAGTAGAGCAAGGTAAAACAGAGCAGCTACAGCAAGCTTATCCGCAAGAGTTATTGCAAGTAACTAATCAACTCAATTTATTATTACAAACAGAGCAAAAGCAGCGTGTACGTTATCGCAATGCCTTATCGGATTTAGCTCATAGCTTGAAAACACCTTTGGCGGTGATTCACAGTGAAGGGCATTTAAGCAATAGTGCAATTGAGCAAATTAAGGTAATTAATCGCACTATTGAGCATCAACTTAAACGGGCACAAAGTGCGGGGGAGTCGTCATGGCATTTAGGCGTTAGTATTGCGCCTGTTGTCACTAAGTTACTTAATAGCCTAGCTAAAATTTACCGTGATAAAGCGATCGTTTTTCAGGTAAGTTATAACGGCATTAATGAGAAGGTGAATGTGCTGAGTGAAGAACAACAAAGCCAACATGCAGCGCAGATACAAACGCTGACTTTTAAAGGTGATGAAGCCGATTTACTTGAAATGTTAGGTAATTTACTCGATAACGCCTGTAAAGCGGCTAAAAAACGGGTTTCGTTGTCTGTAGATACGGTACAAAAAGTGGCTGAAAAACCAAAGCGTTTAGTTATCACTATTAGTGATGATGGTGAAGGGATTGATCAACTTATGCAGCAAGCCATTTTACAGCGTGGGGTAAGAGCTGATACATACCAACAAGGTCATGGTATAGGCTTAGCTATAGTGCGAGACTTAGTAGATAGTTATCAAGGAACTCTTGATATCAGTCATTGTGTTGAGTTAGGTGGAGCGCAGTTTAATTTAACTTTTATCGAGCAGTAAGTGAACTTACTTATTATTTGTTGGTTTACATAAGCCATAAACATAATCATCAACTAAGATGTTATTAATCAGTGTATTTTGTCGTAAACAACCTTCTCGAATAAAGCCATGCTTCTCTAATAAATTAAATGAATCGCTATTATTAATAGAGCAGGTTGCCACTAACTTATTTAAGTTGAGCGTATTATATGCATAACTCATAAGTAAACTCAGCGCTTCGCTAGCATATCCTTTGCCTTGAGCACTTGTTTTAATCATAAATCCTACTTCAGCAATTTTAGCGCTATGGTTAACTATTTTTAACCCGATACTGCCAAGCTTCTCACCCGAAAAAATGTCATTTATGCCTAAAGAAAGCCAATGATCACTTTGTAATGTCCACGGTTGTGATCTTTCAACAAAAGCCTCTGTTGCCGCTTGTTGTGTTAAGGGAGCATAAACATGTTTCATCATCTGCTTTGACATTGATATGTCGATAAATAATGGCATGTCAGAGACATCAAACAGTGATAATGCAATGCGTTGACCTGTGCTTAGTACTGTTAATTTTTGTTCAGCTATCATTCAGTCACTCCTTGATAGGGTATTGGTTACATTGTGATTCATCATTGTGTCCTTATAGCGACATGCTGACTTTTAAATTAGCAGAGAATACAAGATGAACAGAACTCAAGAGGCGATTATGAACGATAGACTTAAAAATCATATCAATAACTCGCGTGCTATGTGGTTACTTATACTGCTATTAAGCACGATTAACCTAGCATGGTCATCGGTGGCATATGCTAATAATAATACGATAAGTGTACAAGATAGCCAAGGCTACAGTGAAGCTGAGCTAGCGCAAATGCTTGCACCGATAGCACTTTACCCAGATAGTTTATTAACGCATATGTTAATTGCTGCCACTTACCCATTAGAGGTAGTACAAGCGCAGCGTTGGTTAATCAAACAAACTGAGCAGTTAGGCAGTTATTCGGCCACGGAAATACTTGATAATGCTGAGGATCAAGACTGGGACCCTAGCGTGAAAGCTTTGTTGCCTTTTGCGAATGTGTTAGAACGTTTAAATAGCGATCTTAATTGGACCGAGCAGCTTGGCGATGCTTTTTTGTTTGATGAGGAAGCCGTTTTACAAAGTATTCAAACGTTACGTAAGCAAGCGCAAGTCGCTGGTCATTTAGCGAATATGGAGAATATGCAAGTAAGCTATGACAACAGCGCTATTATTATTGAACCCAATAAACCTGAAATAATATACGTACCATATTATGATCCCCGCGTTGTTTATGGTCATTGGCGTTGGGGACATTATCCTCCTGTTTATTGGAATGCTCCTCATTACAGTAGCACTTATTACCATAATCGTTATCAGCCATTTTACTGGCACACCGGGGTACATGTTACTGCGCAATTATTTTTTGGTGCGGTACATTGGCAAAATAGACATGTGGTGATCATTAAGCCAAGTCGTCGCTATCACCATAAAAGCCATTATTATAATCGCACAAAAATTATTGCTAGCCATAGTGCTAAACGCTGGCAGCATAAACCGCACCACCGTCGAGGGGGAAGCTATAAATATAAAGGAGTGAATAAACCGTTTACTAAAAAGGTAAACCAGCAGCGCCGATATAAAAATCGCAATACCGCAGGCATAAAGTACCGCAATAACGATTATAAAAGTCAGTCAGTAAGAGGTTCGCATAATAGGCTAAAAACTAAAAAGGATAGTAAGGCTCGTCACGCTAGCTCAAATAAAAATAGCAGGGCTAAACGCGAGAGCAATTATGCTTATAAGCAGTCACAACCTCGAGCTAACCGAAAGCTCAATATCGCAAAAAAACATGTTGAGCAAAAACGAAGTGCTCCACGTAATAAAATAAGAGCCAATAAGGCTCATGAAACAAATATTAAGCATAATCAGTCGTTAGCAAAGCATACAAGTACTAAGAGTGCTAGGAGGAGCAATTATAGACAGACTAAATCGCAGCAGCCGAAAAAAACACGCCAAGCTCGCGTTAGTCACCAGAGTAAAGCAAATAAATCAAGGCAGGTAAGAGCAGAGCGATCTCATCATTAAGTGCTCATTAATCAACCTGAACTCGGCTTAACAAATGTTTCTCTAGCAGCTATTTTTCCTAACGTCTTCGTTAAATTTACTTGCAATAGGCCGACTTTTGACGCGGAATTTGCCTTGCTTATATATGAAAAGAAGAAAAACTATCAAGCTAGCGATTCAGAAAAGTAGTTTTTGCTGATATGTCAATTTGTTAAACATCTACTAAACCAAGTTCATGTTAATTAATTTTATGTTGGTTAAATCGTTTAAGAGACGATAAAGAGCGGTGGCGCATTTACCAGCGCTCTTTATATGTTTACGTTATTTAGGTAATGGCAGTGAAATATTGATGCTAACGCCATCAGGTTCAAAGTGGTTTTCAGCAGTGATATCCCCTTGATGAAAGTGACAAATTAAACGGGCAATATAAAGTCCTAGCCCTAAATGTGGCTGAGCTTGTTTACTTTGACTACGCACAGAAACCATAGAATCAAACAAACTTGTTAACATCGCTTTGGGTAAATGTACGCCATTATTACTAATACTAAGGTGAAGTTGTTGTGATTGCTGCTGCAAGGTAATGAGTACATTATTATCATTACTAAATTCAACGGCATTATTAATTACTTTATCAAGTAGCTGAACTATATGCTCAGGTGAGCCATAAAAAGTAATATCTTTTATATTGCTTTTTTGCTCAGGGTTAGTCATAGTTTTATTCATTAAGGTAAATTTTACTTCGGGGTAAATACCTTGATAACCCGAAATACAGCCTTTAATCAGCTGAGTAATATTAAACGATGATTTTTCGGTGTTTACTAATATTTGCTCTAATCGCGTCGCTTCACTCATATTTGTTAAAATAAGATTTAAGGTGTTTATACCCGTTTGTGCGCGTTCAATATAAGCATTTTTATGCTTGTTTTGGCTGTTTTGGGGATTTTGATTGTTTTCCTGTTCAAGCGCTAGTATTTCAAGAGATGTTTTAACAACGGCAATAGGCGTGCGTAATTCATGAGAAAGCCGCGCAGACATATTCTCTAAGTAATGATTGTATTGACTCAGTCGGTTAACTGCACGTGCAAAACTTCGCGATAAATCACCTATTTCATCATTAGTGCTAGCCGCCTGAACTGCGCCAGTAATACGGCCGTGTTCATCAATAGCTTGTTCTGCTTGGTTACTTAACCGACTAATACGAGATGATATGCGTGTGGCAAACAACGTAAATGTTAATGCCCCCAAAATCATAATTGCCAAAATAACACTGAATAGTTTTTCGAGCGCTAAATTACGTAGGGTTCTAATACCATTTGTTGTTTCTTCGACAATAACGGCACCCTTTACTTGGTTATCAATATAAATAGGGTAGGCGGCAGATAGCACTAAGGCTTGCTTATCAGTAGTTAAGCGCCATTGCGAGGTTGCTTGGCCCGTTAACGCGGTAATAATGTGATCGCCAGTTAAGTGCTGGGCATCATAAAGTTTATCAATAAAGTGGCTTGGCGGTTTGGTCAGTATTTTATAGTAAAGAGGCAGTAAAAATTTTTGTTGAACAGTTTGCCAAAGCCCATCATCGTTATGATTATTATCATTGATTGCACTGTTCTTTTGCCAAACTCCGCCCGCATTTAATAATGAACCTGCGCTGGCGAGTACGCGATGATGCTGATCAATAACCCAAATGCTTGAATGGCTATAACGCATTCCTTTAACAATGCGTTCAATTTCAGGAGAAGGTACTAAAATAGTACCTAATGTTGTTGTTTGTTTGGGGCTTGCTGAGCCGATACTCGCCGTTATTTCGCCATGTTTTTTATCAACATCATGTACCGCAAAGGCAATTTTGTCGCCAATATCATCTAGCGGAATTCTTAACTCAATATTGTACCCTTGAGCGGTGGTAAGCCACTGACCTTGGATTTTTGGTGCTGGTGTTATTGTTGCTGCGCTATTATCTACTGAGTTTGCAATATGAAAAGCACTAAGCCAGCCGTTTGACTTATTACTGATAATAAAGCGTTTGAAGTTGTTATTATTATCATCAAAAGCGAGCTCAATGTGATCGTTATTAACCACGCTAAGCGCATTAGTATCACGAAATATTACATGGTCATCTTTCACACTAAAAAATAAATATAAGTATTTATCATATTTGGCCACTGAGGCGCTAAAACTAACACTAATAGGGTTACTTTTAGGTAATACGGTAGAGGCTATTACTTCGCTCGTTTGTGTTGTGTTATTCAAGCGGTGCTGTGCATCATAATAATGAGCGCGATCTGAATAGTTTACCCAGTCTTTTTTTAAACCATCAAGTTGAATCGGCTCGTTAAATTGGTACCCATAAAGATCTTTTCCTTTTTCAACGCTAGGTAAAAAGCTGGCTTGATTATTAAATAAATTAGCGCGCTCGTGTAATGCCGTTGCTAAAGCCCTTGCGGTACCAACAATGGTTTGCTCTTGTCCAAAACGTAAGTATTTTTCCATTTCCCAAACATATTGATAACCAAACCAAGGAATGACAAATAAAAAGCTTGAAAGTAATAACAATTTAGCTTTTAAGCCAAAACGTAATGACGACTTTTTTACAGGGGTAGAGGAGACAATAGACACGTTAATTACTCTGCCAGCGATAACCCATACCGTAAACGGTTTCTATGCAGTCAAAGTTTTCATCAAAGAGCATAAACTTTTTTCTAATACGTTTTATGTGTGAAGTAATAGTGCTGTCATCAACAAATATTTTAGAGTCGGTCATTAATTGGCTGCGATTTTTAACATGTCCTGGGTGTTTTACTAGGGCGTGTACCAACCAAAACTCTGTAATGGTTAAGTCAATAGCTTGTTCTTGCCAAGAAATATGCATACGGGTGCTATCAACCATAAGTGGACCAACTTGCAGAATATTATCGTTATCTACTGGTTTTTTCATGGCATCTTGTCGGCGAAATAAAGCAGAAATACGTGCGGTTAAATGTGGCAGGCTAATGTCTTTAGTTAAATAGTCATCTGCGCCAATACGTAAGCCAGAAACAGTATCAAAGTCGTTATCACGTGCGGTTAAAAAAATAATAGGTAAGGTTGAAGATAAACTGCGCAATTGCTGACATAAGGTGAAGCCTCCGTCGTATTCATCTTCTAAGCCTATATCTAAAATAACTAAATGCGGTAAACGTAAACTGAAAGCATGTGTGGCGTCACTGCGGTTTACATAAGTTTGTACATGATAGCCCTGGCTACGTAATACATCGGCATAATTCTCCCTAATAGCGGCTTCATCTTCAACAATTGCAATGCTTTTTGACATGTATTCATTACCTTTTTTAATCTGCGGTCATTTTATTTAATCTGGCTACTCAAGACTATATCGAATAAATACGCACAAAGGGCTAAATATCGATAATTGCCATAATGTTGACACAATTGCTCGCTGCATTGCCATTGTTGCGTCACTTCTTTGGCTCGTTTGTGGAGTTTAATACAGTTATTGAGTTAACCACTAGCTCATTAACTTAACTAAGTATCTGATTGATAACTTGGTATTACGACACATTAGACTGTAAAGGATATAACAATGAATACATTAACCGTAAAAAAAACTGCAATTACTAGCGTTATCATCATGAGTTTATTAAGTACACCGTTAATGGCGAAAGAAACTATGATGAGCAGTGCTGTACAAACCCATGAAGAAAAAAGTAAGAATGAAAATATTGGTTTTGGCACAGGTGCATTAGTTGGTGCTATTGTTGCTGGCCCTCTAGGAGCCATTGTTGCTGGCGTTACCGGTATTTTTATTGCCAAGCATATTAATGCGACCGATGACGTTGAGGTTTTATCAACAGAGTTAGCCTCTGCTCAGGATCATATGAAAAAAAATCAAGATGAAATAGCCCAATATAAAATGCAATTAGCAGGGGCTCTGCAAAACTACCAACAAGATATTGAGTCAGTTAAAACACAATATCAGTTAGCCAATGATAGTGGTTTAAATGAACAATTATCACTTGAAAACTTACTAATGAGTTTACAGTTTTCAACTGGATCAAGTGAAATTTCAGCGCACTATCAAGAGCAGGTCTCGGCGGTAGCTCAAGTATTAAACGATACACCGCACCTTAGCATAACGTTATCGGGTTATACCGACTTAGCGGGTGAAGCGGATCATAATCAGCAATTATCACTTGCCCGAGTAGAATCAGTGCGATCATTATTAATGGCACAAGGTGTTAATGAGGATCAAATTACGATGCAGGCTTATGGCGAAACAGCGCCAGTGGCAGCAACAACAGAGCAAGAAGTTAATTTTTATGACCGAAGAGTTGTACTAAAACTTCATAGCTCTTTGAATCATATGGCAAAAAGGTAGATTTTTATACAGAATTAAATTCACTTTGGTTGAAAAATCAAAGTGAATTTTTGTGCTTTTATCCTTAATAATTATTTGTAGATATTATGATGTTTTTTATGGCGCGATTATTGCTTTTTATATTAATATGATTATATTAGCTCAGTAACGATCATGATTATTTGTAAATAAATGTGATCAGGTCGTTGAAATATTACACTAAGCTGTAGCGCCTATTTTTATTGGTTTTAACAAATAAAACTAGGTTAATAATATACTTAGATGATGTTTAACATAAAATTAACGCTTGTGTGTTTTATGTTCAAATGGTTTAATGGATCTTAAAATAATAAGAAGTTAAGGAGCGGTTATGGCACAGGTAGCAGTTCGACAATATGAAGAAGATGAGCCTTTACAAGATGTAGAAGCTGATCAACAAGCAGGGAAAACCACTGCGGAGGCTGAAATTAAAGACACTAATGATGGTGCTTCAGCCGATAAAAGTGAAGGCGAAGAAATTTATTACCACTACACGGTTGACACCAAAGATCCCGATCCTTGGCTTAAAACGCACCGTTATAAAATTTTAGCGGTTATTATGGCTATTGGTTTAGCTGTAGGGGGGAATTTTTTATATGGTGAGCATCAAAAAAATGTACTAACCGCTAGTTATGTTGCAGCGCCTAAAATAGATGATTTGTATTATCTTGATTTTCGTTTAATGCAAGATAATTTACGCCCAACAGAAAAATATCGTATGGCGAAGGTAAGTGACATTACAGGCAATGTAGTGACACTTAATTATAGTAGTTATTTTTATCCTCAAAAGCATGAGCTTAATGAAACTATTCGTTATGCACAGCTAAGATTTGAGAAGTTTTTCCAAGAAAAACGTAACAATTTTACCATTGCTGAATTACAAGGCATGATTGAATCTGGTGCTATCTTTTTAGTAAGACGCCCAGATGGCAATATGTTAGATGGTAACTTAGTTGTTCCAGATAAGCAGTTTGAAGCCACTTCAGTATTTATTCCGGGTAATAAAGAAAACTTAGCGGGTTTAGAGCATTTAAAATACGAAACAACAAAAGCATTAGCATTTGATGAGTTCAAAACTTCAGCTGATTTTGGCTATGCACCAGGTCAAGTTAATCTTGCTCAAATGTACTTAACTGGTACTGGCGTTGAAAAAGATGTGATTGAAGCGCTTGCATGGTTTAAAAAAGGATCTTTACAAGGTTACGAGCCTGCCATTTTGAAATACGGTATTGTTTGTGGGCAGGTTGAAAGCTGTACTATTGAAGATTTTTATCAAGAGCTCGTTAAAGCGGGTGTTAATATTGAATTTTCAAAAACAGCGGTAAATTAGCCTAACCAAACTATTTACACCTTATTATTTTTTTGAAGTGCTTAAATTTATTTAAGCACTTTTTTTTGTATTTTTGAAAGTGTTTTTGGCTGGATAGTTGTTGGATTAAGCTTACTCAATAACTTGCTTAAACGGCGGTAGTGAGCTGAGGAGCTGCTTACCATAGCGTTTGGTCACTACTCTTTTATCCATTAAAGTAATAACCCCTTCATCTAATTCATTTCTAAGTAATCGACCGCAGGCTTGAACAAGTTTTTTAGAGGTGTCAGGCACCGATAAGGTCATAAATGGATTACCGCCTTTAGCCGTAACATACTCTGCTTGTGCTTGCTCTACAGGCGAAGTAGGAACAGAAAAGGGCAGCTTAGTAATGATTAAGTTCGTTAAATACTTTCCGGGTAAATCTAGTCCTTCAGAGAAGCTTTGTGTTCCAAAAATAATACTGGTTTTGTTTTTATCGCAACGTTTTTTGTGCGCTTCTATAATGTGTTGTCGAGAATGTTCTCCTTGCGCCACAATGTCTAACTGATGTGTCTCTCTAATGGCTTCGGCAACTTTATTCATTTGCCAATATGATGAAAATAGTACTAAGCTCGCATCACCTTGTTTTAAATAGTGCGGAATTTTTTCAATGAGCTCATCGGTAAAGTCTTTGTTGTTAGGTTCGTTATCCATGTTAGCAATCAGCAACTTTGCATTATTTTGATAATCAAAAGGCGAGTTAACTTGTTGGTATTGGCTACCATCATCGTCTCTTAGGCCCGCCTGAAAACGAAAATGATCAAAGGAGTTTAATGCCATTAAAGTTGCTGAGCACAATACGGCACCTTCACATTGGCTCCATAACATATTCTCTAAAGTAAAGCCGACTTCAATAGGTGAAGCACTCAGTATATATTCTCCTTGCTTGGTCGGAGATTTTTCTAACCAACGTGCCATTGGCGCACCTTTATCACTATCGGTTTTGGCATACATTTGCCACAAAGCTTGAAAATTTTCAAGGCGTTGCAACATAAACCCTGCCTCTGCTAATAGAGGCTCAGCAAGATACATTTGTGTATCACCATCTTTAACCGACTCAACTAATGCACTGTAAAGCTTATTTAAATGACTTAATGATTTTTTACTGAGCTCTTTAATTTCTTCGGCCCAGTTTTTTAATTCTTTGGGAATAATACCGTCTTCAAAGCGATATATTTCTTCTTCTTTATTCGTTTTAGTGAGAAAAGTGTTTGCGGTAGTAGCATAATCACTCTCTTTACTGGGAAAGTAGCCTATAGCATTACTATTAATAAAACTAAGCACGTGTTGCATCTCAGTTAATATATCTTGAATGTCATCACTAAGCTTTAACGCAGGAGATATTGCTCGTTGAGACTTGATTAAAGCTGACATTTTATCGCCTGTTTCGCGGCATTTTGTTAGCCACTCAATGGCGCCTTTAACGGTAATACTTGCGCTTGAAAAATCACGTGTTACTTTGGGTAAATGGTGGGCTTCATCAATAATATAAAAGGTTTCATCGGGAGGTGATAATATACGCCCGCCACCAAGCTCTAAATCAGCTAAAAGTAAGCTATGATTTACCACAAGCACATTTGCTTGCTCCATGGTTTCTCGGGCTTTATGAAAAGGACAATGACTATGGTCTGCCATACTTTTTAAGCAGCTGTGTTTGTCACTTTGTACTTGCTGCCATACCGACAAAGGCAGTGTTTCTTGCCATGAGTCTATATCTCCTAACCAGCTACCATCAGTTAGCGCTTTATGCATAGCATTTAGAGTTCTGATGTCGCTTGCTTTAGGTTTTTCAGCAAAGGTAAATCCTGCTTGCGGAGAGTCACTATTATGGCTAATTGCTTGAGTAAGTTTTTGTCTACAAACGTAACGCTGTCGGCCCTTAGCTAAGGTAAAGGTGAAATCTAATCCGGCATGACTTTTTAAAAAGGGTAAGTCTTTATCTACTAATTGCTCTTGCAGTGCCACCGTTGCGGTCGATATACATACTTTTTTATCTTTCGCCAACGCAAGAGGAATTGCGCCTAAACTGTAAGCCAACGACTTACCCGTTCCGGTACCTGCTTCAATGGTAATTATTTTACGTTCTTTGGAGTATTCTCCGGCTAAGGTTTTTGCAATTTCCGCAATAAGAAACGTTTGCTGCTTTCTTGGGTTGAAGTTTGTTAAGTTTTCACCAATGGCTTTATAAGCTTGACGAATGCCTTGTTTTAATGAATCAGTTAACATTATTGCGTAGTTTCCAAAGAGAGGTAGATGAAGTACACTGCTGTATATATTAACAGGTTTTATTGTTTTCGACACTGCTTAAGTGCGGTTTAGTCGTTTTATGTTAGGAAGCACCTTGTACGTGTCGAGTCACTATGTCTAAGTCAATGATGAAGTTAGCTACAGCCCAAACTACTCAATTAGCTCAACGTGGATTTTTGTTAACACGTCAAGTTGAAGATAGTCAGTCAGGCTTGCAGATTACTTTATGGTTAAAAACATTATCAGGCTCAGTTAAGCTTATTATTACGGATGAACAGGCGGTTTTTTTTATTGAAGATAGCCAAGTTATGAAGGCTAAAAGCTTACTGACAACACATAATATCCCCGTGGTTAAATTCCAATCATTAGCCATGAAAACCTTTAATGGGAATAGTGTTTCAGGAATTTACTTTACGCATTTACGCCACTTTTACCGTGCACGAGAGTTGCTTACTAATGCACAGGTAAAGTGCTATGAAGACGATATTCGCCCCGATGATCGATTTTTGATGGAACGTTTTATTACCGCTGATCTCGACTTCATTGGCAACCCTGTAGACACTGATATAACTGAAAGTAGTAGTAAAGGTAGCATTGAAAACTATCAGCTATATCGTCAAGCAAAGTGTAAAGCAAGCACTAGCAAAAGTACGCTTACCTTGAAGATGTTATCGCTTGATCTTGAATGTTCAATGCAAGGGGAGCTGTTCTCTATTGGTTTATATAGCGAGCGATCTAGCACACAAAGTAGCAAGTCAATTAGCAAGTCAATTAGTAAGGAAGATACATACAAACGTGTATTAATGATAGGTGAGCCAGAAGAAACATCAAATGACTATATTGTTTGGGTTCAAGATGAAAAAGCATTATTAGTGCAACTAATGCGAGAAATTGTTGCCTTTGATCCCGATGTTTTTATTGGTTGGAATGTTATTAATTTTGATTTTAAATTATTACAAAAGCGCTTTGATCATTATGGATTAGCCTTTACGTTAGGACGTGATAATAGTATTGCTCGTTGGCGTAATAATAGAAACAGTACCGAGCAGTATTTTATTGAAATTGCAGGGCGGTTGGTACTAGATGGTATTGATTTATTAAAAACAGCCACTTATAGCTTTAGCAGCTTTTCACTTGATAACGTTGCTAATGAATTACTGGGTATTGGTAAAAAGGTGGTTGATGTTGATAATCGTATTCAAGAGATTGTTGATAATTTTAATCACAATAAGCCTGCGCTTGCGGCCTATAACCTTGAAGATTGCCGTTTAGTTTGGCTCATCTTTGAAAAAACAGCATTATTAGCGTTTGCGCAATTACGCGCACAACTAACGGGGCTGGCAATTGATCGTATTGGTGGCTCCGTTGCCGCTTTTACTAACCTCTATTTACCTAAGTTGCACCGTAGTGGCTATGTTGCCCCGAATATGGGCGATGGTATGTCTGCGCTTGTTTCTCCTGGTGGTTATGTGATGGAGTCAGTGCCAGGGTTATACAGTAATGTGTTAGTACTTGATTTTAAATCACTATACCCCAGTATTATTCGTACCTTTAAAATTGACCCTATGGGGCTTATTGAAGGCTTAGTGGAGCAAGCACAACATCAGGCTAGTCAGCTTGATGAGGGTAATACATCAGCAGCAGTCATTAATGCGATTAAAGGTTTTGATGGGGCTTATTTTTCACGAACACAGCACTTTTTGCCAGATATTATAGAGTCCTTATGGCTTGAGCGAGACAAAGCAAAACAGCAAAAAAATGCCGCGCTATCACAAGCGATAAAAATTATTATGAATAGTTTTTATGGCATTTTAGGCTCTACTGGCTGTCGTTTTTTTGATCCACGTTTAGCTGGTTCAATTACTAAGCGTAGTCATGAAATATTAAAAATTACCAGTCAGTGGATTGAGCAAGCGGGTTATCAAGTTATTTACGGTGATACCGATTCAATTTTTGTTTCTATTGGCGAAGATAAATCATTAATGCAGGGAAAAGATCTTGGTTATCAGCTACAAACATTAATCAATCAAAACTGGCAGCAAGCGCTTAAAGAGGAGTATCAGTTAGATTGCCATTTAGAAATTGAATTTGAAACACTCTTTACAAAGTTTTTAATGCCAACTATTCGCGGCAAAGATATCGGCACTAAAAAGCGTTATGCCGGGTTAGTGGTTAATTTAAAGGAGCTAACTCAAGCACCCACATTAATGTTTAAAGGCTTAGAAAGTGTCAGAACCGATTGGACCGCGTTGGCGAAAGACTTTCAAAAAAACTTATACCTTAAAGTGTTTACCAATCAACCCATTGATGATTATATTAATGAGATAGTAGCTCAGGTGCAGCGTGGCGACTGTGATGATAGATTAATTTATCGTAAGCGTATTCGCCGAGCACTTAACGATTATATTAAAAATGTTCCTCCTCACGTAAAAGCCGCGCGTTTGGCTGATGCTCATAATGAAAAAATGGGTAAGCCGCTACGTTATCAGCAACGTGGTTGGATAGAGTACTTCATTACCTTAAATGGCCCACAGGTTAAAGAGCAGCTTTGTTCACCGCTAGATTACCAGTTTTATATTGATAGACAAATTGCCGCCGTTGCTGATGGCATTTTACCTTTTATTGGTAAAAGCTTTGATGAAATTACCAACAAACAGTTGGGGCTTTTTTAAGGGGCGTACTTGTGATGTTTTAGTACTTTTTGTTCGATAGGGGGTGCAACTCATGTCATTTCAAGGTATAACTTAACAATAAATATTTTAGATGGCTAGATAGCTGAAATAATTAAGCCAACGCCAACAGATAATCGCTAATAACTAGCTAACAAATGAGTAATAGATAGGTAATAACATGAAACAAGAGACTAAAATCGTTAATGCTGGTCGTAGCGCTAAATGGACCAATGGTGTGGTTAACCCCAGTGTAACACGCGCATCTACGGTGGTATTTGATACGGTTGCTCAAATGAACAATGCCGTTGCTAATCGTCATAATCAAACCATGGTTTATGGTCGTCGTGGTACCACAACCTCGTTTGCTTTTAGTGATGCTATGACCGAGCTAGAGGGCGGAGCAGGGTGTGCATTATACCCATCAGGCACTGCAGCTATCACTAATGCTATTTTAGCGTTTGTACAAACGGGCGATCATATTTTAATGGTAGATACCGCTTATGAGCCAACACGCGATTATTGCGATAAAGTGCTCGCGAAAATGGGAGTTACTACCACCTATTACGATCCCTTAATTGGCGCAGACATTGAGGCGTTAATTCAAGAAAATACTCGAGTTGTTTTTCTTGAATCTCCAGGGTCAATCACAATGGAGGTACAAGATGTGCCAACCATTAGTGCAATAGCGCATCAGCATGACTGTATTGTGATGTTAGACAATACTTGGGGAGCAGGTATTAACTTTCAACCCTTTGACTACGGCGTAGACATTAGTATACAAGCGGCAACAAAATACATTGTTGGTCATTCAGATGTAATGCTTGGCACCGCAACGGCAGTTGAAAAACATTGGCCTCAACTACGTGACTACAGTTATTTAATGGGGCAGTGTACTTCACCTGATGATTTGTACTTAGCGCTTCGCGGTATTCGCACTATTGGCGTACGCTTAAAGCAACATCAAGAAAGTGCTATTACCATTGCAAATTGGTTAAAAGAGCGACCAGAAGTCGCTAAAATTTTACACCCAGCATTTGATTCTTGTCCTGGGCATGAATTTTTTAAGCGTGATTTTAAAGGCTCCAATGGCTTATTCTCGTTTGTATTAAGCAAAGGTAATAAAGCGGCTTTAACAGCATTTTTAGACGGTTTACATCACTTTAAAATGGGGTATTCATGGGGCGGGTTTGAAAGTTTAATTTTGGGGATCACCGGTGTTAACGCTATTCGTAGTGTGACTGAATTTGATTGTGAATATCCGCTGATTCGAGTTCATATTGGTTTAGAAAATGTCGACGATTTAGTTGCCGACTTAGCTGCAGGTTTTGAGCGTTTTAACGCTTGCTTAGCTAATTCATAATATAAAAATTACGCTCAATCTTATGGTTGAGCGTAATTTTATAAGAAGATAAAATGTAGAGCTAGCTTACTTATGCTTCATTAACAGGGGCTTTTACCACATAAAATAAACAATCATTCATTGCCTTTTGCTTATTATTTGTTGCTTTAAATAAACGTAAATTGTGACGGCACACCAATTGATTTTCACGAATATAGAAATAATCCGCTAAAACATTAGTACCATCTTTATCAATAAGATTTAAGTTGTTTAAGCCTTCACCGTCTACCCAACCCAACATTTGATCTTGATAAGCACTGCCAAAGTTAAAACATTCTATGTTATTTTTTAAGGTAATACCGTTATAGCCTTCATCGTGTTTAGCGTAAGATAACTTTACATTGCTTTTTAATTGTAGCCTTAAAGGGCGATAAATGACGTCAACTGATTTTTTCTGATGGATATAACCAATGTGCTGACAGTTAGCAATATTAACGATGCCAGCAAAAGCTACTTCATGGGCTTGCTCATCTTCACTACCACCACATTCAACGGTAATATAGGGGCAATGAAAGTTGTGCTCCATTAATGAGCCGATTTTAAGATCAGATAATATCAATGTTGAACTAAAAAATGATGCTAATGATAGCGTTTCGGTATTAACTAACGCGCTAATTGCAAAAGCAGGACCTGAGCTTGGTGCATTGTGAAGATCGATCACCATTTCAGGCTGAACTTCCTCTATAGCATGCTTTATTAAGTTAGCTCGGTGTTGATAGTTTCTCTGTAGGAAGTCTTCCTTATTAACGACTAACTGGTTTCCAAAGCAGCGATTTATATCAATGCCGCCGTCGGTAAAGCGTTTGCTAAAAAGAGGGCGCGATGCAGCCGCTTCAACAGAGCAAATAATAAATCGTAACTTGGTTGCTGGGCGGGTATTACCTTTTTGCTCAAGATAGCGGTGTATCGCAATAATACCTGATGGCTCATCACCTTGTAATAAAGTCACAAAAACGCGACATTTAGTGTTATCTTCGCCTGAGATGTCAATGACTGTTGGTCCTGTCATCGATAAGAGAAACTGCTCATAATCTGCATGTATTACTTGCCAAGTAGGATCAGTTACATAGTTTATTTCATTAAAGTCGATTTCCATCATATTACCTAAGTTAGCTATTGTTAATTATCACACTCCTTCGTGAGCATTAATCATCGCAAAAATCACTAAAATAGATGTTGATTAAGGTCAATAAAGCTAAGATAAATTCAGTTCATACGAAAAACTATTCACTTAGCATATGCTCGCAGAATTAATCGCGGTAAACTAAGTAAAGAACGCGTTAACAATATCGCTATAAATAACAAAAAAGGATAAGCAGCATGAGCGAAGAAACTATTTTTTCAAAAATTATTCGACAAGAAATACCAACACCACTGTTGTACCAAGATGATTTAGTTACCGCATTTAGAGATATTGCTCCACGTGCCAATAGTCATATTTTAATTATTCCTAATAAATTAATTGCGACGGTTAATGATGTAACGACTGATGATGAACTCACGTTAGGTAGAATGATCACGGTTGCTAAAAAGTTAGCTAAAGAAGAGGGAATAGATGAAAATGGTTATCGCCTAATTATGAACTGTAATAAAGATGGCGGCCAAGAAGTATACCATATTCATATGCACCTTTTAGGTGGTCAGCCATTAGGCCCTATGCTAGCGATATAAGTCAATTATGTTCATTGAGATGCGATAAACCGTAGGAATATCAAGTTTAAAGGCAATGCATTAATAAAGTGATTAGCGCATAATTAGTTTTATCATGACTCAATGGTTGTCGTTTGTGAATTGGCAAGAATTATTAGAAAACAGAAATCGTCTCTTTTGGCTTGCGCATACCGCAGGCTGGTTTAGTTTCGCGTTTATTCATTATCTTGGATCACTGCAACATGATGAATTACGCGATATTTTTGTTGTTATTATTTTCTTAAATGCTTATGCAGGTTGGTTGCTTACCGTTCCTTTACGCTTTATTTATCAAAAAGCCTGGAATCTACCACCCTTAAAAATAGCGCTTGTGGTTATCTTATCTTCGTATTTTGCGGGGGTATTATGGCAAGTGGTTAAAAACTTTAATCACTGGGAAATTTATAAGCATGGTTATAAGCCCGAATTTTGGTGGATGTATACTCAATCGACCTTGAGCTCTTTCTACATTATTTTAAGTTGGAGTGGCTTGTACTTTGGCAGTAAATATTACCAAATGCTGCAAATAGAAAAACAAAACGTATTAAAAGCCAATGCCGTTGCTCATCAAGCACAACTTAAAATGCTGAGATATCAACTTAATCCACACTTTTTATTCAATACACTTAATGCTATTTCAACGCTAATTTTAGTTAAAGAAAATAATACCGCTAATTCAATGGTAACTAAATTGAGTGAGTTTTTGCGTTACTCGCTTGATCAAGATCCGATGAAAAAAGTACAGCTTGAGAGTGAGGTACAAGCATTACAGTTGTATTTAGCTATTGAAAAAGTGCGATTTGAAGACAGGTTAAACTTACATTTTCATATTGATGAAAGCTGTCAGCAAGCCTTAGTACCAAGTATGATTTTACAACCCTTGGCTGAGAATGCGATAAAACATGCTATTGCAGTACAGGAACAAGGTGGTAGCATCACTATTTCAGTAACACGCTTTGCTAATGATTTACTTGTTGAAGTTGCTGATAACGGCCCTGGTGCTGAAGTGATAGACGGTAATCTTCATCGAGAAAGTGGTGTCGGTTTAGTTAATACCCGTGAACGTTTACAAACTTTATACGGTAATAAATTTTCCTTAGTTGTTTCTCATAATGTACCATCAGGTGTTAAAGTTAATATTCGTATGCCATTTGAGCTCAGTTAATTAACACGTAATGGTTTAATTAATGTGATTGGTAGGGTAATTCTCCTTTAAGTTTTCTACGGATACGTTATGTCATTTAAAAGTATTATTGTTGATGATGAACCGCTAGCACGCCGAGGGTTAGCGGTAAGGTTAGCTGAATATCATGATATAGAATTAATTGCGCAATGCTGCAATGGACGTGAGGCCATAGAAGCCATTCGTGCCTACTCGCCAGATTTAATGTTTCTTGATATTCAAATGCCAGGCCTTAATGGTTTTGATGTGATTGAAAGTGTTATTGAGCAGGGCTTAAAAATGCCTGTGGTGGTATTTGTGACCGCGTTTGATCAATATGCCATTAAAGCCTTTGAAGTACATGCCCTTGATTATATTCTAAAGCCTGCGGATGAGTCTCGTCTTAATCAAACGATGGAAAAAATTAGAGAATATTTTCAAAACAGCATAAATAGCGTTCATAAATCAAAATTAGTACGCTTAGTAAGCGATGTTACGGGTAACGACTATCAGCAAATATTAACAGAGCTAGACAGTAATCAAGAACTGAGTATTTCGACGTATTCTGATATTTTAGCGATTAAAGATGGTGGTGAAGTAAGCCGGGTACCGGTCAAAGATATTCTTTGGATAGATGCTGCGGGTGATTATATGTGCGTACATGTGGTAAACACGAATAAGCATAATAACAGCGAAGAGAGCACTCATATTCTACGTAAGACCATGAAAGAGCTTGAAGAGTGTCTAGACCCTAAACAGTTTATTCGTAATCACAGATCAACCATTGTTAATAAGCATTACATTGAAAAGTTCTACAGCCAAATGAATGGCGAGTATTATTTAGTGCTGCAAAATGGTAAAGAATTAAAAGTAAGCCGAAGTTATAAAGATAAAGTTAAACAAGCGGTAAATAGCTAATTATAATGCGCTAGTAATTGATTTTGGGGCATTGACTTAATTTTCTGAGCATAGCCTTTAAATAAGACAAAAAAAAGAGCAAAAGGTGATAGCCTTGTTGCTCTTTTTATCATTACTTAGTAAATATATTAAGCGGTGAACCCGAATTCAGCTTAACTAGCTTAAATGCTTTTTAGCAATCGTTAACACTTTTAATGTGTTAGATGCACCAACCGTTTCCATCATATCACCGTGCGTTAAAATGACTTTATCGCCAACAGCTAAATCAGACTTGCTACATACCGCTTTTAAAATGTCATCACTTAAATGTTGAACATCACTTTTTGTTGAGTCAAATGACACTGGGTAAACACCGCGATAAATTGCCGTTTTGCTTAATGTTTTTGCATGTCTCGATAACGAGAAAATAGGTAGGCCAGAAGTAATGCGTGACATTAGTTTACTGGTTTGTCCTGACTCAGTTAATGAAATAATTGCTTTCACGCCATCAAGATGGTTAGCGGCATACATTGCTGATAAAGCTACAGTTTCTGAAATTTCAGTAAACTTAAGCTCCATGCGATGATTAGAAATGTTAACTGAACGATGTTTTTCAGCACCACAACATACATTCGCCATTGCTTTAACAGTTTCTACTGGGTATTTACCTGCGGCTGTTTCAGCACTTAGCATTACCGCATCGGTACCATCAAGCACAGCATTTGAAACATCCATTACCTCGGCACGTGTTGGCATTGGTTGTTCTATCATGGTTTCCATCATTTGTGTTGCGGTGATCACAACGCGGTTAAGCTGGCGAGAGCGCGCAATAATATGCTTTTGCTTACCAACAAGTTCAGCATCACCAATTTCAACACCTAAGTCACCACGGGCTACCATAACAACATCAGAAGCTAGAATAATACCATCAAGTACTTTGTCATCATTTACTGCTTCAGCACGTTCAATTTTTGATACAAGGCGAGCATCACAACCCGCTTCTTGTGCTAATAAACGTGCTTCACGCATATCAGCAGCATCACGTGGGAAAGATACCGCAAGAAAGTCTACGCCAATTTCAGCCGCTAGTTTAATGTCTTCTTTATCTTTAGCCGTTAACGCAGGAGCTGTTAAGCCACCACCTTGACGATTGATACCTTTGTTATTTGATAATGGACCACCAACAGTTACTTCAGTGAAAACTGAGTTTTCTGACGTTGATAATACTTTTAATTGCACACGGCCATCGTCAAGTAATAAAATATCGCCAGTAGAAACATCTTGTACTAACTTTTTATAATCGATACCAACTTTCTCTTGACAGCCTTGGCCTTTTTCTAAGGTTGCATCT
The DNA here is from genome assembly GCF_039523295.1 of Colwellia asteriadis. Taxonomy (NCBI): domain Bacteria; kingdom Pseudomonadati; phylum Pseudomonadota; class Gammaproteobacteria; order Alteromonadales; family Colwelliaceae; genus Colwellia; species Colwellia asteriadis. The sequence continues at coordinate 205,942 of NZ_BAAAFA010000007.1, read as the reverse complement.
AATTCAAATTTATCGCCAATAGCCAACTTAATAGGGCCATCTTTAAACGTAGAAATACGAATTTTAGGTCCTTGTAAGTCACCTAAAACACCAACATAAACACCTAACTCTTTGGCGATTTCTCTAACATTGTTGGCACGGTCAATGTGATCTTGCGGGATACCGTGAGAAAAGTTTAATCTAACAACGTTTACACCAGCGGCAAGTACATTCTTTAATACTTCTCTGTCATCTGTTGCAGGACCTAAGGTGGCAACAATCTTCGTTCTTCTAGGCATTTTAATCCTCTTGAATTTTTAAATTTTTGATTAGAATTTATCTTTCTTATTACAGGTACAATTTAGTGATACTAAAGTGACCAGGATATGTTATTAATCTTTACGTTCAAAGCGTGAGCTTCTTAAGCTATCTTTTACTTTTTTCAAGTTATCTCTAAATTTGCTGCCTCTACGTAATGTAAAGCCTGTTGCTAATACATCAATTAAGGCAAGCTGCGCAATACGTGAAGACATTGGCATGTATAAGTCGGTGTCTTCAGATACGTCCACTGATAACACAATGCTACATTCTTTTGCTAATGGCGTACCTGTTGTAGTGATACCAATAACCGTTGCATCGTTTTCTTTTGCTAGGGCGGCTACTTCAACTAAAGATTTTGTTCGACCGGTATGCGATATCACAATAACTACATCACCTTGTTGACTATTTATAGCACTCATACGTTGCATTAATATGTCATCAAAGTAGACCACAGGTACATTGAAGCGGAAGAACTTGTTTTGCGCATCATGAGCCACAATAGCAGAGGCACCTAAACCAAAGAATGAAATTTTATTTGCTTGCGTTAGTACATCAACTGAACGATTAATTACGCTGGTATCTAAACTTTTACGAGCAAGTTCAAGACTTGCCATGGTCGATTCAAAAATTTTAGCTGTGTATTCGTCAGCACTATCATTCTCGTCAACATGACGGTTAACATAAGGCGTACCATTGGCAAGGCTTTGTGCCAAGTGAAGCTTGAAATCAGGATAGCCTTTAGTATCTAAACGGCGACAAAAACGGTTAACAGTAGGTTCACTGATGTTAGCTTGTTTTGCTAATGCGGCAATACTAGAGTGAATTACGGTACTAGGCGAAGCGAGAATCACCTCAGCTACTTTGCGTTCTGATTTACTGAGCATGTCTAGTTCGTTGGTGATCTTTTCTAATATGTTCATTATGTTCTGATCCTAGATCTCTTTAATTAGTAAACTTTATTATTAAGTTATAATTGTTGTCATTCTAACAATATTACAATGATAGCCAGCCATAAAGAATGGACTATATTGCTATACTGTAATTTATTTCCTGCCTAAGGAACAGAAAAAATGAAATTTTATTTCATAATTGTTATCACATCTTAAATAAATAGCCCGTATTTAGCAAATGACGATTTCACCTATCTCAGCTTTACGCCTTTAATTTTCTATTAATTATTGTGTTTGATCAAAAATACTTACACTCGAGGCATAAAATAGCAGGCTAGATGATTTTATGTAGTAAAATTACAAAAAGTTCTTTACTGATCCCTAAACAACCGCTAAATTAGATGTATATGTAGTTTAGTTACAAATTAAGTTTTTTACTGCAAGCTTGGTATAATGATGCATTAAAGCTGAGTCAGCATATAAATAAAACTAACAAAGAGTATTAAAGAGACATTCTATGAGTAAATTAGATTATCAAGTTGCAAGTGAAATTGTCATTTTTGGCGCATTAGGCGATTTATCTCGCCGCAAATTATTACCCGCACTATACCAATTAGAAGTTTGTGGCTTAATTAATGAAGATAGCCGCATTGTAGGTGCTGCACGCCAAGAGCATACTCTTGAAGAGTTTAAAGCGATTGTATTAGAGAATATCAATAATTTTGTTAAAGAAACCATTGATAAAGACGTTTTAGCACGCTTTATGAATCGTATGGTTTATCAGCAACTTGATTTTAAAGACAGTAGCTCATTTGAACAGCTTAAAGAAACATTAGCGCAAGGTAATGAGACTCGTGTTTATTACTTCTCTACACCACCAGCTATTTATGGTGACATTTGTAAAGGTTTAGATAGTGCTAAGCTGATTTGTGATGCTGATCGTGTTGTCATGGAAAAACCTATTGGTCACTCACTTGAATCGTCTATTGAAATTAATAACCAAGTCTCCGAGTTCTTTAAAGAAAACCAAACTTATCGTATTGACCATTATTTAGGTAAAGAAACAGTTCTAAACTTATTAGTATTACGTTTTGCCAACTCATTGTTTACCAATAACTGGGATCGTAACTGTATTGATCATGTACAAATTACGGTGGCAGAAAGTGTTGGTATTGAAGGGCGTTGGGGTTTTTACGATGAAGCGGGTCAAATGCGCGACATGGTACAAAATCATTTATTACAAATATTATCGTTACTTGCCATGGAGCCTCCTGCAGATTTAAGTGCTGATAGTGTTCGCGCTGAAAAATTAAAAGTTGTTAAAGCATTACAACCTATTAATCGCGATAACATTAAAGATAAAGCGGTGCGTGGTCAGTACAGCGACGGTTTCCTTAATGGTGTGCCAGTACCAGGCTACCTTAATGAAGAAGGCGCTAATGAAAATAGTAACACTGAAACATTTGTTGCAATTAAAGCTGAAATCGATAACTGGCGCTGGAAGGGTGTACCATTCTATCTAAGAACGGGTAAACGTATGCCTAAGAAGCATAGTGAAATAGTCGTCCACTTCAAGCAGCAACCTCATAATATCTTTAAAGATAGCTACAGTGATTTACCGTCAAATAAGCTGACTATTCGTTTGCAACCGGATGAAGGGGTTGAATTACAAATGATGAATAAAATCCCTGGTATTGCTTCACAAATGAACATCCAAGAAAACAAGCTAGATTTAAGTTTTTCTAAAACTTATAACGATGAACGCGTTGTTGATGCGTACGAGCGTTTAATGCTTGAAGTACTTAACGGTAACCAATCGTTATTTGTTAGTCGCGATGAAGTTGAAGCTGCATGGATTTGGGCTGATAGTATTATTGATGCATGGCAAACCACGAATGAAACACCTAAGCCTTACCCAGCAGGTTCATGGGGTCCCGTTTCATCTATATCATTGATTGCCCGCGATGATCGCCAGTGGGTGGAGTAATTATGCACCATTTAACGACATTTTCGACGCGTAATAACTTAGACCAAGCATTAGCAACTCAAGTGAGTGATCTTTTAGCGCAAGCGATTAAAAATAAAGGTAAAGCAAGTATTGCTGTATCGGGTGGTTCAACGCCGAAAGGTTTTTTTGAATTGTTATCGCAGTGCGATTTAGATTGGTCAAAAGTTACCATAACTTTAGCTGATGAGCGCTGGGTAAGTATGGATAGCGATGCCAGTAATACACGTTTAGTTCATGAAAACTTATTACAAAACAAAGCAGCCAACGCTAAGTTTTTTCATCTTAAACAAGGAAATGAGTTAACAGGTGAAACCCTTGATGATTTAAATTTAGCAGCAAAAAATAGTTTATTACCCCTGGATGTCTTGATTTTAGGTATGGGTGAAGACGGGCATACTGCGTCGTTGTTTCCATGTAGTGATGAAATAACACAAGGTCTTGCTCGCGACAATTCAGCAGCTTTATTAGCTGTTCAGCCTAAAACAGCGCCACATCAACGTATTAGCTTTAGTTTTGCTAGTTTGAGCACTAGCCAAAACACTTTTCTTCACCTGTGTGGAGAAAATAAGCAAACGGTCCTTACTCAAGCATTAAATGGTAGTGATGAATTTGAAATGCCAATACGCGCATTTTTACAAGACCCTAATGTCGATACCAAAGTATATTGGGCGCCGTAAGTCGCATGCCCATAAATTTTGAGTACTAAATACACATAAAAGTATAAAAATTGAGAGAGTAAATGAAACAGCAAATAGTAGATATCACCGAACGAATTATAAAACGTAGTGCTAAAACACGCGCTGAATATTTAGCCAAAATTGATGGCGCTAAATCAGGTACGGTACACCGTGCTAGCTTGTCATGTGGTAACTTAGCACACGGTTTTGCTGCTTGTGGTAAAGATGACAAGGCATCATTACGTGGTATACACCATTCAGATATCGCTATTGTTTCAGCTTACAATGATATGCTTAGTGCTCATCAGCCATACCAAACTTATCCTGATGTTATTAAAGCCGCGGTTAAAGAAGCCGGTGGTGTTGCTCAATTTGCAGGCGGTGTGCCAGCGATGTGTGATGGTGTTACTCAAGGCCAACCAGGTATGGATTTAAGCCTGATGAGCCGTGATGTTATAGCGATGGCAACCGCAGTTGGCTTATCTCATAACATGTTCGATGGCGCTGTTATGTTAGGCATTTGTGATAAAATTGTACCGGGCTTATTGATTGCTAGTATGACTTTTGGTCATTTACCAACGGTATTTATTCCAGCAGGTCCAATGCCTTCAGGTATTCCAAATAAAGAGAAAGCCCGTGTACGTCAACAATTCGCTAAAGGTGAAGTTGATGAAGAGGCATTACTTGAGGCTGAGTCTGCATCATATCATTCAGCAGGTACTTGTACTTTCTTTGGTACGGCTAACTCAAACCAATTAGTTGTTGAAGTGATGGGGTTACATTTACCAGGCGCGTCATTTATCGCACCTAACACACCATTACGTGAAGCTTTAACTAAAGCGGCCTCTAGACAAGTTACTCGTTTAACTCAACAGTCTGGCAATTATATGCCAGTAGGTAAAATGGTTGATGAACGTTCTATTGTTAATGCGATTGTTGCGTTATTAGCAACAGGTGGTTCAACTAACTTAACAATGCATATTATTGCCTTCGCTAAAGCTGCAGGTATTATTATTAATTTCCAAGACTTTAATGATCTCTCTGAAGCGGTTCCTTTATTAACGCGTATTTATCCTAATGGTCATGCAGACATTAACCACTTCCAAGAAGCGGGCGGTATGGCATTATTATTTAGAGAATTAATCGAAAATGGTTTAGTACATGAAGATGTTGAAACCATTTGTGGCCGTGGCTTATCACGTTATACCAAAAAACCAGTATTAGAAAACGGCGAGTTAAAGTGGGTTGATTGTGTTGAAAAATCTCTAGATGAAGAGGTTATCGCAACCGTTGCTAAACCATTTAAAGTTGATGGTGGTTTACGAGTTCTTAAGGGTAACTTAGGGGTTTCAGTAATTAAAACCTCTTCTTTACGCGAAGGCAGCTTTGTTATTAATGCTCCTGCTGTTGTTTTTGAAGATCAAAATGAATTGCAAACCGCTTTTGATGCCGGTGAACTAGAAAAAGATTTAGTAGCCGTTGTACGCTTTCAAGGACCTAAAGCGCGCGGTATGCCTGAATTACATAAATTGACACCACTACTTGGTGTATTACAAGACAAAGGTTTTAAAGTTGCTTTAGTTACTGACGGTCGTATGTCTGGTGCTTCTGGTAAAGTTCCTGCTGCTATTCACCTATGTCCAGAAGCATTAGATGGTGGTTTAATCGCTAAGATTAAAACTGGCGATATGATCAGCCTAAATGGTGAAACTGGTGAGTTAAGCTTATTAGTTGACGAACAAGAGTTAGCAAACCGTGAGATTGCTGAGTTTCAAGTAAATGGTCATCATCAAGGCATGGGACGTGAACTGTTTGGCTTTATGCGTCGTAACCTAAGCTCAGCCGAAACTGGCGCATGTTCTTTATTTGATTAGAAAGATACCGCGTACAACAAATAATACCAGAGAAGCCCTTATTGGGGCTTCTTATTAAAACTAACAATTAAAAGTATTCAGCGCCTATTTTTCCATGAGTTAAGTAATCGCCAAGAAATAAAGAGGATTTATGACAGTATCAAAAAATTGGCAAATTATGCCAAAGGACCTTTTTGCGATGGGACCTATTGTTCCTGTTTTAGTCATTAACAAGGTTGAAGATGCATTGCCAATTGCTGAAGCACTACTTGCAGCAGATGTTAAAGTACTAGAGGTGACTTTACGTACTCCAGCGGCATTAGATGTGATCAGTATTATAGCTAAAGAGCTTCCAGAAGCCATTATAGGCTCTGGCACAGTAACTAATCGTCAGCAATTACAGCAGTCATATGATGCTGGTGCAAAGTTTGCTATTAGTCCTGGCTTAACTAAAGATTTATTACAAGCAGGTAATGAAAGTAATATCGCATTAATTCCTGGTATTTCATCAATATCAGAATTAATGGATGGTGCAGACTATGGTTACGATCATTTAAAATTCTTTCCAGCAGAAGCTTCTGGCGGCGTAAAAGCGATTCAATCTATTGGTGGACCATTCCCTGATATTCGTTTTTGCCCTACAGGCGGAATTAACCTAAATAATGTTCGAGATTATTTGGCATTACCAAATGTTGTTTGTTGTGGCGGCTCTTGGTTAGTATCAAATGAAATTGTTAATAATAAGAATTGGTCTGAAATTACTAAACTTGCCAATCAAGCATTAGCACACGTTAGATAATGACTTGCTATATTAAGTATATGAGCATACTTCATATACTTAATAATCCGTAACAAGAATATTTAGATAATAAAAAAACCGCTAATTTAGCGGTTTTTTTATTTCAAAGCATGACTAATAACTAAGTGTTATTTTGTGCCATTTTCAGACGTTCAGCCATTGACATAGGTGGCTGCTCTTCACTGCTTTCTACTTTCTTATCGCCTTTAAATACCGATTTCATGATATTTTTCATACCAAAGCCTTCTTTATTCGCTTTGCTTTCATCTTCGGCTTTATTTTTCGCTACAGACTCTTCTTTTTTAGGTGCTTCTTTCTTAGCAACTTCTTCGACAGGCTTTTCAGCTTCGACACGTTTATGCGGAGTCGCTAATTTAGCTTGCGCGAGTTTAGCTTTACTAATTTGAGCAGCCTCACTCGCTTTTTGTGCAACTTCTACTTCAGTTAATGGTGCTGACTTTGCAGGTTTAACTGTGCCGTGACAAGAAGGCATGAAAACATCATTAGAATTAACGCGGTGATCAAAGCTTTTTATAGCATCATTAATTTCGACTTCAGCGATGTTAATAGCATTTTTCACTTGAGCAATTTTTTTGTTTAAGCCAGAGTATTTTTTCTCAATATTGTCGATAGCGCCTTTAACGTCATCATTTAAGTTTTGAGTAAGGGCTTTATAGTCTTCTATTTGCTTTTCAAACTTAGTTAAAGAAGATTGAGTATGCTTAATACTATCATCAATAGAGGTTAATTTAGTTTGCAAGCGTTGCTTTTTCGCTAAAAACTTATCAGTTAACTCTTTAGGTACTAATAACGATTGCTCAGGTAGTGGCACAATGTCAGCAAACTCTGGAATACATGTTACAGGCTTCCATTGGCTAAATGAGGGGTGCCAGCCATAAACCGTTGGGTTATCTGCTAAGTAAGCTCTTGCTTCCGTTTGGCTTAATGGGGCAGTGACTTTACCATTGTCAGAAAAAAACCATTTTTTCATCATCATTACTCTTTATCTGTTGAATTCTTTAAAGTGAAAATATACTTGTATTATGTAAATAAGCCGTTTTGTTAGTAATCTGTTTTAATTGCATTAGCTAAGTTTACTTGTAATGAAGCATATTGTTCTTCTATTGACTTCACCGCCACTTTCACTTGCTCTGTTAAGTTATGAGTTACTTGACTGTAATTATCAACTTCTGCATCTATTTCATATAAGGAGTCAGATGTTATTTTAATTGTTTTATCAACTCGGTCCAATGTTGAGATTAAGTCTTGCTCTTCACCAATTAATCCTTCGATTAAATCTTGTGGTATTTCTATAGGTGGAGCTGGTGGGGTAATAACTACTTCAAACTCATCAACGCAGCTTACAGGTACCCAATGTGTATACGAAGGGTGCCATGCGTATAAACTTGGATTTTTTGCAATAAGATCATTGCATTCTTTTAGCCCGAAAGGGCCTGTAACTTTACCATCGTCAGAAAAAAACCATTTTTTCATAATTTATTTACCCTTATATGGACTCCATTGGTAGCGATGTTTCTTTAGGTAATATTTGGCTGAACTAGCAAGGCAAACCATAAGCCTGTGTAATATATACCTAAACGCAATACTGAGTCATTTAATCCTGACGATTAATTTACCTTGATGTGTCAGTGTGCGTCAAGCAGTTTATATATATCAACTTAATAAGCGAAGGAAATATTCCGAGCATAAAAAAAGCCAATTATTATGACTAATAATTGGCTTTAAATTATATAACCCCTTTATACGTTAAGCAGGGTTGTGAGCTCCTGATGTGCTTCGGCTCGTTACATCTGCAATCGCCGCTGACTTACCTGAAGTACTGTGAACTTGACGTTCACTATCTGGCATAAATGCTGTTGGAATAGCATTTATCGTGGTGATGGTAACCGTCTTTGTCATTGGTGAAGAAGCTCTACCAGATAAGCGATTTGCTTTTTTCACTTGTCTTGCAAGTTTCTTATCTTTAGGTTGTTGTTTCTTTACTGCTTTTGTAGCCACTTTTTTTGTTATGGCTTCATTTTGCTCAACTTTTGCCTCTGTTGGTGTTACGGCTGCAGCAACTTCAACTTCTTTAGCTTTTGTTATTACCTCTGTAGTTGTTTCTTTAACTGTAGGAGCTGCTACTGTTTGTTCAACGTTAACTTTAGGTGTTTGCACAGGCTCCGTGACTTCAAAAGGTAAGTCTGGTTGTATTTCAGTAGAATCTGTTTTTGTTACTACCTTTTCATCAGCCTTTTGTTTTTCTTCATTAACAACAGTTTCTACACTAGGTTGCTCTAAAGTAAACTCTGGCTCAGAAATTGTATTGTTAGACTCTGTTTCAGTAGCTTCAGTGCTTGCCGAAGTAACTGCTGTTTTTTCAGGCTCAGCAGTATCTTTAGTGTCAGCACTAACAGTATTTTCTTTAACAACATTGTCTTTATCTTCAGGGTAACGGGCCTCTACCGCATCATCAGCTTGAGTTGATACACTATCATTACTTGTCACAGCTGTTACTTGTTCAGTAGTAACCTCTGCCTTTATCTCATCAGGTTTTGCTTGTGTATCGTTTTCGTTATTACGACGACGACGTTGACCATTAGCTCGTAAATGCCTTGGAGAACGACGATTTCTAGGACGATCTTCACTTGTTTTTACTTCTGCATTTTCAGCCGTAACACTCGTATCAACATCAATAGCCACTTCTTTTGCAGTGATATGCTCTTCTTTGGCTGGTATAGTTTTAGTGTTTTTAGGTTGAGGTTTAGCAGTTTGCTCAAGTTTATTGTCTTTGGCGTTGTTTTGCTCGTTTTTATTAACTCTAACTTTTTTACGGTTATTGCGACGTTGACGGCGCTCAGCTACTTTCTCTTCTTTTACGCCTTGTGTTTTATCCGCATCGTTGTTTTTACGCGGCTGTTTTTTAGGGCGGTTTTGATTGTCATCACGAGCAGGGCGAGTATTTCTATTTGATTCAGCCTTTTTGTCGTTAGCCTGATTACCTGATGCATCATTGTTTTTATCGTTTCTATTGCGGTTGTTACCACGATTATTACGACGTTGTCCTTGGCGAGAATTATTACGTTTTTCATGTGTTGGCTTTGGTTTTTCTGCAGGAACAACAGGTGCTTCTTCTACAGCTTCGCTAACAAATAAACCTTTTAACCAGCCAAAGAAGCCGGTCGTCTTCTCTGCTGTTTTAGTATTATTTGATGGAGCAATGTTTTCTGCTGACTTGTTTGCACGTTGTGGGGCAGACATGCCTTGAATCATAGGCTCGTCACGCTTATGAGCTTCTTTGTCAAACTTAGGCATTTTAGCTTCTTCAAGCTCTGCTTGTTTAACTGGTAGGTCATAACTAGCTTCGGCTATTGAATCATCATTTTTAACACGCAATACTTCATATTGTGGTGTATCCATATGTGGGTTTGGAATGATTAATACACGAACATTATGGTGTTTTTCAATATGCATGACTGAGCGACGTTTCTCATTTAATAAATACGTAGCAACAGGAACAGGCACTTGAGCTTGTACATGTAGGGTATTACCTTTAATGGCCTCTTCTTCCATTAAACGTAAAATTGACAGTGCAAGAGACTCTACACCTCTTACATGGCCAGTACCATTACAACGAGGACATACGCCTTGACTCGTTTCACCAATCGATGGGCGTAAACGTTGACGAGACATTTCTAGTAAACCAAAACGAGAAATACGACCTAGTTGTATTCTAGCTCTGTCTTGATGTACTGAATCACGCATGCGGTTTTCAACTTCGCGTTGATGACGCACTGGAGTCATATCAATAAAATCAATAACGACTAAGCCACCAAGGTCACGTAGACGCAATTGACGAGCAATTTCTTCAGCGGCTTCCAAGTTAGTGTTAAAGGCGGTTTCTTCAATATCACTACCTTTAGTGGCACGAGCAGAGTTGATATCAATTGATGTCATTGCTTCAGTAGGATCAATGACAATTGAGCCACCAGAAGGTAAGCGTACTTCACGTTGAAAAGCTGTCTCTATTTGTGTTTCAATTTGATAATGCGTAAATAAAGGCACGTCACTGGTGTAAAGTTTGATTTTACTTAGGAAGTCAGGGCGTACTACTTCAATATGCTTTTTAACACTTTCGAATGTTTTTGGTCTGTCGATTAATACTTCACCGATGTCACGACGTAAATAGTCACGGATAGCGCGAAGAATTAAGTTTGTTTCTTGGTGAATTAAAAACGGGGCAGGCTTACTTTCTGCAGCATCGCTAATGGCTTTCCAGTGATGTAATAATACACTTAAATCCCACTCAAGTTCATCATAAGCTTTACCTACACCAGCAGTGCGTACTATTAAGCCCATGCCTTTAGGTAAGTCAAGTTTGCTTAATGATGCTTTTAAATCGGTACGTTCATCGCCCTCAATTCTGCGAGAAATACCACCCGCGCGAGGGTTATTTGGCATTAATACTAAGTAGCTACCAGCTAAACTGATAAACGTTGTTAAAGCCGCACCTTTTTGACCGCGCTCTTCTTTATCTATTTGAACGATAACTTCTTGACCTTCGCGCAATACTTCTTTGATATTGGGACGGCCTTGGAATGAGTAACCTTTTGGAAAATATTCACGTGCAATTTCTTTCATTGGTAAGAAACCATGGCGTTCAGCGCCATAATCTACGAAAGCGGCTTCTAAAGAAGGTTCAATACGCGTGATTTTTGCTTTATAAATATTTGATTTTTTTTGTTCGTGACCTGGACTTTCGATATCTAAATCATATAGTTTCTGGCCATCTACTAGTGCTACACGCAATTCTTCAGATTGGGTAGCGTTTATTAACATACGTTTCATAGGTTGTCGGACTCGTTTAGTCACAACACACTACTTGCTTAAGGCACAAAGCAATCTTTCTCTCAGGTAACAGCAAGTTGTCAGCCTCACGGATGTCATTATTAACCTGTCATTTTACCAGGTTAAGCTGTTATAAATTTTGATTGTATATTCAATAGCAAACACATTAATTCTTAATATGTATTTACTGTAGTTGTTTCTTTATGTGCCCAGCAATATGTGCTGTGCAGCTTATAAAAAGAAGTGTTAATGGTAAAGTAAGCAACGACAGACTTATTTTTTAATGAGTTCTGTTTATATTTTATTTGGTTAACGGTTGCTTAATATACGTTTGTATTAATACTTTCTTACAAGCTTATTTTTATAAAATTGCTCTATGGTGCTGGGCTTAATACTAGTATTTTAGTAAAACTGTTTATGTTATTTGACATGTGTAGGGATGAATATCAATTGATGATATAACCTAAGTCAAATTATACAACAGGCCGTACCTTTTTTATGTCTCATATAGTTATAAAACTATTCGCATAAAGAAGTGGCCGCAGCTTGCCTCTTACGTCTCTCTTTAGAGCATCTAAGTATTCGATTAATGTGAGTTTCTAATAAGAACTACCTTAAGTTCTTTACTATTCAAACATTAACCTTTTTATTATCCCACTATAATGAGATTTTAGCTAATAAAAAACCTACTTTAATTGCATTATTCCATAAAAAAAGTGTGTTAAACTCCCGTTTATGAAAAAAGCTAATCAAGTAAGCCAGCATAGCGTGCATAAAAAAACACCCAATAAGAAGAATATCGTCAGAGAACACTTTTCAGCATCTCGTCGTCCTGCCGTAGGTATTAAAACATCGCCAATAGAGCAGGATAGTAGTGAAACAGAAAAACCTCAAGTTCGTTTTATTACTATTGATAGTGAAGACGAAGGTCAACGTATTGATAATTTTTTATTAAAAACGCTTAAAGGTGTACCTAAAAGCCATTTGTACCGTTTGATGCGTAAAGGTGAAATACGGGTTAATAAAAAACGTGTTAAGCCAGTATATAAACTTTTATCGGGTGATGTATTACGCATTGCGCCTATTCGTGTTTCAGAAAAAGCTGATACTGTTTCTACGGGGCTGTCAATTGTGGCTAACTTAGAAAATCAGATATTGTTTGAAGATGACAGATTAATTGTTATCAATAAACCATCGGGTATGGCAGTGCATGGCGGTAGTGGTTTAAGTTTTGGTTTAATTGAAGCCCTAAGGGCGTTAAGGCCTGATGCGCGTATGCTTGAATTAGTCCATCGCCTTGACCGTGATACATCCGGGTGTTTAGTTGTTGCAAAAAAACGTTCTGCTTTACGTAACCTTCATGAGCAGTTACGAGAAAAACAAGTACAAAAATTTTATCATGCGTTAGTTAAAGGGCATTGGCCAACTAAATTAACACGAGTAACAGAGGCGCTTAAAAAGAATGATTTAAAATCAGGAGAGCGCGTTGTTATTGTTGATAATGTTAACGGAAAAGAGTCTGAAACACGATATAAAGTATTAGAGCGCTACCGCGGTGCTACCTTAGTGCGAGCTTTTCCTGTGACCGGCAGAACCCATCAAATCCGCGTACATTGCCAGGTTAGTGGTCATTCAATTGCGATGGATGCTAAGTATGGCCATGAAGAGTTTGACAGCGCAATGAAAGAAAAGGGCTTAAAGCGACTTTTTTTACATGCCGCCAGTATTGAATTCACTCACCCTAAAACAGAGCAACGACTAAAAATTGAAGCGCCTTTAGAGCCGAGTCTTGAGCAACTATTAAGTAAACTGGTGAAAGAATAAGTCATGGCTAATATGATCAAAGACTATAAGCTAATTATTTTTGATTGGGATGGTACGTTAATGAACTCAATCGATAGAATTGTCTCGTCAATGCAAAATGCGGCTATTTTAAGTCAATTAACTAAACCTTCTGTTGAGCATGTTAAAGAGATTATTGGCTTGAGCTTACCTGCTGCAGTGACAACCTTATTTCCGGATAACTCAGCAGAGCAAACCATGGCCTTGGTTGCCCAATATAAACATCAGTATGTTGAAGTGAATAATACTCCAGCGCCGTTATTTAATGACGCTATTGCATTACTAACAAGGTTACAACAAGAACAGAAATTATTAGCGGTTGCTACAGGTAAGGGAAGAGTCGGGTTAGAACGGGTTTTTCAAGCAACGCAAACCGGTCACTTTTTTCATGCATCGCGTTGTGCTGATGAAGCTAAATCAAAACCCCATCCTGACATGTTATTAAGTTTACTTGATGAACTTAATGTACCTAAATCACAAGCAATAATGATAGGCGATACCAGCCATGATCTAAAAATGGCACTAACCGCTGGTATTGACAGCATCGGTGTGACTTTTGGTGTGCATGATAGAGAGGTCTTAAGTGAGTATAACCCTCGAGCTATTGTTGATTCATTAACTGAGCTACAGCCGTTATTATTAAGCTAGTTAAGGAAAAGGTTGTTGAGCATTCAATAACCTTTTTCTAATGTGTCTTTTTTTGCAATATTAACTGTAAAATAAAGCGACCTATATTATTTAACCTGAGCTCGGCTTAACAAATGTTTATAGAGGTTCATAAAAGTAATTTTTACTGATATTTCAATTTGTTAAATATCTCTTAAGCCGAGTTCAGGTTATTTAACCTAACTTCAGGCTAGGTATTTGTTTGATGAGCTAAAACATCTAAGCCTAGTTGCTTTAATAACTCGACCAGCTTTATTAGTGGTAGACCAATTAAGGTATTAGGATCATCTCCTGCAAGCTTTTCGAATAAACAAATCCCTAAGCCTTCACTTTTAAAACTACCGGCACAGTTAAATGGTTGCTCAGCATTTATATAGTTCGCAATATCTTGCCCACTCAACTGTTTAAAATGCACAACAAAGGGCTCAACTAATGACTTTGCTGCTTTCGTGTTGGTGCAATATACACAGAGTCCCGTATAAAAGGTAATCGCTTTGCCACTAAAACTACTAAGCTGCTTTACTGCATTGTCATAATTATGTGGCTTGCCAATAATTTGCCCATCGCATACTGCCACTTGATCACTACCAATCACCAGTGCGTTGCTGTAGTTTGAGCTTACCGCTTTTGCTTTTTCAATAGCTAAACGTTCAACCAGTTGTTCTGGTAGCTCTTTAGTTTGTGGGCTTTCATCTATATTTGGTTTTGCACACTCAAATGGTAAGTTAAGTTTTTCAAGTATTGTTTTTCTAAAGGGGGAGGTTGAGCCTAAAACTAAAGTTTTCATGAAAAGCCTATATCGGTTGTAATATTGTTATTTGTTGAGGAAATAAACAAAAAATTATTAATTACTGTTATTATTGGGGCTATCTTGAGCTTTTAAACGAAATAGTGCAATTTTCTTTTGACAGTTGCTTATAGTGGCTATATCATGCGCGACCTATGCAGAATCTTAAGCTTCCAATAACAATTAGTCCAACCCGCAGTGCTCAACGCAGACTTGTGTGTCAAGGTGTGTTTAAATTGTCGGCAATGACTAGACTGCTCGCTGAGTGCGAAAGCAATAGTGAGCATGTTCAAGTTAGTGTTAAGTTTGATGTTGATGAACGTGGTTTGACAGTTTTGTCAGGCACTGCCTCAACATCGGTTGCATTAACTTGTCAGCGCTGTAATGGTTCTTTTGAGCATTTACTTGAAGTAGAGTTTACTTTTAGTCCTGCAAAAAATGCCGAGGCTGCTGAAAACATTCCGTCATATTATGACGTAATAGAATTAGATGAAAATGGTGAAGTCAACTTGCTAGAACTTGTGGAAGAAGAGTTAATTCTTGTTATTCCATTAATTCCTAGGCATGAACTTAAAGATTGTCCAGCTGATGCTGATACAGTTTGGGGTGAATTGCCGGAAGAGCTAGAGAAGCCGAATCCATTTGAAGTATTAAAACAACTTAAATAGTTAATTTATTTAACTAATAACCGATTTAGGAGAAACTCATGGCAGTTCAAAAAAGCAAAAAGTCTCGTTCAAGACGTGGCATGCGCCGTTCACATGATGCATTAACAGCAGAAAACTTATCTGTAGATCCAGTATCTGGTGAAACGCACCGTCGTCACCACGTAACAGCTGATGGCTTTTACAAAGGCGTTAAAGTAATCGCTAAATAAGCGATTACATTTTTAGGCTTATCTCGTTTGAGCTTAAATGATGTCAAAAATCTAACGTTATCGTTAGATGTTATGGGGGGCGATAAAGGCCCCCTTATAACAATTCCCGCAGCAATAATGGCTATTAAAAGCCATCCTCATTTGCATCTTATCTTATGCGGCGACCCTCAAATTATAATTCCTATTGCGGCACGTTATGGCATGCCTGCAGAAAAACTTGAACAACACCCCCAATTAACGTTATATCCGACAACACAAGTTGTTGAAATGGACGATAAACCAGCCTTGGCTATGCGTACTAAAAAAGACTCTTCAATGCGTAAGTCTTTAGATTTAGTCCATCAAGGCAAAGCGCAAGCTTGTGTTAGCGCAGGTAATACCGGCGCATTATTATCCATGGCGCACTTCGTCTTAAAGAATTTACCAGGTGTTGAACGACCAGCACTAATTTCGGCATTACCGACCCACGATAAAAATAAACATGTCTTTATGCTAGATCTTGGCGCTAATGTTTTTTGTGATTCACATGTTCTCTATCAATTCGGTGTTATGGGCTCAGTGATGGCCGCACAAGTTGATGGCATCGAAAATCCACGTATTGCTTTATTGAATATGGGGGAAGAGTCGATGAAGGGCAGTGATCATATTAAATTAGCGGCAGTAGAGCTCACAGAGAATAGTGCTATTAATTATGTTGGCTTTATTGAGGGCTGTGACATTTTTGCCAATAAGGCTGATGTCATTGTTTGTGATGGTTTTGTCGGAAATGTGGCTCTGAAAACCTGTGAAGGGGTTGCTCGATTAGTACATAAACGCTCTAAGTCCATATTTACCGCTAATGTATTAACTTCACTGGTTGGATTTTTCTTTAAATCGAGCTTTAAAAAGTTGTTTAAGTCGATGAACCCCGACCAGTATAATGGCGCAAGTTTGATAGGATTACGGGGAATTGTGGTTAAAAGCCATGGTAATGCCAATTCAGCTGCTTTTTTAGCCGCGATTAGAGAAGCCATGAAAGAAGTTGAACGACAAGTTCCTGATAAAATTAAAGCGACTTTAGAGCAAGGTTTATCTGTTAACGAACAGTAAGAAACAAGTCATGCCTAAAGCGTTATCTACACGTTAATTAGATAATAAATAAGAGAATAACTTAATATGCAAAATACATTAGCATTCGTGTTTCCAGGTCAAGGCTCTCAAACTGTAGCTATGCTCAGTGATTTTACTGAGCATGATATTGTACAAGCAACATTTCAAGAAGCATCACAAGCACTTGGTTACGACTTATGGCAGTTAGTGTCACAAGGTCCAGTAGAGAAACTTAATCAAACGAATTTTACACAACCTGCTTTATTAACAGCGAGTGTTGCTTTATGGCGCGTATGGCAAGCAGAATCTGCTATTCAACCTGATATTATGGCAGGACATAGTTTAGGCGAATATTCAGCACTGGTTTGTGCAGGAGTGCTTTCTTTAACTGATGCAGTTGTATTGGTTGAAAAACGTGGCGAATTTATGCAAACAAGTGTGCCAGAAGGTGTTGGCGCTATGGCAGCTGTCATTGGATTAGAAGATGACGTTATTATTAATGCATGTCAGCAAGCACAAGAAAGTGAAGTGGTCTCAGCCGTAAACTTTAACTCTCCGGGTCAAGTGGTGATTGCAGGTCATAAAGCTGCTGTAGAAAGAGCCGGTGTTTTATGTAAGGCAGCGGGTGCTAAACGCGTTTTACCTTTACCTGTGAGCGTACCATCACATTGTGCATTAATGAAAGATGCCGCCGATAAACTTGCATTAGAGTTAGAAAAAGTGACGTTCAATGCACCTGCTATTGCAGTGGTTAACAATGTTGATGTTGCTACTGAAACCTCAGCACAAGCGATTAAAGCAGCCTTAGTTAAACAGTTATATTCACCAGTACGTTGGAGCGAAACAATTACATTGCTTGCAAACAACGGGGTAACAAAAGTCGCAGAGATTGGTCCAGGTAAAGTATTACAAGGATTAAATAAACGAATTGTTAAGTCAATTAGCTCAGTAAGCTTTAATGATAATGCGTCATTAGCACAGCTAAAAGAGTTAGCGGACAGTTAATTAGTAAAACCATTAAATTGAGATAACTCAATTTATTTTAGAATAAATACAATAGGTATAATTTATGTTTTCATTAACAGGTAAGGTTGCATTAGTTACAGGTGCTAGTCGTGGTATTGGTAAAGCTATTGCTATGCAATTACAAGCACTAGGTGCAACCGTTGTAGGTACAGCAACGTCAGAAAATGGCGCTGAAAAAATTTCAGAATATTTAGCGCAAGGTACAGTGCCGGGTACAGGCTTAGTACTTAATGTAACAAGTGATGAATCAATAAGCGCCATGTTTGATGCGATAAAAACAGCACATGGCAGCATCGATATTCTTGTTAACAATGCCGGTATTACTCGCGATAATTTGTTTATGCGAATGAAAGATGAAGAGTGGAGTGATATTATCGAAACCAACTTAACGTCAGTATACAAAGTCAGTAAAGCGGCTATTCGCCCTATGATGAAAAAACGTACTGGCCGTATCATTAATATTGGTTCAGTTGTTGGTACTATGGGTAATGCGGGACAAGTTAACTACGCTACTGCAAAAGCAGGCTTATTAGGCTTTACTAAAGCATTAGCCCGTGAAGTGGCTTCTCGTGGTATTACCGTTAATACAGTCGCACCAGGTTTTATTGATACCGACATGACACAAACACTCACAGATGAGCAAAAAGAAGGCATATTTTCACAAGTTCCAGCTAATAGACTAGGAAAACCTGATGAAATTGCGAGCACTGTTGCCTTTTTAGCGTCAGATGCTGCTGCTTATATCACTGGCGAAACTATTCATGTGAACGGTGGTATGTATATGGTTTAACCCTTTAAAAATAAAGGGTTGAAAGATGGTCTGACAGGTTGGTTTTATCTTTATTTAATACCTCAACAGGTTAGACCAGAGAAAAAATTAATATTAGATGCTTGCATGGCAAGCTTTTGACGAATACACTACACGCAATTTGAAAAAATGCACTTTCAGTAAAGGAAAAAAAATGAGTACTATCGAAGAACGCGTTAAAAAAATTACTATCGAACAATTAGGTGTTAGCGAAGCAGAAGTTAAAACTGAATCATCATTCGTTGACGATTTAGGTGCTGATTCACTAGACACTGTTGAATTAGTTATGGCGTTAGAAGAAGAATTTGATACTGAAATTCCTGACGAAGAAGCTGAAAAAATTACTACAGTTCAAGCAGCTATCGATTACGTTACTGCAAACCAGTAATAGCTGAGTTAGTTCATTTTATTGAACTTAACTAAAATAAAAAGCGGTATACTTATTTTAAAGTGACCGCTTTTTTTGTATCTACTCATATATTTCGGAGGCACCAACGATGAGACGCGTTGTAGTTACCGGTATTGGTGCACTTAGCCCGCTAGCCAATACAGCAGAAGAAACCTTTCAAAAATTGCTATTGGGGCAAAGTGGTATTAGCAATATTGAACATTTTGATACGACTAATTACACCACTAAATTTGCAGGTTTAGTTAAAGGCTTTGATGTTCAACAGTATATGGAGAAAAAAGAAGCCAAAAAAATGGATCTTTTTATTCAATATGGTGTTGCTGCAGGTGTACAGGCTTTTAATGATTCAGGTCTAGCGATCACAGAACAAAATGCGCCACGTGTTGGTGTTGCTGTTGGCTCAGGTATTGGTGGTTTAGGATTAATTGAAGATAATCATACTAAATTGATTAAAGCTGAAGGTAACCCTCGTAAGCTTTCGCCATTTTTTGTGCCATCTACCATTATTAATATGATTTCAGGTCACTTATCGATTATGTTCGGTTTGCAAGGTCCTAATATCTCTATTACTACAGCTTGTACTAGTGGTGTTCATAATATTGGCCATGCAGCACGAATGATTGCTTATGGTGATGCAGATGCTATGGTTGCTGGTGGCGCAGAAAAAGCGTCTACCACATTAGGTATGGGCGGCTTTGGCGCTGCTCGAGCGTTATCTCGTCGTAATGATGATCCACAAGCAGCATCTCGCCCTTGGGATAAAGACCGTGACGGTTTTGTTTTAGGTGATGGTGCAGGTGTTATTGTACTTGAAGAGTATGAACACGCTAAAGCTCGCGGTGCTAAAATATACGCTGAATTAGCTGGTTTTGGCATGAGCGGTGATGCTTACCACATGACTTCACCTCCTGAAAATGGTGATGGTGCGGCGCGTGCTATGCAAAATGCCATTAATGATGCCAAAGTAGATATTACTAAAATTGGCTATATTAATGCTCATGGTACCTCAACACCCGCGGGTGATATTGCAGAAACTAATGCAGTTAAAACTATTTTTGGCTCGCAAGCTAAGCAAGTTATGATGGGATCGACTAAATCGATGACAGGTCATTTACTTGGTGCGGCTGGTTCAATTGAAGCGATCTTTAGTATTCAAGCATTGATGCAAAATAAAGTACCAGCAACGATTAATTTAGATAACCCAGGTGAAGGTTGTGATCTAGATTATATTGCAGGCAGTGCGCGTGATGTGAACCTTGAGTATGTTTTATGTAACTCATTTGGATTTGGTGGCACAAACGGATCACTTGTTTTCAAAAAAATATAATCTTAATATAAAGTTAAGAGAATTATCTTGAACTCTTATCTAAAAGCCTGAATACTTCTTTATGCGTTATCATAAAAGTCTTCAGGCTTTTTTATTTCCGACTTTACAGTAAAAGGTGTTATGAAATACTGCTCAATTAACGGTGAAAAAATTAATCATATTGCGATTACTGATCGTGGCTTAGCCTATGGCGATGGTATTTTTACAACGGCTAAAATAGTTGCAGGACAAGTGTTATTGTTGCCAGAACATATTGATCGGTTAATTTTAGGCTGTAAGCAGCTTAATATTTCTTCTCCAATTAAAACTGAGCTAGAACATGAATTAGTAAGTGCTGCTAGCGGATTTTCATCAGGAGTACTTAAAGTCATTATTAGTGCTGGTAGTGGGGGAAGAGGCTATTCTAGACAAGGTTTAATTGCCGGTTCAACGCAACTTATTGTGATGGTATTTGATTTCCCTTCACATTACCCTCAACAAGCTCAAGAAGGGTTATCCTTAGGCATTAGCCAACAACAAATATCTATTAGTCCTATGCTTGGTGGCATTAAACATTTAAACCGTTTAGAGCAAGTGCTTTTACGTACAGAGCTAGATCAGCGTGTAGAAGATGATTTAGTCGTACTTAATACGCTTAGCGAGGTTGTTGAAGCGACAAGTGCTAATCTTTTCTATTGGCTTGATAATAAATTACACACACCGGCTTTAGGTTATTCAGGAGTTAATGGTTTAATACGTCAGACATTATTGAAGCATAATACTGATGTTGTGATCAAAAAAACCTCTTTGGATGATCTTAAAAAAGCAGAAGCAATGTTCATTTGTAATTGTGTTATGGGTATTATGCCAATTAACCAATTTAATAATAGAGCACTACCATTAAACCCGGTACAAGCTTTTATATCAACAACAAATGATTTGAATATTTACTAACTTAGTTTAACTCAGCCAGTTTACTAACCTGGCATATATAAAGGTAATAGTGTGCTTAGAAAAATAATTTTGGTGGTATTGTTACTTGGTTTAAGTGCGTTAGTCATTGTTAGTTTTAATATCAAGCAAGCGATGCAACAATCACTACCTTTATCGACGCCGCAACTATTAACGGTGGTTAAAGGTAGCTCGGTTAATAGCTTTAGCAAACAGTTAATATCACTAGGTTGGTTAAATAACAGCTTTTATTTGAAAAGCTACGTTAAAATCTTTCCGCAATATGCTCATATCAAAGCGGGTACTTACCAAGTTACGCCACAAACCAATTTACAAGAGTTATTGGCTTTATTAGTCTCGGGTAAAGAGCATCAGTTTACTATTACGTTTATTGAAGGCAGTACATTTAAAGAGAATTTAGCATTGTTAAAAGCAGATGCGCATATCACTCAAACATTAAATGGACAAGCTATAACCGATATAGCACAACTACTCAATATAGAACATGAAAACCCTGAAGGCTGGATATTTCCAGATACTTATGCTTTTACCTCAGGTACAACTGATGTTGCATTGTTAACCCGCGCTTATAAAAAAATGGTAAAGCAATTAAACCGATTATGGCAAACGCGTGCTCAAGAGTTACCATATCAATCAGCTTATGAAGTGCTTATTATGGCCTCCATCATTGAAAAAGAGACCAGCCATATACCAGAGCAGCCGATTATATCGGGGGTGTTTCTGAATCGCTTGCGTAAAAATATGCGTCTACAAACAGACCCTACAGTCATTTATGGTTTAGGGGATCGTTATCAAGGCGATATTACCTATGCTCACCTTCGTGAAAAAACCGCCTATAATACCTATCGAATAAATGGCTTGCCGCCAACACCAATAGCTCTGCCTGGCTTGACTGCATTACAAGCAACAGTAAACCCAGCAACAACAGATTATTATTATTTTGTTAGTCAAGGTAATGGACAGCACACTTTTAGTCGTACGTTAAGTGAGCACAATAAGGCGGTGAAACGTTATATCGAACAACAAGCGTTAAAAAATAAAAATTAATATTGAAATATAGTTTACTGTTATTTAAATAAAAAAATACACTTTTTGTTTTTTATGCCTCCAAGCTATTAATTATTGCCTATTTATAATTGTATTGTTATTTAGTTGGAATATAATTGCGCACACCTTGATTTTGCTCACATTAAAATAAAGTGCCTGCTTTACTTATCGTTAAAGTGTATTTATTACCTCAAATACAACTCTCGGGTAAGGTTAATACTGAGCAATGAAATAGAGTTATTAAGACACTCGCCCCAAATTAGAGAATAATTTTGAAAAAATTTATATTAACCATAATGCTTTTAATGGTTTCAATGCCATCATGGGCCTCAGCTGCAGGTGAGCTAAATTTAACTACCAGCTTAGCTGGGTTTACTGCACTTTCTTTATTTTTCATCGCTTACTTATTAGTTATTGGTGAAGAATTTATTCACTTACGCAAGTCAAAACCCGTGTTGGTTGCCGCAGGTATTATTTGGCTTATTATTGGTTGGGTTTATACACAGCATGGTATTCCAACTCACGCAGAAGAAGCATTCAATGAAAATCTTCTTGAATATGCACAGCTATTACTCTTCTTATTGGTGGCAATGACTTATATCAATGCCATGGAGGAGCGTGGTGTTTTTGACAGTCTACGTGTTTGGATGACCTCTAAAGGGTTAAGTCTACGCAGTTTATTTTGGGTAACGGGTATCTTAGCTTTTGCTATTTCATCTTTTGCGAACAACTTAACCACCGCAATGCTAATGTGTGCCATTGTACTTAAAGTAGCGCCTACGGATAACAAGTTTATTAACATCGCATGTATTAATATTGTTATCGCCTCAAATGCCGGTGGGGTATTTAGTCCTTTTGGTGACATTACAACGCTAATGATTTGGCAGGCAGGTTTAGTTAAATTTGAGCAGTTCTTTGTGCTATTCATTCCCTCATTAGTAAACTTCTTAATTCCTGCTTTGATTATGAGTTTCTTTATTTCTAATGAAAAATCAGAGCCTATCCTTGATGAAGAGTTCATCATTAAGCGTGGGGCTAAACGCATCATCTTTTTGTTTGTTTTAACCATAGCTACAGCGGTTATGTGTCATAGCTTTGTTAACATGCCACCAGTATTAGGCATGATGATGGGGTTAGGTTATTTGAAATTTTTAGGCTTTTATTTACGTCGAAGTTTACCGCGTTCGTTAAATAAAAAACGTACTTTAGCTGAAATAAATAACGATGAAAAAGCGTTAAAAAGGTTAGGTAATATTGTTCCATTTGATATTTTTGACAAAATAGCGCGTGCCGAGTGGGATACACTATTATTTTTCTACGGTGTGGTTATGTGTGTCGGTGGTTTAGGCTTTATGGGCTATTTAAGCTTAGTCTCTGAGCTACTTTACAGTAATTGGAGTCCAACCTATGCAAACATTGCAGTAGGCGTATTATCAGCGATTGTTGATAACATACCGGTAGTCTTTGCGGTATTAACAATGAACCCAGCGATGGATTTACAACAATGGCTACTGGTTACTATGACCGCAGGTGTTGGTGGGAGTTTATTATCGGTTGGCTCAGCTTCAGGTGTTGCACTAATGGGACAAACTAAAGGCAAATATTCTTTTATTGGTCACTTAAAGTGGAGCTGGGTTATTGCTCTGGGCTATGCCGCGAGTATTTATGTTCACTTTTTAATAAATGGCTAAGGGACATTGTTCATTAAGCCTTTAGCTTATTGAACAGGCTACACACTAAAGCTCCGTTGAGGTATATTCAGCGGAGCTTTTTTATTGGCTATTTAGCCCCGTTATCAAAATTATATAGATATTTGGTTTGTTAGACTTATTTATATGAATAATAAACTAAATAACGGTAATATATAGCTCGCTAATATATATAGCGAATTAGCCGCTTAAATATGCAATAAAAAATACCCAGTTCACACAAAAAAGAAGACGTTATGAAAAAAGGTTTTATGTTAGTTTGCGACGGAAGTAACGGCGCAGGTAAAACAACAGTAATTAAAAAAATTGAAACGTATTTAACTAATAAAGGTTTTGACGTTCTCCTAACGCGTGAGCCTGGTGGAACTCCTATTGGAGAAAGAATTAGAAGTATTATTCTTGACCCCGACTCATCTGAAATGCTTGATATAACCGAACTGATGTTATTTGGTGCTGCTAGAGCACAGCATATACAAGAAAAAATTGTTCCAGCGTTAAACCAAGGTAAAGTGGTTGTTTGTGATAGATTTGATGCTGCTACTATTAGCTTTCAACATTACGCACGGGGGATTGATATCAATATTATTAACCAAGTTAATAATTTAGCTTTAGCGGGCTTTTCTCCTGATATGAATATTATTTTAGACTTAGACCCTATCATTGGGCTTGAGCGAGTAAAGTCACGTGGTGATGGTTTAGATAGAATGGAAGATGAAAAACTCGACTTTTTAAATAGAGCGCGAGATGGCTACTTGCAACAAGCTAAGGCTTGTCCTGAAAAATTTACTGTTATTGACGCTTCACAAAGCCAAGAATCTGTAGCGAACGAGGTGATTTCGGTACTTGAACAATTAATCAAGCAGCATTCAAGGTAACGTTGAAAGTTACTGATAATTTTTAGTCGTGTTTCTACAAGGTTTAGCTATGATCTCGAATAAAGTAATTCTAACTCAGCAGTTTATTCAGCAGCGGTTACCTCACGCAATATTAATTACAGGGGCGCAAGGAGCAGGTAAAAAAGAGTTAGGGGAATGGTTGAGTCAGCTATTATTATGTCAGTCTCCTCAAAAAGTGTTTGTAAATGATGATCAGGATTATTATTTACAAGCGTGTCGTACATGCAAACATTGTCAGCTGAAACACAGCCATAGTTATCCTGATCACTTAATGTTAACGGCGCAAAATACCAGTATCGGTGTGGATGATGTCCGTCAAGCCAATCATTTTTTAGAAAAAACGGCACATATAGGTCATTATAAAACCTTATTAATCCCTCATGCTGAAATTATGACGGTGGCAGCGGCTAATGCTTTGTTAAAAACGTTAGAGGAGCCAACCAAACATAGTATTATTATGCTGTTAACACATGACAGTGATATGTTACTACCTACTATTATTAGTCGTTGTCGCTTAGTACATATTCAGCCGTTAGTTGGCGATAAGCTGCTCAGTAAAGTTAATTACCCTCTTAATGACGAAAATGCTAACTTTGTAAACCTAACGCACCTTCCTGAATTATCTGATGAAAGTACTCATCAGGCATATAAATTGTTTAAGCATGAATACTTGGCGCTACTTAATCACGAAAAAAGCGAGTCGACATTATTGACACTATTACGAGATAATAGTGAAGCATTACGATGGTTAGAAAAAATTACAGCCAACTTACAACGTGACCTCTCAGTAAATGCAGATACATTATTTTTAACAAATAAAAGTATTTCAATACAGTCACTGCATGATATTTATCAGTTAACCATTAAAGCGAGTAAAACTATAAAGTTATACCCTCAAGGGAATAAAGCCTTTATACTTGAAGAACTATTAATGTCGATTACGCAAATTGTTACTTCGTCACTTATAACTGAACAAGCGAAAGACTAGGGGGTCTTTGTGGTACCATTATCTATTGAGTTTCACTCGGAACGTGACTTATATTTGGCTTTTATGCCATTTTTAAAAGAAGGTGGTTTATTTGTAAGAACACCACGACAGTACGAGTTAGGTGCTGAAGTTGAACTACATGTTTTATTACCAGATGCTTTAGAGCCTTCTACCGTTAAAGGGGAAGTTTGCTGGTTAACGCCTATTGGCGCACAAAATGGCACACCTCCAGGTGTTGGCGTTAGCTTTCTTGATGATCCTGAAAAAGTGCGTCATCAAATCGAACAAATAATTGCACGACAACTAAATTCATCTGAAGCGACGTTAACCATGTAACGCCCCTTCCATTAAAAATTTTTACTAGCACTATTTTTGTTTAATCATTTACGATTAAATTTAAACCGACCATATACAGGGTACTTCGTTGTTTATTGATTCTCACTGTCACTTAGATCGCCTTGATCTTTCGCTTTATAATAATAATCTTGATAATGTGTTACTTAATGCAACTCAAGCAGGTGTTTCTAAACTGCTTTGTGTGAGCGTTACTTTAAGTAGCTTTTCCGATATGGCTGAAAAAACAGCACATTATGACAATGTATTGTTAACCTGTGGGGCACACCCTTTAAATCAAGAAGATGCAATAGATACCGAGCAACTACTTTCCTTATCAACCAATGATAGAGTAATTGCCATTGGTGAAACTGGTTTAGATTATCACTATGCACCTGAAACCAAAGCATTGCAGATTGACTCATTTCGAAAACATATTCAAGTTGCTAAAAAGTTAGGTAAACCCTTAATTATTCATACCCGTGCAGCCCAAGAAGATACACTTGCTATTATGCGAGAAGAGGGCGCTGATGAAGTTGGCGGAATTCTACATTGCTTTACTGAAAGTTGGGATATGGCAGAGCAAGCTTTAGCATTAGGGTTTTATATTTCGTTCTCCGGTATCGTTACTTTCAAAAATGCAACCGAGCTACGTGAAGTTGCCGCTTTAGTACCCGATGATAAATTTCTTATTGAAACAGATTCCCCTTACCTTGCGCCAGTGCCTTATCGGGGTAAAGAAAATCAACCAGCTTTTGTTGTTGAGGTGGCCAAACACCTTGCGAGTATTCGTGGTCAATCAGTTGAAACTATTGCTAAACTCTCGTCTGATAATTTTAATCGCTTGTTTTCCTTAACAGTTTCCAGTTAATTGCGTGCGTAGCGTTTATGCTACTTGACTGATGAAAATATAAAAAAAGCCCATAATCTTCATTATGGGCTAAACAATGGCTCAAGGGGTTCGAGCCGTGCGCTAATTAAGGTAACTTAGCAATAAAAACATGTGCGAGCATTCATCTATTGATAAGGCAAGTCTAACGTTACATAACTGTAACACTTCCTCACCTCATGTAGTTAAGTGTAGTGTAACTATGAGAGAACGCTAATTTTTTTACAATAAATACCCTAGTGTTTAACGTGTTGATTTTATTTTAAAATATTTATTGGATTATCTGAGGGGGTAATGAAAATAGAATCTTGTACACAAGCTTGTATGAATATATAAATGGCTTATGTACAAGATATTCACAAGGTGTTCTCGTTAATCTTTCGTGGTAGTTAACAAAGATAAACTATCTAATAAAGCTAAGCTTTCTTCGGCAAAACCAACACCAGCTTCAGTGTAAAAATTGAATACTTTATCAATACCGTACTCTTGTAGTTCAATACGCTCATCTTCATAACGCGCAACCGCTGCAATTTTTCCTTGGTACTTAGCCCCTTTGAGTTGGGTGGTGATGTTCATTGCATCTTGTACGGCAGGTAATGCTAACAATACTAATTCAATTTGTGATAAGTCGATACTCTCCCAAAAATGTATATCTTCAGCATCGCCATAATAAGCTTCTATGTTTTGCTCATTCAACCAAGTGATTTTTTCTTTGTCGGCATCTAGACCCCAAGCGTGGCTTTCGCTATGGTTATTAATAGCGCGATAAGCCCCCATGCCGACTCGACCCATGCCTATAATTACGATGGGCCTTTTACAAGGTTGAGTGAAAATATCTTCTTCAAGTTTAGTGTCTCTTTCAAACTGAGCAAGCAAAGGACGGTACTTTGAAAATATTACGTGTGAGAAGCTGTAAATAACGGTTGTAAGAATAAATGACAATGATACAGCTAGTGCTAATATAACTAACCAATCATTACTTAACCAGCCAGCGCTAACACTTAGTGCACCAACAATTAAGCCAAACTCACTAAAGTTACTTAATGATAGCGCACTTAAAAATGCACTTCTGCATCGCATTTTTAATAATGTAAAAATGCCATAAAACAAGGTAAATTTTATTGGAATTAATAGCATTAGCATACTGGCTAAGCCTAGCATTTCAAGTGTTGGTACCGCAGTGAAACCAATAGATAGGAAGAAACCAATTAAAAATAAATCTTTAAAACTCATTAATGCTTTGTTAATTTCAGTGGCTTTTTGATGAGAGGCGAGAAACATGCCGATAATGAGCGCACCTAAGTCGCCTTTAATATTAACCAACTCAAATAACTCATAGCTGCCTAGCGCAATGAAAAAACCAGCTAATGGAATTAATTCACCATGACCGACATAGTTAATCATTCTATTAATGAGCGGCTTAATTAAAAATAAGCCAAGTAGTGAAAATGCCCATATAGAAGGGGTTTTACCTGTAGCTACTACTAAAAATGCAACAGCAACAATGTCTTGTATAACAAGAATACTAACGGCTAGCTTGCCATGGCGAGTACGCATTTCGCCATTTTCTTCTAATAACTTAATAACGCATACTGTACTACTAAAGCTTAGGGCAAAGGCGATTAAGATCGCAGTAATAATGTCTAATTCACTAAAGTAACTAATTGAAAATAATGCAAAGAGTTTAAAAATACTAATACAAGCGATGATCCACGTAAGCGTGTGTAATGAGCTGCCTAACCATACTTCAGTTTTAAATAGGTTTTTAACATCAAGCTTTAAACCAATAGTAAACAGCATTAAGGTAATACCTAAGTCACTGAGTAAGGTTAGGCTGTCATCAGATTGGTAGCCCATCATGTTTAGTGCAAAGCCAGCAGCAAGATAACCTATTGATGGAGGTAATGAGGTGCCTTTGGCAATTAAACCGCAAATGAAAGCAAAAGAGATCCAAATAAAATCCATAAAACCTGTATATCCTCAAATAGAGTTAGTGAAAAGATGCGTTAAAGCATGATAGATATAGTAGCCGTTTAACAAGTCACTATGATGTTATTACATTATATAAATTAAATGATTTTCAACTCATAAATAATTACTTGTAATGAATGAATTGTACCTTAAAAAAGTGCTTTTAGGGTAATTAAAAATGAATAACAACAAGGTGATAGCGATACCTGTCACCATAGTGAACTTAGTGGGATTATTATTATTTTAAGTAAATAATCGATATAGTTAACTATCTGTTTTTCATGTATATTGACAGTATAGTATTTTAAGGAAAATAACCTCATGGTTTTACTCTCAAATAACAATTCGCTGGTAAAAGGCTTTGTTACCGTCGCTGCTATTTTTATTATTTTTGCGGGGATTAAAACCGCCGCGAATATTTTAGTTCCTTTTCTTTTATCAATTTTTATTGCCATTATTTGCAATCCCCTGATTAAAAAAGCAAGTGACTATAATATCCCTAAGGCGATTTCAGTCATTACCGTTATTGCTATTTTTGTTGTGTTAGCACTATCACTCACGGGGCTTGTCGGACAATCATTGAATGAGTTGTCGCAGCATATTCCACATTATCGAGAGCAGCTAAAACAGCAGTTTGTTTGGCTAACCGAGTTTTTTAGCCGTTATGATATTCATCTATCTATTGATATTTTTACGGAGTATTTTGATCCCGCTGCAGCAATGGGGTTAGCAGCAGATATGTTGAGTGGTTTTGGCTCAGTTATGGCTAATTTATTTCTCATTATTTTAACGGTGGTGTTTATGTTGTTTGAGGCCTCATCGTTTCCTAATAAAATTCATTTTGCGTTAGATGACCCACAAATGCGTTTAAAGCAAATAGAGCGTTTTTTATCTTCAGTGAATAATTATATTGCGATAAAAACCTTAGTAAGTATTGCTACGGGTTGTATCGTTTCCTCAATGTTATGGGCGTTTGGTTTAGATTTCTTCTTGCTTTGGGGGGTGCTAGCTTTTTTATTAAACTACATACCTAATATTGGCTCAATCATTGCGGCGGTACCCCCGGTAACATTAGCTATATTACAACTTGGTATTCCTGAAGCTGGTTTAATTGGCCTTGGCTACATTATGATAAATATGGTGATGGGCAATATTATAGAGCCACGTTATTTAGGTAAAGGGTTAGGTTTATCAACATTAGTGGTTTTTCTTTCGTTAATATTCTGGGGCTGGTTGCTAGGAACTGTAGGGATGTTATTGAGCGTACCATTGACTATGATCTTAAAAATAGGGTTAGAAAACTCACCTGAAGGGCGTTGGTTAGCGGTATTATTAAGTGATGAGCAAGAAGTTGATGAAAAGGCTAAACAAGCAGAAGCATTACTTATTGGCTCTGAGAGTAGTTAAGATAGTGTGATGCTAAATGTTCACATAGAGCTTGATTTTTAGCTACTTTGAGTGAACAACGCAGTAGCGAAAAGCTTTATATTGCGTTGTTCAGAACATTCGGACTTTACAGTATTTAGTTGACGAGGCTATTACGTTAATTAATACTTTATTGTACGGTTGTTGAGTCGGCAAGGCGCGATAATTCGTTAATACGTTGCTGACTGAGCAAAATATAACATTCTTTATATGCTAACCCAGCGCTGATATCCGGTGAAATAGCTAAATACTGCCAACGACAATTGTTTTCTCGATAGGTGGTAAAGTTATTTTGCGAGCGTTTAAACATGTTTAGCGCAGAGTTTCTACCTTGAACTAACGCTTGCTCTTCTAAGTTAAATTGATGCAAATTTAGCCATGTTTGCATCTCTTTATCAATAACGTGAGTGGCTTTATCTAAACACTGTGATATTGCTTTTGTTGTAGCGTTTTCTTTGAGGTTGTTACGGCACTCTTCTACAGGGCTGGCGGCATAAATCAACGGACTTGCTAATAGGCTTAACAGCAAACTACTTGTGGTTAATGCTTTCATAGTAGCGTTATTAAAAAACATGGTTATTTTACCTAAAATTAATAAGAATAAAAACGACGTAACCTAGATAGGTGCTCGTATGGAAAGTACTACCGAATACTTAAGCAGGTAATACTTTCTTATAAGGTTTTACGGTAACTTTTTCATATACCCCAGCTGCAATATAAGGATCTTCATCTGCCCATATTTGTGCAGCTTGTAGATTGTCAAACTCTGCAACAATTAATGATCCTGTAAACCCTGCGCTGCCTGGATCTTCACTATCAATAGCAGGGCATGGGCCAGCTATTAACAATTTACCTTGAGATTGTAGCGCACTTAACCTCGCTAAATGCTGTTCTCTTACTGATAATCGTAATGGCAGTGAGTTTTTAACGTCTTCACTATATATTAAATAAAACATGGTGGCTCCTAAAGGGAATTATTGTTCTTTGTTAAAGCGTTCTGGCTATTTCTGGTGATTCTTCTGACATATATTTATTCAATAAATAGTATTGAAACTATGGCAGATCTAAATATCATAGCGGTTAATCCTAGCCTCTAAATTATAGCTATAAGCAATATAAAGGGTTAAATCGGCAAAAAGTAGACCTGACTCAGTAAATTTGTTCCAAATATAGTCAGATAACCTCATAGATTCATTGGGTAATAGTTTAATGATATTACGCTTGAAAATAAAGTTACTGATAATTTACGCTAGAGAAAAATAAATTAACAATAATTATCCTCGGTTCAATCAAAGTATCGTCTTGTAAATAAATGGTTAAACAGCCAAAAAACGACCAAGCTAAATACAATCTAACGTTGAGTAGGTATTTGCTCTTTTCTTTACACGATAATAAATCATTTTCAGGGCCTTTACGCCAATAAGAAAGGCTGTTACCCAGTAAATATCATCAGTGGAAACACTCAAAAAAATAAGTGCATATAATGTCATGGTTACAGTGTTTTTTCGCTAATTTTAACGAATGACGTCTTAATAACCAAGAGTATAGTTTTTAACTTTATAGCTAATAAAAAGTAGAGGGGGTTATTTAATTTAAAACTTTTAAATCCGGACAACTTGCATTCAAAAAAATCTGTCATATGCTTAAAACTAATAGATAAAATAACAAATATATGGATATACCCTGCAAATGATAAAACTCCCTAGTGATTTAACGATTGCTCAAGTCAATGAGTATCAAGCTCAAATATTGCCCATAATTGAAAAAGAAAGCGCTATTACTATTGATGATAGTGATCTTACGCGTATTGATACCATAGGAGTGCAATTTATCTTAGCTGTGGTCACTTACATTATTGCTCAAGGTAAAGAAATTATTTGGCAATCTAAATCACCTATATTACGCGACAGTATCAAACAGTTAGGTATTAGTGATGCTATTTTATTGCAATACATAATGGATTAAATAGCAACATTAAAAGTTAGCATGATGTTTATTTATAGTAATAATAATGAGGAAGACTAAATGACTACAGTTTTAGTTGTCGACGACTCTAATTCAATTAGAGATATGGTAAGTTTTACCTTAAAAAGCGCAGGGTACCAAACTGTAGAAGCTAAAGATGGCCGAGATGGCTTAACTAAGGCTCAAACAGGACGTTTTGATTTGGTTATTTCAGATGTCAATATGCCTAATATGGACGGTATATCTCTTTGCGGAGAATTACGCAAGCTGCCTAACTTTCAATTTACACCAATATTAATGCTTACAACGGAAAGCTCTACCGATATGAAAATGCGTGGTAAATCTGCAGGTGCTACCGGTTGGTTGGTAAAACCATTTAATCCGGAAAAGTTATTAGCGACCATTAAACGTGTCGTTAGATAAATAAACTGAGCAAGCACCTGATGAGGAATTTGTTATGAGCGTTGATTTATCACAATTTATCCCTAGCTTTTTAGAAGAAAGCTTTGAGGGGTTAGCGTTAATGGAAGCAGGTTTGTTAAACCTTCACCCAGGTGATAATGAAACCATTCACTCTATTTTTAGAGCCGCACACTCAATTAAAGGCGGAGCAGGTACTTTTGGTTTTAATAATGTTACCGAGTTTACTCATTTAGTTGAAACCTTACTTGATGAAATGCGAGACGGACGCCGAGAAGTTAGTTCAAGCGATATCGAAATACTCTTAGAGTCAGTAGATTGTATACGCTTGTTAATTGAAGCTGCTCGAGATGAGCAAAGCTATGATAAAGAAAAAGTAGCTAAAACATCAACTCGGTTAAGTGAAACTCTGGCAAATCATCCAAGTACCTCAAATGCTACCTTAAGAAATGATGAGTCAGTAAACAACCATTCACCTGGAGTTGACTCAACCATAAGTGATGCTCCTAAAGATGAAGGTGCTTTGAGTGAAGCTCCTGTGAAGAACCAATATAATATTAACTTTATCCCTGAATTAAGCTTAGCTAAAACAGGTAACGACCCACTATTTTTATTTAGTGCCCTTGCAGAGTTAGGTGAGTTAACCATTTTTGCATCTACGGCTGAATTACCAGCCTTAACCGATATTGATGCACAAGAGCTTTATCTTCATTGGAATATTTTGCTTAACTCTACCGCTAGTATTGCAGATATTGCTGAAATATTTGAGTGGGTGGAAGATGAATGTGTTTTAGACATTACATTGATCGAAGAAGCGCAAATTAATACTGAAAGCCATCAAGACCTAATATTAGACAATAACCCTGAAGTTAGTTTATCTAATAACGAGAGCCCAGCAGAAAAAATAGTAGAAGTATCTTCTGAAACTACGTTATCCCTCGCCAGTGAAAACCAAATAGAAGTACCTGCGGTAAATAATAGCACTATAGAAAAAGAAGCCATGACGAGCAAACCTAAGAGTAAAGCAGATGCTGGGTCTATACGTGTAGGCGTTGATAAAGTTGATAGCTTAATCAACCTCGTTGGTGAGCTTGTTATTACGCAATCAATGCTTTCTGAGTTGGGTAATGATTTTGATATCAGTAAAGTTGAGCGCCTTACTAATGGCTTAGAACAACTACTACAAAATACGAAAGAGCTACAAGAAAGCGTAATGCGTATTCGTATGTTACCTATCAGCTTTGCTTTTAATCGTTTTCCTCGTTTAGTTCATGATTTAGCGATTAAAACAGGCAAAGAAATCGAGTTAGTAATCAAGGGAGAGCAAACGGAGCTAGACAAAACGGTCATGGAGCAAATAGGCGATCCGTTAACTCACTTAGTACGCAACGCTGCTGATCATGGTATTGAATCTCAAGAAGTCAGACTTGAAAACGGAAAGGCAGTCAAAGGAGTCATTAGTTTAGATGCTTATCATCAAGGTGGAAATATTGTTATTGAGATAAGCGATGATGGCGCGGGCATTAATCCTGAAGTTATTTTCAAAAAAGCCGTTGAAAAAGGGTTAATTGATAGCTCAGTTACGTTAACTGACGCACAAACTTATGACTTGCTCTTTGAGCCCGGCTTTTCAACAGCGGCAGCTATTACCGATATTTCTGGTCGCGGAGTAGGTATGGATGTTGTTAAGCGCAATATTCAAGCACTTGGCGGTCGTATTCAAGTTGACTCTGTGATTGGAAAAGGAAGTACATTTAAAGTTAATTTACCGCTAACTTTAGCCATTCTAGATGGGCAGCTAGTGAGGGTTGGTACCGAGGTTTATATTATTCCTCTCATTGCCATTGTTGAATCTTTACAGATCGATGACAAACTTATCAATAGGGTTTCAGGCGACATGGTTCTTTATCGACTAAGAGAAGATAATGTTCCAATAATTCCTTTATATCAAATATTTAACCTAAAAGCAGAGAAAAAAGATTTGCATAACGCGTTACTTGTGGTGGTGGAAGCTGATGGGCAAAAAGTAGGCTTGCTAGTTGATGATTTATTAGCACAACAGCAAGTGGTTATTAAAAGTTTAAAAGATAATTACCAGCAAGTTGATGGTGTGTCTGGCGCTACTATTTTAGGCGATGGCTCTGTGGCAATGATATTAGATATCTCAGGTATTATCCATATGGCACTGGAGCGTGCGCAACAAACACAAACCCTTTCTAGTTATAGCGTTGCATAGGAGCGTTACTGTGAATATTCAAGCAATGGCTCAAGAAATTCCTCCTGAAGGAGAACATAGCCTTGAAGGAATTGATTTTATTATTAGCGGTGATCAATACCTAACTTTTTTACTAGCAGACGAACAATATGCAGTTGATATTTTATGTGTAGAAGAAATTCGTAGCTGGGAAAAGCCAACAATCATTCCTAATGCCCCTTTATGCATTAAAGGTGTTATTAACATGCGTGGCGTTATTGTTCCTATTGTTGACTTACGTATTAAGTTTCATGTTGGTGAAGCAGTGTATTTAGATACAACAGTAGTAATCGTACTAACATATCAGTCGGAAGATAAATCACGCACCATAGGGTTTGTTGTTGATGCAGTTTCCGATGTGCTTAATGTAGAAGAACAAGAGATTAAACCCGCACCTGCCTTTGGTGGTAGTGTCGCACAACAATTTATTGAAGGGTTAATTAATAACGATACTAATATTGTTACGTTATTAAATGTTGCGCAATTACAACAAATAGAGCGACATGCTTCGTAGTACTCATGGATATTAAACTTTTTATTTAACGCATTGAATAGGACTGACCATGGTTGATCAAGAGCAAGAGTATTTAACTTTTATGCTTCAAGGTGAAGAGTATGGAGTTGATATTCTGTGTGTTCAAGAAATCAGAGTATGGAGCTCAGTAACACAACTTCCTAATAAGCCAGATTATATTAAAGGTGTCATTAATTTACGTGGCGTAATCATCCCCATTCTTGATTTGAGATTACGCTTTGGGCAACCTCCGTTAGATTACAACGAACAAACTGTCACTATTATCCTTAGACAACACAGTCATCAAAAAACAAGTGTTGTTGGTATTGTGGTTGATGCTGTTTCAGAAGTATATAAATTTTCTAATTCAACAATCCGTAATGCACCCGACTTTGGTAATAACATTGATCGTTGTTTCTTAAAAGGGCTAGCGGCAGTCGACGATAAACTAATTATTTTACTCGATAGTGAAACGCTACTCAATGAAGACGATTTATACTGCATAGAACATCAAAAGCCAGAAAGTCTAGAAGAGGTTACATTACCGCTTGATAGTAATGACTGTACCGATAAGCAAATAATAAAAGTATAACGATCACTAAGTAAACAAGACTAATTTAATAAAGAGAGCACAGTGTAGAGTGGAGAAGTATCTACACCTTAATGATTACATCATAGCCCCGAGGAACGTAGCTTATGACACCCAAGCAAATCAATTTAATACAGCAAAGTTGGCAAAAAGTATTACCCATTTCGGAGCAGGCAGCAGATATATTCTACAATACACTATTTAAAATGGATCCGTCATTAAAAGCGCTATTTCCAGACGATATAACAGAGCAAGGGAAAAAACTCATTACCATGCTCGACAGCGCAGTTAAGTTACTTAATAACCCAGAAAAACTCATTCCAACAGTACAAAAACTTGGTGTAAGACACCTTAATTATGGTACTAAACGTGAGCATTACGACACCGTAGGTGCAGCTTTATTAAAAACCCTAGCTGAAGGGCTAGGGAATGAGTTTACACCATCAGTTAAAAAAGCATGGTCAGAAGTTTATAACCTGTTGTCTTCTACTATGGTAGAAGCGGCAGAAAAAACAAAAGTAAGTAATAGCGTAAAAGGGGTTACTATGAATATGGCTACTGAAAAAAGTGACTTATCGATACAAATGCAAGGTGCATTAGATCAATCAGCGACAGCCTTTATGATGATTGATAGAGACTTTGTTGTCACTTATGCCAATCTTGCTACGCTTAATTTACTTAAAAAGCATGAAAGTACTTTTGCTGAAAATTGGCCTGGTTTTGTCGCGGATCCTGAGGTTATTATTGGTACCAATATAGATAGTTTTCATAAAAAACCAAGCCATCAACGCAAGCTATTAGATGATCCAGACAACCTACCTTATAAAACTGATATTAAAATTAAACACTTAACTTTTGAGCTTAATGTCAGTGCTATTCGTGACTCAGCAGGTGAGTACATAGGTAATGCACTTGAATGGCAAGATGTTACCGAAGCGAGAGTTCAAGAAAATAAAGCGGCACAATTGCAAGGTGCTATTGATCAATCCGCTACGGCGAACATTATGATCGATAGAGACTTTACTATTACCTATGCTAATGAAGCAACCTTAGCATTATTAAAACAGCATGAAAGTGTTTTTGCGGATAACTGGCCCGGATTTAAAGCAGATCCTGATATTATTATTGGAACCAATATAGATAGTTTTCATAAAAATCCCGCCCGCCAACGTAAGTTACTTGAAGACCCTAGTAACTTACCTTACAAAACTGATATTCAGATTAAACACCTTACTTTTGAACTTAATGTTACCGCAATTATGGATGCTAACGGTGAATACATAGGCAACTCACTGGAATGGCAAGATGTTACTACGGCAAGAGAAAAATCAATTGAAGTGGGACGTTTAACTTCCGCAGTTGAGGGTATGACCACTAACTTAATGATGGCTGATTGTGATGGAAATATTGTTTATGCCAACCCTGCAGTTATTACTATGCTGCGCCGTCGTGAAGCACAACTTAAAACAGTATTACCATCATTTAATATAGATACTATGATTGGTACTAATTTTGACTCGTTTCATCAAAACCCATCCCATCAACAGAACTTATTAGGCAATCCCGCTAATTTACCTTATACCGCTGAAATATCAGTAGCGGGTCTATCGTTTCAATTAATTGCAATGGCGTTACGTGATGAAGAAGAAAATCATGTTGGTACTGCTGTTCAGTGGGTTGATTTAACAGAGGAAAAGGATGCGCAAAATCAAATAGACAGTCTTATTAATGATGCAATTTCCGGTAAGTTAGATAGCCGTATAGATACACAAGAATATCAAGGTTTTATGAAAGTACTAGGTAGTAATATCAACAACCTAATGGATGCTATTGTTGAGCCTATTAATGATGCTATTAACATTGCGCAATCGCTAGCAGATGGTGATCTAACGCAAACAATGAGTAATAATTATGGTGGTGAATTTTTAGCCCTAGCCAATGCGATGAATGGCTCTATCGATAATTTAAGTAACATGGTTGAGGAAATACGCAGTGCATCAACGAATGTCTTTGATTCTGCAAGAGAGATAGCAGAAGGCAATAATGAACTTAGTCACAGAACAGAGTCACAAGCATCAAGTTTAGAAGAAACAGCATCTGCTATGGAGGAGTTAACCAGTACCGTACAACAAAATGCAGAGAACTCAACTGAAGCAAGTAAGTTAGCTAACTCCGTAATGGATAAAGCCAGTAATGGTGGAGAAGTCGTTCGTAACGCCATTACTGCAATGAGTGATATTAATAAATCGAGTAAAAAAATAGCCGATATTATTAGTGTTATTGATGAGATAGCATTTCAAACAAACCTATTAGCGTTAAATGCTGCCGTAGAAGCGGCAAGAGCTGGTGAGCAAGGTCGCGGCTTTGCCGTTGTAGCCGCAGAGGTGAGAAACTTAGCGCAACGTTCTGCTGGCGCAGCCAAAGAAATTAAAGGGTTAATTAATGACAGTGTTGAAGCTGTTGGACAAGGAACTAAGTTGGTTGATGAGACGGGGCAAACCTTTACAGAGTTAGTTTCCTCAATAGAAGAAGTCAGTAAAATGATCAGTGATATTGATAGTGCAGGTAAAGAACAATCAGCGGGAATAGGGGAAGTAAGTGCAGCAGTAAGTCAAATGGATGAAATGACACAACAAAATGCTGCCTTAGTTGAAGAAGCTGCAGCATCGAGTAAGTCAATGGAAGAACAATCTCAGGCGCTGCTGGAGCAAGTCGCATTCTTTAATAATGGTAATCAAGAAGAAGACGTTGAACCAACACCTCGAATTATAAGAAATAATAGACCCGCACCTAGCAGTAACCAAAGACCTGTATCAAGAGGTAATCGTGTCAATAAAGTTGAGCGCAATCGAGCTAAAACAGTGAATGATCAAGAATGGGAAGAGTTTTAACATTTCTTTTGTCTCAACAGTAAATTAGATGCCTTGCAACGAGCAAGGCGAAATTATAACTACATTGAGAGCAATGTATGAACGATCGACAAGCTGATAATACAAGTAATGTTAACCGCAATATGGCGTGCCAATTATCAGACAAAGATTTTGCGTTTATTTGTCAGTTTGTTTATCAATCAACAGGTATTGTACTCAACGAGAGTAAACGAGAAATGCTGTATCGTCGCCTTACTCGTATTATTAGAGAGAGAAAAATAAATAGCTTCACCGATTACTGTCAACGCTTAAAAGATAGCCCAGCTCAAGAGAAAGACTACTTTATTAATGCGATAACGACAAATTTAACGAGTTTTTTTCGAGAAAAGCATCATTTTGATTTTATTACTGAACACGAGCTACCCTTGTGGCTTAGTAATAAAGTTGCACAAGCGAATGGGAAAAAACGCTTAAGAATATGGTCATCAGCGAGCTCTACGGGTGAGGAGCCTTACAGTATCGCCATGACATTAATGGAGGCAATGAAACCTCAACTATCACAATGGGATGTAAAGATACTTGCAACAGATATTGATAGTAATGTCGTAGCTACAGGAAAGCAGGGAATATATGACATTAAGCGTATAGAAGATATCGATGAAAACCTGAAAAAAAAGTATTTTTATCAAGGCTGCGGTCAGAGTAAAAACAGTGTAAAAGTGCATGAAAGCTTAAAGAACTTAATAACCTTTAAACAGCTTAATTTATTGGATGACTGGCCAATGAAGGGGCCGTTTGATGCTATATTTTGTCGAAATGTCATTATTTATTTTGACAAAAAAACACAGCTAGAACTATTTTCTCGTTATTACGAAATGTTAGCCCCAGGAGGCGTTTTCTTTTTAGGCCACAGTGAAAACCTAGGAAACTATCAACAATATTTTGAGAATGTCGGTAGAACTATTTTTAGAAAGTCACTGTGAGTTTTACTCATGGTTAAATTAAGGAGGCATAAATGCGGCGTTGTGATTACCCCGAAGTTAGCCAATGCATAGCGCAGTGTTTACCTGAGTTCTCCCAAATAAATCATTACTGGGATAAAGAAAGATCTCGGGTGGTCGCTAAAATATTACCTGGTGAATTCTATATGACCTCTGACAATGTCGCTATAGCAACTACGTTAGGCTCATGCATTTCTGCCTGTATATGGGATGATAGAGCGCATATTGGTGGAATGAACCACTTTATGCTGCCGCTAACTAATAAAGAAGCACATGAAGTAAACTGGGGGCAGAGAGATAAAAACGCTGATGCCACCCGTTATGGTAATTTTGCAATGGAGCATTTAATTAATACGATTTTAAAAGCTGGCGGTAGAAAAGTTAACCTTAGAGCTAAGGTTTTTGGTGGCGCTAAAGTCATCAACCAATTATCAGACGTGGGTCAAAAAAATATTAACTTTGCTTATGAATACCTTGAACAAGAAGGCATAGATATTGACGGGGTTGATGTAGGTGATATTTACCCTCGTAAAGTGGTATTTGAACCTTATAGTGGGCGGGCTTTTGTAAAGAGACTAAATACGCTGCACAACGATACTATTATTCAGCGTGAAAACGATTATAGCAGTCAAATTGACCATGATGATGTTAGTGGTGATGTTGAGTTATTTTAAATGAAGCTGGAGAATGGTCATATGGAAATGATAAAAGTGTTAATTATCGATGATTCATCAGTTATTAGACAAATTATAAAAGCTTCATTAGCTGATTGTTCGCAAATAAAAGTCGTTGGCGAGGCTGAAAACCCTTTTGTGGCTAGAGATCTTATTAAGAAGCTTAATCCAGATGTATTAACCCTAGATGTAGAAATGCCCAAAATGGATGGGATCACCTTCTTGACTAACTTGATGCGTTTACGACCTATGCCGGTGATAATGTTATCAACATTAACCACTAAAGGAGCCGATATAACCTTACAAGCTCTTGAATTAGGGGCAATAGATTTTATTGCAAAGCCTAGTGTTGAAGAATTGATAGCAATCCGGTCAAGCTTTGGCGAAGTATTGATTAATAAGATAATCCAAGCAGCGCAAATTGATCAAAAAAATTTCAAACTATCTGATGCTATCCATAATAGCGCAGATATGCAAAGTAGTGATATTCATCGTGAGAGCTCTTCAACTGGCAACTTTCAAGAGCAAAGTATGTCATCTCCTATTTTACCTTTTTCAGGTGTCAAAGAGTCAAAACATATTGTTGCTATTGGCGCCTCTACGGGAGGGACCGATGCGATAAAGAAAATACTTATAACGTTACCTAAAAACGCCCCTGCGGTTGTTATTGCCCTTCATATCCCTAAAACATTCAGTTTACGTTTTGCTGAACGTCTTAATCGCTGTTGCCAAGTTGAAGTACATGAGGCAATGCATGGGCAAAAAATTAAACAGGGGCATGTGTATATTGCCCCAGGTGATAGGCACTTAGAAGTAGTCACTAAAGGTGATGCATTATTCTGTACTTTAACAGACACCCCTGAGGTGAATAGGCATAAACCTGCTGTAGATGTTTTATTTAACTCTCTTGAAGGGAATGCTAAAAATACTCAGGCTATTCTTTTAACGGGGATGGGGCAAGATGGCGCTCAAGGCATGTTACATTTAAAAAAATTGGGTGCCCGTACCATAATACAAGATAAGGCAAGTAGTTTAATTTGGGGGATGCCAGGCAAAGCTTATGCAATATCAGCGCATAGTCAGCAGGCTCCCTTATTAAACATAGCCCACGAAATTCTCAGCTATGCAAGCTTGAGTCAGTTAGCTATGCAACAGACATTAGCCAAATATATAATGGAGAAAGAGGTATGAGAGAAAACAAGTTACTGTTACCTATCGCGATTTCTATTTCAGCCATGATATTAGCTAACCATGTCTTTTTAAGTAGCGCTAGTTTTTTTTATTCACTTTTGTTCGCACTTCTATCGTTACTTATTTTTTTAACTTACAAAGAATATACTGCCATTGCATTAACTAGCCCCTCAAATGAGTCAAAACACTCAGCGGTAGAAAATAAACTTATTCATAATGTTATTTTTGAGTTACAGCAGTTTCTCCACCAAGAAGTTAACATTATTGAAAATGAACTCTTAAGAACGAATACCCTTGTTAATGATGCAGTGGTAGGGATTTCTAATAGCTTTAAATCGTTACAAACGCTAAACGAAGAACAACAACAGATGATTAAGGTGTTGTTATCCTACTCAACGAATAAAGATAACGATAATGGTATTAATTTAGAAAAATTTGCTTCTGATTCAAATAATACGCTAGAAGATTTCGTAAATACTATTATTAATACGAGTAAGCAAAGCCTTAAAACGATGAATTATACTGATGATATGATTCAACAATTCGACGGTATCTTTCAATTGTTAGCCCAAGTCGAGGGTATAGCAAGTCAAACAAATCTTTTAGCCTTAAATGCAGCCATAGAAGCAGCACGGGCTGGTGATGCAGGACGCGGTTTTGCTGTGGTAGCAAATGAGGTACGTGCACTGTCCGTCGGCTCTACAGAGCTTAATGAGGATATTCGAAATAAAATTAATGAAGCTAAAGATATTATTGAAAAACTGCGAATGTCTGTTGAAGTAATGGCATCTGCAGATATGACACCCACGCTTGAAGCAAAAGATAAAATGAGTGTCATGATGGAACATGTTGAAACCGCTAATAAAAAAACAAATGAGCGAGTTGATGAGCTTAGTGCTATTTCACCTCAAATTGTCGAGGCCGTTGGTTTAGGTATTCGTTCTTTACAATTTGAAGACTTAACACGCCAGTCATTAGAATCATTACAAATGAATGTATCAAGCATTCATTCTATTAGTGATGTACTTGAGGGGTTTAATCGTGAT
The DNA here is from genome assembly GCF_039523295.1 of Colwellia asteriadis. NCBI lineage: Bacteria > Pseudomonadati > Pseudomonadota > Gammaproteobacteria > Alteromonadales > Colwelliaceae > Colwellia > Colwellia asteriadis. The sequence goes on along the minus strand of NZ_BAAAFA010000007.1, from coordinate 163,003 downwards.
TCTAATAACGATATTCAATTGCAATTAATGAAGCTAAAAGAAAAATGTCAGCAAGTGTATCAGGAGACAAAAGAGGCAGAAGATAGTCGTAGCGTAAAGCAGTTATGTATGGATGAAGGGGACGTTGATCTTTTTTAAAAGCATGTAATAAGGAATATATATGACAGTTTATAGTAAAATTTCAGAAGATGGCAAGCAGCTAACAATTTCAATCGAAGAACGTTTTGATTTTTCGTTACATCAACAATTTAGGGCGGCATATCACGATAATGTTACACCAGACTTAACCTATATATTAGATTTAAGTAAAACAGATTATATGGATAGTTCGGCACTTGGCATGATCTTGCTATTAAAAGATCATGTGCAATTACATACAGGTACACTAATTATTGATAAGCCTAATGATACGGTTAATAAAATTTTAGAAATAGCACAGTTTCATCGACTAATGACAATCACATAGCAGTATATAAAACACGAAAATATAGAGGAAAGTGTTTATGCCAAGCAGTAAAAACCTTGTGTTAATTGTTGATGATTCAAAAGTCCAGTGTAAAGTGTTATCAGCTTTACTAGAAGAAGATAACTATCGTGTTATTGTTGCAAATGATGGTGCAACAGGTGTAGAGATGTTTATCACGCATCAACCTGATTTGGTGTTAATGGATGTTAATATGCCAATAATGAATGGTTATGAAGCAACTCGGCGCATAAAAGCAATGTCGGGGGTCGGTAATTTGGCTCCTTTAATGTTTATTACTAGTATGGGTAGTGATGAAAGCTTTATTAATTGTGTTGAGGCAGGTGGTGATAGTATTTTAGTTCGACCCTTTTCGTCGGCAGTATTTAAAGCCAAAATAAAGGCGCTGCAACGTATTAGTGACTTAGTTGAACAAGTAAAAAGTTTACAGCATGAACAAAAAAATGATGCTGAACTCGCAGAAAAAATGATGTCAGAAGTCATTGAATCTAGAAATTATGGTCTCGATAGAATAGGAGTTATCAAAAAGCCCGCAGCACTATTTAGTGGTGACATACAATTAAGTGCTTTATCTCCTAATGGCAATATTCATGTATTACTAGGTGACTTTACCGGACATGGTTTACGTTCATCTATCGGCGCAATTCCAATCACAGAAACCTTTAGAGTGATGACTAAAAAAGGATTTTCAATTTCAGATATTATTATGCAAATCAATAGCCAGTTATATACCTTACTGCCTGGCGACCTTTTTTTTGCTGCAGGTTTTGCGTGTATCTCAGAGCATGAAAAATCAGCCTATGTACTCAATGCAGGCCTTCCTGATGCATACTTGTTTAATGAACAAGCTGATATTAAGCATCAATTTAGCTCTAAACACCCCCCGTTAGGAATATTACCCGAAATATTGTCAGATGTTCAGCTGGATATTATTAATATTCACCCACATGATCGACTTGTTTTTCTAACAGATGGCATTATTGAAGCACGTAACCAAGAAGGGGAATATTTTGGCTCACAGCGTTTTGAAACGGCTGTAAAAGAGGGGGTTATAGAAGGCGATATAGCAAAAAACATACAAAAAAAATTAGCTGATTTTTGTAAAAATACAGAACAAGAGGATGATATATCACTTGTCGATATTCCTTGTTGTAGTTGGATAAATAATAACGATATTACGGTTATATCATCAAATTTATCTGACGAATTGAGTGAACTCGATAATAGCTTATCGATACCATTAGCATGGTCTTATCATTTACACCTTACAGGTAAGCTACTCAAAAATACTAACCCGATCCCACTTGTGATGAATCAGATTAATGATCTAGAGGGGGCTGGTGAACATTGGCAAAGTTTATACACCATTTTGACAGAACTATTCGTTAATGCATTGGATCATGGTGTATTAAAGTTAGACTCAGCATTAAAAAACTCTCCCGAAGGGTTTAGTTCTTATTTTAATGAGCGCACACAACGGTTAAATTTATTACAAGAGAATAAGCAAGGTAACGCGCATGAAGACTTTGTAAGAATCAGTTTGCAATATTACCCGTTATTTCAAGGGGGAAAAATGCTCATTAAAATTAAAGATAGTGGGGTGGGTTTTAATGTTTTAAAGGTGATTAAAACCAATAGCCAACTATTAAATACAGGCATGAGCTTAAGTGGGCGAGGAATAAATATCGTTGATCAGCTTTGTGACACTTTAGAGTATCAAGAAGATGGCACCTTAGTGATAGCAAGTTATATTTGGCGTAATAAACAAGTATTAGATTAAACAATGATTTATTTTAAAAGTTCTATACTCAATTACAGGAATTAAGTGATAAGGATATAACTATGCACAGTGTATTAATTATTGATGATGATATCGAGTACTTAAGGACGTTAACGCAACGGTTATCGAGTAGTTTCGATGTGAAGTATGCCAATAGTCTTGACGTTGCGGATGATTTATTAAAAGAAAACATTCAATTTGATGTGGCAGTTGTTAATGAAAATGTTGGAGGGCAATATGGCTCCGATTGGATTGCAAGAACGAAAATAAATAAAATGCTCTTAATGTCATTTGTTTTATATTCAAACAGTGCTTCAGAAGAGGTTATATTAAAAGGTTTAGAATGCGGTGCGGATGATTTTTTATCGCAGCCTTTTTCATTGTTAGCATTGCACTCGAAATTAGAAAAACTAGTCAATTACCAAGATAAAATTCATCATTTTGAAGACGAAATAAAATCAAAAGATAGTATTATCCATATTTCAATGGCCCAAGCCTCTAAATACGGCAGCTGTATGCAGTTAACCTCTAAGTTGAATCATTGCTTTACCTTAGAGCAGATTCGCGATGAAGTTTTTACGTATTTTCATAATATGGGGTTACATGGCTGTATAGCGTTTTACCCTTTAAACGAAAAACCTAGCTTTTATAGTGCTCAAAAAGCACTGTGTTCCCCGGTTGAAATAGATGTTATGAAGCTTTTAAAGGTCAAGCCACGATTATACCAATTTGGCTCCCGTACTATCTTCAACCACCAGTTGGTGTCGCTGTTAATTTTAAACTTAGAGGAGGGGACTGTTGATACTGATATTTATATTGATGCGTTGGCATCAGTTATTGAGTGCATTGGTGCAAGAATGGCCTTTATTACTTATAAAAACTCGCTTATTGAAGTACAAGAACAAATTAAACAAGCGGTGAAGTCAACTAAAAAAATGGTTGGGGTTTCTAAACACCATCAACAAGAGGTTATGAACGATATTGTTCAAAGAATGGGAACAAGTTTTCATATTTTAGATATGACACAAGTTCAAGAAGACTATTTAACAGACTTAGTGCACGGCGCTTTAAAAAAGCATAGCCAAGATGATATGAACTTTTTAGAGGTCTCAGCATTACTTGACCAAGCATTAGTGAGTGTAGATCAATTACAGCAATTAAATGTTGAACAAACGGCAACGGCTTGTGACAGTGAAATAGATGATGAAGATGAATTATTTTGATTACTTGAGCACTGCTCAGATGAGCGTCTTTTGTACAAATTGATATTGTTCATTAACTTATATGCTAAAAAAGTCCATCTACTTTATAATAAAGACTGATTTTTTACTCGTAGAGCAGCATTTATATGGTACCTTTAATTATAAAATATGATAAATAGGAAAGTTAGCGTGAGTAATATTGAGCACACTATTCTCGTTGTCGATGATGCTAAAGATACTCAACTTATTTTAGAGTTTGATTTAGCTGCGGCCGGTTATCAAGTTATTGCTTGTGATAACGGTCAAGCGGCTATCGATATGTTAGAAAGTGAGGAAGTTGATTTAGTTCTATTGGATATGTATATGCCAGGCTTATCTGGTTTAGAAACACTTGAAAAAATTAAGCAACAAGATAAGTATCTAAACCTTTCTATTATTATGCTATCAGCATCAAACGATGAGGATGAAGTCGTTGCAGCATTAGAATTAGGCGCTGCTGATTATGTTGTAAAGCCTTATGTCACTAAAATACTGTTAGCACGCATAAGAACAGCTATCAAACTAAAAGAAAAAACTGAACAACTTGAGTATTTAGCTAAAACAGACTTTTTGACAGGTATTCATAATCGAGGGAGTTTCTTTGAGTTAAGTACAAATGCACTAAGTGCTACCGACCGAGCTACACAGCCTTTAGTGATAGTTATGTTAGATATTGATCACTTTAAGCGGGTTAATGATAACTATGGGCATGATGTGGGTGATAAAGTCTTAGTGAGCTTTGTGGAGTGTTTAACAAAGCACTTTCGTGACTATGATATTTTAGGGCGTATTGGTGGAGAAGAGTTTGCTGTTTGTTTAACAAATATAACAACAGAGAAAGCACATCTTGTGTGTGAACGATTACGCAAAGCTGTAGAAAAACTTACAATAATTGCTGATGATATAACAATTAATATTACCGTGAGTATAGGCATAACGGCTGCGCAAGGGAAAATTTTATCAATTGATGCGCTATTAAAACAAGCTGACGATGCCTTATACTCTGCAAAAGAGAATGGCAGAAACCAAGTTATAGACTTCACGGAGTTAGATGAAAAGGTTATTAATAAACTGAATAGCGATGAAGTTGAGGCGAACATCAATGCAAGCCACACGATAGAGTTAGCTCAACATCACTTAGGCTCTCATGAAGAAGGCGAAATTATGTCACAAGAATCTATCACCATCGATGGAGTAGATAGCCAGGTTGGATTAAGTAATGTGCTCGAAGATGAAGCACTATTTAAAGAAATACTGGTAATGTTTTATCAAGATCATGTAGATGACGTGAATAAGTTACAAAGTGCTATTGATAACCAAGACAAGAATACGCAAAAGTTACTTGCTCATACGCTCAAAGGTGTATCGAGTTCGGTAGGGGCAATGGTGCTATTTGAGAAAGCAAAAGCGTTAGACTCAGCAATCGATAATAATAATAATGATGATATATTAGCTACTTTACTCCATGAATTATCATTAGAATTTACAAAGGTAATGACAAGTATTAAAAAGAGTTTAGTATTAGAAGGTTAAGTTAAACGAATACTTATTAACCCGAACTCGGGTTAAGAGATTTAATAACGTACTAATATTAAAATAATAATTCAGGTATCCCTCTAGATAGAAATTTTCAGTACTAGCAAGGTGGATCTTTGCATCAATAGCGAGTCTATTGCAAGTGAACCTATTATCCTGAGCTTAGGCTTATTCGTTACTCATCAATAGTAATACTAATATTCGTGATAGGAATACAACAACAAGGCAATATTTCATTTTCACCAATAAAGGCGAGAGGCTCGCCTTGGGGATAACATATTTCACCTGAGTTAAGCTTTACTCGACATGCTCCACAAAAGCCATCTCGACAATGAAAATGTACTTCCACATTGGCTTGCTCGAGTGATTCAAGTAAGGTTTGCTCTTGTTGATAGCAAACCTTTTTTTCTTGAACCGATATTTCAAGTGGTGAATTAGGAGCAGATGTACTTACAGTCTTTGAGGAAGCTTCGCTCATTATTGACATAGAAAAAAGTGATTACAAATCAAAATTGTTAAAGTCATCAGCATGTACAGAGGAGTCAACCTGACCAACCAAATAACTTGATATTTCAGTCTCTTGAGGAGCAACTTGTACATTATCACTGACCAGGTACGAGTTCATCCATGGTAACGGGTTACTTTTTATATTGAATTGAGTCTCAAAACCTATCGCCATTAAGCGCTGATTAGAAATGTACTCAATGTATTGATTAAGTATTTCTGCATTTAGGCCAATCATTGAGCCATCTTTAAATAAGTATTGCGCCCATTCTTTTTCTTGTTCAACCACATCCAAGAATATTTGCAAACCTTCACTACGTAGCTCTTGACTAATGACTTGCATTTCAGGGTCATCTTTACCTGAAAGCCAGTTGTTCAATATATGCTGCGTACCGGTTAAATGTAAGGCTTCATCGCGTGCAATTAGCTTTATTATTTTAGCATTGCCTTCGAGTAACTCTCTTTCTGCGAAAGCAAACGAGCAAGCAAAACTTACGTAAAAACGAATTGCTTCAAGCGCATTCACAGAACATACCGCTAAATATAAACGCTCTTTTAACTTACGTGTGTTTACTTCAATAGTTCTACCTTCAACCTCGTAACTACCTTCACCTTGTGACTGAAGTAATTGTGTTGTGAGGATCACATCATCAAAGTATTTAGCAATACTACTTGCACGCTTTAAAATAGCTGGATTGACAATAATATCGTCAAAAACTTCACCCGGGTTAGTAAATAAGTTACGCAGTATGTGCGTATAAGAGCGAGAGTGAATAGTTTCACTAAATGCCCATGTTTCAACCCAAGTTTCTATTTCAGGTAACGAAACTAGTGGCAATAATACCGCATTTACTGAGCGTGCAGCCATAGAGTCGAGTAAGGTTTGATACTTAAGGTTAGAGATGAAAATGTGCTTTTCAGACTCTGTTAAGCTCTGCCAATCAGCTCTATCTTTAGAAACATCAACTTCTTCTGGACGCCAAAAAAATGAAAGTTGTTTCTCTATTAACTTTTCAAAAGCACTATAACGTTGTTGATCATAGCGAGATACATTGACACTATTACCAAGAAACATTGGCTCAAGTAGGGCGTTATTGGGTGTTTGATTAAACGTTGTATACGTCATTTTTCATTCCTTGCGGTACTACAGTTGTAGTCACTAAGGCCTAACGATTAGGTTAGGCCTTATTTTTATTAGTATAAAGTAATTAGCTTGCTATATCTTACAAGCGCCGCCAGCACAGTCATCATCTTCAGCTTCTACGTCATCATTCGCACCGTCTCGAGTGTTATGATAATACATGGTTTTTACACCAAATTTATAAGCGGTTAAAATGTCTTGTAGTATTTGTTTAACAGGGACTTTTCCTCCTTCAAATTTTGAAGGATCGTAATTAGTGTTAGCAGAAATAGTTTGATCGACAAACTTTTGCATAATACCAATAAGCTCTATGTAGCCCTGATTGTTCGGAATGTTCCACAGTAATTCGTAGTTATCTTTTAACTTTTCGTATTCAGGAACAACTTGTTTCAGGACACCATCTTTACTTGCTTTAATGCTAATAAGCCCGCGTGGTGGCTCAATACCATTGGTAGCATTAGATATTTGTGATGAGGTTTCTGATGGCATTAATGCTGATACCGTTGAGTTACGTACACCGTATTTTTTAATGCTCTCTCGCAACGTTTCCCAATCAAGATGAAGTGGCTCACCAGTAATAGTGTCAATGCTACGTTTATAAGTATCAATAGGTAAAATACCTTGAGATAAACGTGTTTCATCAAACTTAGGGCAAGGACCTTGCTCTTTAGCTAATTCATTACTTGCTTTAAGTAAGTAATATTGAATCGCTTCAAAAGTTCGGTGAGTTAAGTTGTTGGCACTACCATTTGAGTAATAAAGACCATTTTTAGCTAAGTAATAGGCGTAGTTAATAACACCTATACCTAAAGTTCTACGTGCCATGCTCGCGCTTTGTGCTGCTGCAATAGGGTAGTCTTGATAGTCAAGTAAACAATCAAGTGCTCTAACAGCTAAGTCAGCTAAACCTTCTAGCTCATCAAGAGAGTCAATAGCGCCTAAATTAAAGGCTGACAATGTACATAGGGCGATTTCACCTTCTGCATCATTAATGTCATTCATTGGCTTAGTCGGCAGAGCAATTTCTAAACATAAATTACTTTGACGAATAGCGGCTTTAGTTGGCTCAAATGGGCTATGCGTATTACAGTGATCTACGTTTTGTAAATAAATACGGCCTGTACTTGCACGTTCTTGTGCAAAAAGAGTGAATAGCTCTATGGCTTTAATACGCTTTTTACGAATAGAGTCGTCATTTTCATATTGAACATATAATGCTTCAAACTTATCTTGATCTTCGAAAAACGCGTCATATAAACCAGGTACATCACTTGGGCTGAAAAGGGTAATCGAGCCGCCTTGAATTAAACGTTGATACATCAGTTTGTTAAACTGAACACCATAATCTAAATGGCGAACACGGTTTTCTTCAACTCCGCGGTTGTTTTTAAGTACCAGTAAACTTTCAACTTCTAAATGCCATAACGGGTAAAATAACGTTGCTGCTCCACCACGAACACCACCTTGAGAGCAACTTTTCACGGCAGTTTGGAATAATTTGTAAAATGGAATACAGCCAGTATGGAAAGCTTCACCATTACGAATAGAACTACCCAACGCGCGAATTCTACCTGCGTTTACACCAATACCAGCACGTTGAGAAACATACTTAACAATAGCGCTTGATGTGGCATTAATTGAATCTAAGCTATCACCACATTCAATAAGCACACAAGATGAAAATTGACGAGTAGGGGTTCTTACACCCGCCATAATTGGCGTAGGTAATGATATTTTAAATTGTGATATTGCGTGATAAAAGTTTTCAACGTAAGTTAATCTTTTTTCTGCTGGGTACTTTGCAAATAAACAAGCAGAAACCAGTAGATATAAAAACTGTGCGCTTTCATATATTTTGCCATTTACACGGTTTTGTACTAAATACTTACCTTCTAGCTGTTTTACGGCAGCATAACTAAAAGTCAGATCACGACTATGATCTAAAAAGGCTTCCATTTTTTCAAAGTCAGCTTGGTTATAATCATTCAGTAAGTGAGCATCATATTTCCCTAGTTCAACCAAGTTCACCACATGGTCGTAAAGCTTTGGCGGCTCAAACTGACCGTAGGCTTTTTTACGAAGGTGGAAAACGGCTAATCGGGCAGATAAATATTGGTAATCTGGAGACTCTTCAGAAATTAAATCAGCAGCAGCTTTAATAATAGTTTCATGAATATCTTCGGTTTTTATACCGTCGTAAAACTGAATGTGTGATTTTAATTCAACTTGTGATACTGAAACTTGTTCAAGTCCTTCAGCTGCCCAAGCAATAACACGGTGAATTTTTTCTAGGTCAATAGGCTCTTTTTCGCCATTGCGTTTGGTTACAAAAATTTTATTTGTCATGAAGTACCTGTAAAGCGATTATTGTTATTATCTGCCAAGTTGTTTTAGCTAGTAAGATGAATGTTGAAGTGAACAACTTATCGTTAGCAGCTCCCGAATAAAAAAACCTACGCGTTGTCCTTATAAATCATGCTTGAAAAATCACGCATGAGAAGAGGAGTACAAAATAACAGCTGAGCAGAGAATGCACAATATCTAGGGTTTTTTATAATTACAAACACAAGATAATGAGGTTTGGCTGTTTTTGCAAGAGATAAAAACTGTTGATTTTGACATAGGTTTTTGCTGTTAAAAACCGTGTTAGTGTTAACTAACCTAGTACCGCAATTTGATTTAGTTATTTAGTAAAAGCAACGATTATTTTTAAAAAAATTATTACTTTTATTTGCAAAAAAATATTTTTATCTTGAATTGCAATTATTCAATTGAAAAATAAAATAGTCTTATAATTCAATCTAATATAATTTATTGCGATAGGCGGTTATTGTTTAGACAAGTTGCCTGTAAATAGAACATTTATATAATTTCACTGTCTATCGCATTTTATTTTTATGTAGTAAGCGATTAAAGCTTTTTACAACACAATATATAGTTCACATCTAAAGACGGTATTAGCTTATGGTTTTGAGTTATGGGATTGTAATGAATACCTGCGGCATCTATACATTGTAATTCAAATGACTCTGCCCAAGTTATTAATTGAGAAGGTCGAATAAACTTATCGTGGTCATGGGTACCATCAGGTACTAATTTGAATAGCTTTTCTGCGGCCACAATAGCAAGTAGGTAAGCTTTAATGCTTTTATTAAGCGTCGAGAAAAAAACTAAACCACCGGGTTTAACTAAAGCAGCACAAGCATTTATTATCGAGGCTGGGTCTGGAACATGTTCAAGCATCTCCATACAGGTGACAACATCATAACTTTGTGGGCTTTGTTGTGCTTTTTCTTCGGCTGTTATTTTTTGGTAGTCAATTGATAAGCCTGCTTCTAACGCATGAAGTTTTGCAACATTAAGCGGCTCGGCCCCCATATCTATTCCCGTTACATTAGCGCCAAGTTTAGCAAGAGACTCTGTTAAGATCCCGCCACCGCAACCGACATCGATGGCTGTTTTATCAAATAAGCCGTTAGTAGATACTTCAGCGATATGTTGATTAATAAATTGCACTCTTAACGGGTTAATTTGATGTAAGGGCTTAAAGTCGCCATTTACATCCCACCATTGGCTGGCGACTTTTTCAAATTTTGCTATTTCTTCGTGATTTACATTTAAGTGCGGAGTAGTTTCAGTCATGATGGAAAAAGTATTAAGATAATTTATCTTAAGTCTAAACGAAACTACTTTTTAAACAAAGCAAATAGATCAAGATAACTCATAGATTGATGCTTTTATATTCACTTTAAAAAAGGTTTACAACAGCGATAAAAACCATAGAATAAAAGCAGTATGGCATTAACCAATTCTATGCTAACATGCCGCGTTGATTACTTTTTTAATCTGTTTATATAGCAATAATTAATATAACAATAAAAAATATTTAAAATATTGTTTAAATAACGCTTTATTAATAATAAAGATACTTTTAAACGAAAGAATTTAGTTAAGGGATACCATCGATTTATGACCGATCTGGCCAAACAAATAGTTCCAGTTAATATTGAAGATGAACTGAAAACCTCTTATTTAGACTATGCGATGAGCGTAATTGTTGGGCGTGCTTTGCCTGATGTTCGTGATGGGCTAAAGCCTGTACATCGTCGTGTACTTTTTGCCATGGATGTTTTAGGCAACGACTGGAATAAAGCTTATAAAAAATCAGCACGTGTTGTTGGTGATGTTATTGGTAAATACCATCCTCATGGCGATACCGCTGTTTATGATACCATTGTTCGCATGGCTCAACCTTTCTCCTTAAGATATATGTTGGTTGATGGCCAAGGTAACTTTGGCTCTGTCGATGGTGATAGCGCTGCGGCAATGCGTTATACCGAAATTAGAATGGCTAAAATTGCTCACTCAATTTTAGCTGATTTAGATAAAGAGACGGTGGATTTTGTACCTAACTATGATGGCACAGAATTTATTCCTGCGGTTATGCCAACACGTATACCTAATTTACTTGTTAATGGTACTTCCGGTATTGCTGTTGGTATGGCTACCAATATTCCACCGCACAATTTAACCGAAGTCATTAATGGCTGTTTAGCGTTAATTGAAAATAGTGATATCACTTTCGAAGAATTATTAGAGCACATTCCAGGTCCTGATTTTCCAACCTCAGGTATTATCAGTGGTCGTGCTGGTATCGAAGAAGCTTACCGTACGGGTCGTGGTAAAATAAAAATTCGTGCCCGCGCAGAAATTGAAGTTAATGAAACTTCAGGTAAAGAAACCATTATTGTTCATGAATTACCTTATCAAGTAAACAAAGCTCGCCTAATTGAAAAAATGGCTGATCTTGTTAAAGAAAAACGCCTTGAAGGTATTTCAGCATTACGTGACGAGTCTGATAAAGACGGTATGCGTATGGTTATTGAAGTGAAACGCGGTGAAGTAGGAGAGGTTGTTTTAAATAACCTGTATAAACTTACACAAATGCAAGTTTCATTTGGCTTAAATATGGTGGCATTAACTAATGGCCAGCCAAAAATATTTAATCTAAAAGAAATGTTAGAGGCGTTTGTTTTACACCGTCGTGAAGTGGTTACTCGTCGTACTATCTTCGAATTAAGAAAAGCACGTGAGCGTGCTCATATCTTAGAAGGTTTATCGATTGCTTTAGCGAATATTGATCCAATTATTGAATTAATTAAGAGCTCAAGTAACCGTAAAGAATCAGAAGAAAAGCTTATTGCGCAAGGTTGGCAATTAGGCAATGTTGCTGAAATGTTAAGTGCCGCTGGTAATGATGCAGCTCGACCTGAATGGTTAGAGCCAGAATATGGTATTAGAGACGGTTTATATTACTTAACAGCTGAGCAGGCCAAGGCAATTGTAGACTTACAGTTATACAAACTGTCAGGCATGGAACATGAAAAAATTCTTAGCGAATATAAAGCGTTATTAGATCTTATTGCTGAATTAATGCATATATTGGCAACACCAGCACGCTTAATGGAAGTTATTTGTGAAGAGCTTATTGCCATTCGTGATGAGTTTGGTGATGAACGTCGTACAGAAATTACCAATGCTTCACATGATTTATCGTTAGAAGATTTAATTTGTGAAGAAGATGTTGTAGTAACTTTATCCCATGAAGGTTATGTAAAATATCAAGTGTTAAGTGATTATCAAGCGCAGCGTCGCGGTGGTAAAGGTAAAGCAGCAACTAAGATGAAAGAAGAAGACTTCATCGAGCGTTTATTAATTGCCAATACTCACGACACAATTTTATGTTTCTCAGATCGCGGTAAATTATACTGGTTGAAGGTTTTCCAATTACCGTTAGCAAGTAGAACAGCTCGTGGTCGACCGATTGTAAATATTTTACCATTAGAAGCTGACGAACGTATTACTGCTATTTTACCAGTACGTGAATATGCTGAAGATAAATATATTGTGATGGCAACGGCTTCAGGTACAGTGAAGAAAACACGTTTAGATGCGTACTCTAATCAACGTGCTAACGGCATTATTGCGCTTAACTTACGTGATGACGATACGTTAATTGGTGTCGATATTACCGACGGTAATAACGACATTATGTTGTTCTCTGATGAGGGTAAAGTGGTTCGCTTTAACGAAAAAGTACGTGATAGCGAAACAGGTGAAATTAAGATTGACCCTGAAACAGGTGAGCAGCGCTGGGCATTAAAACCTATTGGCCGTACTGGTACTGGTGTTCGCGGTATGAAGCTTGAAGGCAACCAAAAAGTTGTTTCATTAATTGTACCTAAAAATGACGGTGCAATTTTAACCATTACTGAAAATGGTTTTGGTAAGCGTACAGATTTAGCTGAGTATCCAGCGAAGAGTCGTGCAACAAAAGGTGTGGTATCAATTAAGGTAAGCGAGCGTAACGGTAAAGTTGTTGGCGCGGTTCAAGTTGAAGATCTTGATGAAATAATGCTTATTACTGATAACGGAACATTAGTTCGTACTCGTGTTAATGAAGTAAGTGTTATCGGTCGTAATACCCAAGGTGTTCGCATGATACGCACTGCTGACGATGAACATGTTGTTGCCTTACAACGTATTGATGAAATTGAAGCGCCTGATGATATTGACGAGGCTTTAGATGCTGAGGTTACTGACGGTGAACAAGCTGATGTTCCTGTAGAAAGAAACTCTGCTGAGCATAATGCACAGCAGGATACAGAAACAAAAGCAGAAGACAACAATAACGAATAGTTGTCGCAGAACATTAACAAGGGCGGCTAATAACCGCCTTTTTTAATGTGCATTTTTAGGGGATTTAGCGTTGAGGTATTACCTCACGCCGTTGTTTAAATTTTTAATTAGGAAATTGAAATGTCAAAGGTTTTTAATTTTTGTGCGGGACCTGCCATGTTGCCCGCAGAAGTTATGGCAACAGCACAACAAGAATTTATTAATTGGCAAAATACAGGTAGTTCGGTAATGGAGCTAAGCCATCGTAGCAGCATTTATATCAAAATGGCTGAAACGGCTGAAGCCGATTTACGCGCGTTAATGTCAATACCTGATAATTATAAAGTACTTTTTTGTCATGGTGGCGGTCGAGGTCAATTCTCTGCTGTACCTTTAAATTTATTACCTGTAGGTAAAGTGGCAGACTATATTGTTTCAGGATCATGGTCAAAATCAGCAGCGGCGGAAGCGAAAAACTTTGGCAATATCAATACGGTTGATATAACTAAAGAAGTTGATGGCAATATTACTGTTTTACCCGTAAAAGAGTGGCCATTAACGCAAGATGCTGCGTATGTACACTACTGTCCTAATGAAACCGTTAATGGCATTGAAATTAACGAACTACCTAACACTAATGGTGTGCCAATTGTTGCTGATATGTCATCAACAATTTTATCGCATGAAATAGATGTTAGTAAATTTGGTCTTATCTATGCTGGTGCGCAGAAAAATATAGGCCCTTCGGGCTTAACTATCGTGATTGTTCGAGACGACTTATTGGGTAATGCACAACATGCAACGCCTTGTATTATGAATTATAAAACGACGGCTGATAATGATTCTATGTATAACACGCCACCTACATATGCATGGTACCTGGCTGGTTTAGTCTTTAAGTGGCTTAAAGCCTACGGCGGTGTAAAAACGATAGAAAAAGTGAATAAAGCTAAAGCTGAATTGTTATATAAGGCGATAGATGGTAGTGATTTTTATACCAATAACATTACTGAGCAATATCGCAGTAAAATGAATGTGCCATTTTGGTTAACTGATGAATCGCTTAATGAGCAATTTTTACAAGAAGCTGAGCAAACAGGGTTAACCGCACTAAAAGGTCACAGAATCGTCGGAGGCATGCGTGCCAGTATTTATAATGCAATGCCAATTGAAGGCGTACAAGCATTAGTCGAGTTTATGCAACAGTTTGAAAAGAGGAATAGATAAGGTGGAGCAACTAACATTAAACCCAATCAATAAAATTAACGGTGATGTTTTTTTACCGGGCTCTAAAAGTTTATCTAATCGTGCATTGTTAATTGCATCGCTTGCAAAAGGGGTTACTAAAATCACTAATTTATTAGTGAGCGATGATATTAATCATATGCTAAATGCACTCACAAGCCTTGGTATTGACTATAAACTTAGTGATTGCGGTACAGAGTGTACGGTTGTCGGAAATAACGGTTTTTTTAACAGCCAAGCACCATTAGAGTTATTTCTAGGTAACGCAGGTACCGCAATGCGCCCATTATGTGCTGCACTTGCTGCAAGCCAAGGTGAATATATCTTAACAGGTGAGCCTCGCATGAAGGAGCGCCCCATTGGGCATTTAGGCGATGCTTTAGTACAGCTAGGTGCTGATATTGAATATTTAGAAAACCCTGGTTATCCGCCGGTAAAAATTAAAGGCAAAGCATTAACAGGCAATGCTGTAAGTATTGACGGTTCAATATCTAGCCAATTTCTAACCGCAGTACTAATGATTGCTCCGTTGTTATCAACAGATACTGTGATTAATATTGAAGGTGAGTTGGTTTCTAAACCTTACATTGATATTACTCTTGATATTATGCAACGTTTTGGTGTTAGCGTACAAAACAATGATTATAAATCTTTTACTATTATTGGTAATCAAACATATCAAGCTTTAGATAAGTATATGGTTGAAGGTGATGCCTCATCAGCGTCTTACTTCTTAGCTGCTGGAGCGATAAAAGGTGGTGAAGTTACAGTGCATGGTGTAGGTAAATTGAGTGTTCAAGGTGACAAGCATTTCGCCGATGTTCTGGAAAAAATGGGCGCAGAAATTCATTGGAATGATGAATCAATTACCGTTATTGGTAAGCCGTTAACTGCGGTTGATATGGATATGAATCATATTCCTGATGCCGCAATGACAATTGCAACGACCGCGCTTTTTGCGAAGGGCACAACAAGTATTCGCAATATTTATAACTGGCGAGTAAAAGAAACCGATCGATTAAACGCCATGGCTACCGAATTAAGAAAAGTTGGCGCCGAGGTAGTTGAAGGTGAAGACTATATTTCTATCACACCACCAACCTCTCTGAAACATGCAGAAATTGATACTTATGACGATCACCGAGTAGCGATGTGCTTCTCTCTTGTTGCCTTAAGTGATACTGCAGTTACGATCAATGACCCTAAATGTACGGCAAAAACATTCCCTGACTATTTTGACAAGTTAGCTCAAGTTTCTTGTTAATTATTTTACAGAAAAGCATTTATACGCGATTTTACTAAATAAATCCCGTATAATGCCGCCGATTTTCGATGTTAGGAGAAAGAAGTATGCAGGAAAGCATTCCAGTTATTGCCATTGATGGCCCTAGTGGCGCAGGTAAGGGTACCGTTGCGAGACTGGTTGCTGAGCAACTAGGCTGGCATTTATTAGACAGCGGTGCAATCTATCGTGTATTAGCAGTAGCAACGCAACATCATCAAGTGAGCCTTGACGATGAAGAGCCTCTAATTCCTATGGCAGCACATTTAGATGTGCAATTTAAAATTAGTAGCCAAGGCGAAAGTAAAGTTATTTTAGAGGGCGAAGATGTTACTCACACTATTCGCACTGAAGAAATTGGTATTTTGGCCTCTAAGGTTGCCGCGTTTCCACGTGTCAGAGAAGCATTACTCCGCCGCCAACGTGCTTTCAAAGTATCACCAGGCTTAGTTGCCGATGGTCGAGATATGGGAACAGTTGTTTTTACAAGTGCTCCCGTTAAAATCTTTTTAACCGCTAGCGCAGAAGAACGTGCGCAGCGAAGATTTAATCAGTTGAAAGAAAAGGGCTTAGATGTTAAAATCGGCCGCCTTCTGGATGATATACGTCAAAGGGATGAACGAGATAGTAACCGAAAGGTTGCCCCGTTAGTACCTGCAGAAGGTGCGTTAACTATAGATTCTACTGACCTTTCCATTGAGGAAGTGGTTAATAAAATACTTTCATTCTCGGATGGAAAGTTAACATAAATAACCTATTCTTAATTAGCTAACTTTGTACTGCTACTTAAGTAATTTAACAAATGTCTACTGTAAGGATGCACTGGACACTTTTAACAACCCCATGAAACAATGACGTTGAGTGGATTAATAACTGAGTTTATAAGTAAGTTATGACTGAAAATTTTGCGCAACTTTTTGAAGAAAGTTTAAAAGAAATCGAAACACGTCCAGGTTCAATTATCCGTGGTACTATCGTTAAAGTAACTAAAGATAACGTAATCGTTGATGCTGGCCTTAAATCTGAGAGTGTTATCTCAATTGATCAATTCAAAAACACTGCTGGTGAAGTAGAAGTAGTTGTTGGTGATGAGATTGATGTTGCATTAGATGCAACTGATGACGGTTTTGGTGAAACAATCCTTTCTCGTGAAAAAGCAAAACGTCACGAAGCTTGGCAAGTGCTTGAAAAAGCATATGAAGAAAAAGAAACTGTTATCGGTGTTATCAACGGTAAAGTTAAAGGTGGTTTCACTGTTGAAGTTAGCAACATTCGTGCTTTCTTACCAGGTTCATTAGTTGATGTTCGTCCAGTACGCGACACAGCTCACCTTGAAGGTAAAGATTTAGAATTCAAAGTTATTAAGCTTGATCAAAAGCGTAATAACGTCGTTGTTTCACGTCGTGCTGTTATCGAAGCTGAAGGCAGTGCAGAACGTGATGAATTACTTGAGTCATTAGCGGAAGGCCAAGAAGTTAAAGGTATCGTTAAGAACCTTACTGATTACGGTGCATTCGTAGACTTAGGTGGTATTGATGGTTTACTTCACATTACAGATATGGCTTGGAAGCGCGTTAAGCACCCAAGTGAAATCGTAAATGTTGGTGACGAGATCCAAGTTAAAGTATTGAAATTCGACCGTGAGCGCACTCGTGTATCTCTAGGTATGAAGCAATTAGGCGAAGATCCATGGGTAGCAATTGCTAACCGTTACCCAGAAGGTTCTAAACTTTCTGGTCGTATCACTAACCTAACTGATTACGGTTGTTTCGTAGAGATCCAAGAAGGCGTTGAAGGTTTAGTTCACGTTTCTGAAATGGATTGGACTAATAAAAACATCCACCCATCTAAAGTTGTTAACTTAGGTGACACAGTTGAAGTACTAGTATTAGAAATTGACGAAGAACGTCGTCGTATTTCTTTAGGTCTTAAACAGTGTATTGCTAACCCTTGGGAAGAGTTTGCTAAGAACTTCAACAAAGGTGATAAAGTTTCAGGTAAGATCAAGTCAATCACTGACTTCGGTATCTTTATCGGTCTTGACGGCGGCATTGATGGTTTAGTTCACTTATCTGATATTTCTTGGAATGGCGGTGAAGAAGCTGTTCGTGAATATAAGAAAGGCGACGAAATCACAGCTATCGTTCTTCAAGTTGACCCAGAGCGTGAACGTATCTCTCTAGGTGTTAAGCAAGCTGAAGACGACCCGTTCAATATGTACCTTGCAGATAAGAAAAAAGGTGCTATTGTTACAGGTAAGATCACAGAAGTTGATGCTAAAGGCGCTACAATTGAGTTAGCAGAAAGTGTTGAAGGTTACTTACGTGTAAGTGACATTTCTGTTGACCGCATTGAAGACGCATCTACAGTATTAACTGTTGGTGACGATGTTGAAGCTAAGTTTATGGGTGTGGATCGTAAGAACCGTACTATTAGCTTATCTATCAAAGCGAAAGACCAAGCTGAAGAACGCGATGCAATGGAAAACTTAAACCAAGTTGAAGAAACTGGTTTAAGCGCTATGGCAGCAGCATTCAAAAACGCTAAAAACTAATTTATCCCGATAAAGGATAACTAGCTTTGCAAAAGAGTTGTAGTAAATACAACTGGTGAGAAGAGTGTTATTTATTTTATAGATATGGCTCTTCTCTTATTTTAAACTCCATTGGCCGGAGCTAACTTTTACTCTAGAGTAAAGCTGTACGGTGCTAGGTAACTACTGAGAGGTCTTATGACTAAGTCAGAACTTATTGAAAAATTAGCCGATAGATTAAGTCATTTATCAGCTAAAGATGTGGAAAAATCTATAAAAGAAATCTTGGAATTAATGGCTTCATCTTTATCTAAAGGTGAACGCATAGAAATTAGAGGTTTTGGTAGTTTTTCATTACATTATCGTGCACCTCGTGTTGGCAGAAATCCAAAAACAGGTGAATCAGTTGAGTTAAGTGGTAAATACGTACCTCACTTTAAGCCTGGTAAAGAGTTACGCGAAAGAGTTAATCTTTCCGCGGCATAAATTGCAAACTAAGATAAAAAATTAGATAATAAACGGCATGTTAACCCATGCCGTTTTTTTTGGTCTTTACACTTATAAGGCGAGCCTACGTGCGAGTTTATCTAACACTATTTATTATTTTTATATTATTGGCTATTGCTTTTGTCTTCGGTAGTCAAAACAGTCAATTAATAACCCTTAATTATTTAATTGCCCGTACTGAAATGACAGTTGCTGCAGCTGTTAGTATATTTACAGGTATCGGCTTTGTACTTGGCTTATTAGTTACACTATGCTGGCGACTAATCCGTCGTAGTAAAAAAGCGTTCACTAAAAATAAATCTCAAGAGACCTAATGATAGAATTACTTTTCTTATTACTGCCTGTTGCTATGGCTTATGGCTGGTTTATGGGCCGAAATAGCATTAAACAAAATCAGCAAACAGCCAAGCAAGACCTATCAATAAAATATTCTACAGGGTTAAATTACCTTTTATCAAATCAACAAGATAAAGCGATAGATTCATTATTAGACGCGTTAAAAGTTGAGGACGATAGTGTGGAAGCACACTTTGCCATGGCTAATTTGTTTCGAAAGCGTGGCGAATTAGACCGAGCGTTGAAAGTACATGAGCACCTTGTCAGGTTGAATCATTTACCAACCAAAGATAAACAACAAGCGGTATTTGAACTAGGTAAAGATTTTTTAAGTGCGGGACTCTATGATCGCGCTGAAAAAATGTTTTCAAAGCTACTTAAATCAAAAGATTACGGCGTTAAGTCACTAAGTTATTTATTACAAATTTATCAATCTACTAAAGATTGGCAACAGGGGCTTAATCATAAAAAAACGATCATTAAGCTAAATGATAAAAGACAATTACATACTTTAGCTAATTTTTATTGTGAACTGGCAACGAGTGCCTTTGCTGAAGATAAATTTATTGAGGTGATCGAGTTATTAGAGCAAGCGCTGAGCTTAGACCCTAACTCTTGTCGTGCTAACTTCTTAATGGCAAAAATTTATGAAAATCATGAGCAATGCCAATTAGCATGTCAATGTTACCAAGCTATTTATCATCAAGATAAGGATTTTTTTCCAGACGTTATTGATTCCATGAAAGCTTGTTACACTCGTTTAGATGCACTGGATGAATTCTATGCTTTTATTAAAAAGGTTTATGATGAAACCGCGGGGTCAAGTGCATTGATTTGCTACTTAGAGCATGTGGAAGCAAAACACAGTAATAAAAAAGCTATTGAGTTTATTCTTTCTGCATTAAAAAGAAGACCAACAATTAGAGGTTTTCAACATTTTGTTAACATGCAAAAGAATCAAGAAAACGAAGCAGAAAATAGCACTAGTTTAGGTTTGATTAAAGAGTTAATTAGCGAGTATTTAAAAGTTAAACACAGGTATAATTGTCACAGTTGTGGTTTTAATAGTGCAACCCATTATTGGTCATGTCCATCATGTCATGAGTGGGAACAATTGAAACCAGTGCGGGGCCTTGAAGGCGAATAAACAGTATCTTCGTTGTTAATTTCAACAATATTATTGTCAACAGTACTCACTGACATTCGTCAGCTCCGTGCTCTTTCCGCAATATTGAAGAAATTACCTTAGAATATTCAGTTTATTAAATTACGTTATTATTTGAAAAATAAAATTAAATCTTTGATATGTATTGAAGATATTAAGTACAGAATACAAAGGAAAAAACATGAATGATCCAAAAGTAGTAGTTGCGTTAGACTTTGATAAAAAAGCTGATGCTTTATCATTTGTTGACCGAATTGAACCAAGTGATGCTCGTCTGAAAGTTGGCAAAGAAATGTTTACTTACTTTGGTCCTGAGTTTGTTAAGCAATTAACAGGGAAGGGCTTTGATGTTTTCTTAGATTTAAAATTTCATGATATTCCAAATACTGTCGCCAAGGCAGTAACGGCGGCGGCAGACTTAGGGGTCTGGATGGTAAATGTACACGCTAGCGGTGGTAGTCAAATGATGACCAAAGCAAAGCAAGCGTTAGATCTATATGGTAATGATGCTCCATTGCTGATTGCGGTAACGGTACTTACAAGTATGAGTGAAAATGATCTTCGTGGTTTAGGTATTACTAAATCTCCTGCTGAGCAAGTTAACTTTTTAGCAAATTTGACCAAAGAAAGTGGTTTAGATGGTGTGGTTTGTTCAGCAATGGAAGCGGAACAATTAAAATTATCATTAGGTAAAGAGTTTAAATTAATCACACCAGGGATCAGACCTGTAGGCTCTGCTCAAGATGACCAACAGCGTATCATGACGCCGAAGCAAGCAATTGATGTTGGCGTTGATTATCTAGTGATAGGCCGCCCGATTACTAAAGCACAAGAGCCACAGTTAGTACTTCAACAAATTAATGCTTCAATTAAATAAGTATTTAGCTAATGATGTAAGAAAGTGATTAAGACTGAATTGCTAATTCGTGTTTAATTTTTTTCATAAATGAGCGTTACTTTCAAATTTTAGGCATAAAAAAGCTAGGATAAACCTAGCTTCTTTTATATTATTTTTTCGAGTAGTTACTTTTCGTAATTACTGATAAAGGCAACTAAATCTAATACCTTATTAGAGTAACCAATTTCATTATCGTACCAAGATACTACTTTAACAAATGTATCTGTTAATGAAATACCTGCATTCGCATCAAATACTGAAGTACAAGTTTCACCAATAAAGTCATTCGAAACAACTTGATCTTCGGTGTAACCTAAGATACCACTTAATTCACCTTCTGCTGCTGCACTCATCGCTTGACAAATTTCAGCATAAGTTGCTGGCTTTTTAAGGTTAACGGTTAAGTCAACTACTGAAACATCTGGCGTTGGTACGCGAAATGCCATACCGGTTAGTTTGCCGTTTAATTCAGGGATAACTTTACCAACCGCTTTAGCAGCACCTGTTGATGAAGGAATAATGTTTTGACCAGCACCACGGCCACCACGCCAGTCTTTAGCTGATGGGCTATCTACTGTTTTCTGTGTAGCAGTTGTTGCATGAACTGTAGTCATTAAGCCATCTTGAATGCCCCAGTTATCATTTAACACTTTAGCGATAGGCGCTAAACAGTTAGTAGTACAAGAAGCATTTGATACAATATCTTGGCCAGCGTAATCATTTAAGTTAACACCGCAAACAAACATTGGTGTATCGTCTTTAGATGGCGCACTTAATACAACTTGTTTGGCACCAGCAGTAATATGTTTACGTGCGCTCTCATCTGTCAAGAATAAACCTGTTGACTCTACTACAACGTCAACATCGATTTCATTCCATTTTAAGTCTTCAGGGTTACGCTCTGCAGTAACACGAACAGCATTACCATTGACAATTAACTGACCGTCAACAACATCAACAGTACCTTTAAAACGACCGTGTGTTGAGTCATACTTCAGCATGTAAGCCATGTATTCGATGTCCATTAAGTCGTTGATACCAACAACTTCAATATCGTTACGCTCTACAGCTGCTCTAAATACAAAACGACCGATACGGCCAAAACCATTAATACCAACTTTAATTTTCATCTGGGAAACCTCATATAATCATTATGTAGTAAAATTACATCATTTTGAGAATATTACAAGCTAAACATGGTAAATATGACTAAAAATTTCACGATTATTGAAATAATTAGTACAATACTGGTTTAATGGGTCATCCTAGATTAATAAATTTTAATATTATTATGCTTAATCCATGATCTACACTTTGTTGAGTGGCTCGTGCATGATAGAATGCGCGAAATTTTCGAGGATACTTAGCTTTTCTAGCTAAATAATTGACTCCTGCCTTATTAAAAACAAGGAACATACTTTATGACACAAGATAAAATTCTGTGTGACATTGGCTTTATTGGCTTAGGTGTAATGGGTAAAAACCTAGTACTTAACTTAGCTGATAATGGCTTTAACATAGCGGCTTTCGACTTAAGTGATGAGAAAGTTCAAGCGGTTAAGGCTCAAGACGAAGCTGAAAATACAACAGGTACACCACGAGTGTATGGCTGTTCGTCTTATACTGAATTATTATCGCAATTAAAAGCACCGCATTTAATTGTATTGAGTGTTCCAGCGGGGGCACCAGTTGATCAAGTATGTGAAAACCTTATTGGTGCTGGCATTCAGCCAGACGATATCATTATTGATACTGGTAACAGCCTTTGGGTTGATACCGTTGCTCGCGAACAAAAATATAAAAGTAACTTTTTACTCTTTTCATCAGCTGTTTCAGGCGGCGAAGTTGGCGCTCGTTTTGGTCCAGCCTTAATGCCAAGTGGCTCTCCTTATGCATGGGCTCGTGTTAGACCAATTTGGGAAGCTATTGCCGCTAAAGTTGACCCTGCAACAGGTAAGCCTTTAGAGCGTACTCAACCTGGTCAGGTTATTAGTGAGGGCGAACCCTGTGCGGCTTACATTGGGCCAGCAGGAGCTGGGCATTACGTTAAAATGGTTCATAACGGTATTGAATATGCTGATATGCAAATCATCTGTGAAGCTTACCACGTTCTAAAATCTGGCTTAGGTTTAAGTTGTGATGAAATTGCTGATATTTTTGAAGAGTGGAATAATGGCCCGCTTGATAGCTATTTAATGGAAATATCAGTTGAAGTATTACGTCATAAGTCGTCAGATACTAATACACCCATTGTTGAGTTAATACTTGATAAAGCTGGCCAAAAAGGTACAGGGCTGTGGACGGCTATGAGTAGTTTAGAAGTAGGTTGCCCAGCACCTACTATTGCACAAGCGGTATATGCTCGCTCAATCTCTTCTTTTAAGGATTTACGTACGCAAGCTTCAACACAATTACAAGGTATTGAAGTATCGCCAGTTTCTGATGCAGAAAAAGCACAGCTTATTGAGCAACTCCATGATGCTATTTACTGTGCAAAAATGTGTGCTTATGCACAAGGCTTTCAGTTAATGAAATTGGCAGCAAAAGAGCACGGTTGGACACTGGACTTTGGTAGTATTGCTAAAATTTGGCGTGCTGGTTGTATCATTCGTGCAGCATTTTTACAGTCAATTACTGAAGCATTTGACCGTAATGAGAATTTAGAAAACTTATTACTTGATGACTTTTTCACACAGCAGTTAGGTGAAAGACAATTAAACTGGCGTAAAGGTATTTGTTTTGCAACGATGCAAGGTATTCCTACAGGTGCACTTTCGTCGGCGTTAGCTTATTATGACTCAGTAAGGTGTGAAACATTACCTGCGAATTTATTGCAAGGTCAGCGTGATTTCTTTGGTGCACATACTTTTGAAAGAACAGATAAGCCTGCAGGTAAAAAATATCATGTTGAATGGTCAACAAAAGATAGAGCAACAATTGCAATAGATAGCTAAACTATAAGTTAACTTTATTAGCGGCTGTTATTAACAGGAGTTGCGTATGTCAAATGATGAAAAATACCGTGATAAGCTTTCAGTAGATGCTTTTAAGGTGTGTCGTTTAGCCGCTACAGAGCAGCCATTTACGGGTAAATATAATGATCATTGGCGAGTAGGAACATATGTTTGTGCTTGCTGTGAACAGCCTTTATTTATCAGTGAAACTAAGTTTAATGCTGGCTGCGGCTGGCCAAGTTTTTTTCAAGCTCTTGAGCATAAAGTTGCCTATATTGAAGATAATAGCCACGGTATGCAGCGTACAGAAATCCAATGCCAAAACTGTCAATCTCATTTAGGTCATGTGTTTAATGACGGACCAGAGCCTACAGGCCAACGCTATTGTGTTAACTCATTAAGTTTAGATTTTATTGAAAATTAATGATTGATATTGAGTACCAAAAAAGCCTAATAAATAATTATTTATTAGGCTTTTTTGGTTTCTAAAGTTAAAAGTTCAGCTATCGCTAATATTTAGGAGTAGTAAAGCTACCAGCTAAGATATTATCAAGTGTATTCATTGCGACTTCATCTAAAAATTCATGATCTAATTGATAAGCTTGTTGGTATTGCTGTAATGTTTCAACCACCCATTTATCAGGGGTTTCTTGTGCCAATTCATAGGCTTTAAGCCATATATAAGCTTGTTTGTACTCTTTTTTATTGGTGAAAATAGTGGCTAGTGTTTGCAAAGTTTCCACCTCAAGCTCTGTTTGTGGTTGGTGCAATTCTAAAGAACGATAAAGTAATCGCAGGGTTTTTTTAGGCTCTCGTTTCACATAATAAGTTGCTAAATGATACTGATCTATTGCGTTTTCTAAGATAGGTGATCCCTCAAGCGCTAAAAATTTTTCTAATGCTGTACGATTTGCTGTTCTTGACCAATGATAATACAACAGGTGAGGGTGTTCAGAGCTTGCCGTTTCATCAGTAAGGGCTACTAAATGTGCTTTCGCTTTTAGTAAGTGATTTTTTCTCATTGTCGTTTTTTCTTTCAGCTTTATGTGCTGAATTTGAGAAGCTAAAGCCATACATTTAATATAACTTTCATAAGCGAGTAGTAGCGTAAACTTTTCAATATCAGCACTGGGTTTGTTTTTTAAGGCGATACGAGATAAAGAAACATTATTACGTTCTACTTTACACCAATTATCTTTACCAAAATCGTTACATATTTCAGTGTTCTCTTGGCATAATTGCGCCAAGTTAGGGCTATTGTCACAACCAGCTATGGTTAATGGTAAAAAGATAATAAAAAATCTTAATTTCATTTTAATCTCTGTGTTCAGTGTTTATAAAAGTAAATAAACCATAAATTTATTTTTGTAACCTATGGAGAAATGTTTCATAGTGAATTACAATGCGCGTGTGATTTAGTACTACCCCATTTATCCGCTATTATTTAACAGGTAGTAGGTATTATCTGCTAATAATAGACTATTGTTCAATTGACTGTAATAAAAGGTTTAATCAATGACTTCTCATCTTGAGGAAATTTACCAAGCAAGCTGGCAAGAGCGTCAAACGTTCGCTGAAAATATGCAACCGATTATCGGGCAACTCTTTAGAAATAAAGGCATTGAAATTTCAGTATACGGTCGTCCATTACTGAATGCATCGCCAATTGATATCATTAAAGCACACAAGTCGGTGGCTTTACATGAAGAGAGTAAATTACGTTTACGTGAAAGTTTTCCATTTGTTAATGCTATTAATAACATGGATTTGGCGCCTGCGCGTATTGATGTGGGTAAGCTTGCTTATCGTTACCTATATTTAGGCGAAGCAAACGATTTATCAATTGAACAATACCTAGAGAAAGAGCTGACTGCGGTTAGCCGTGATAATACCGGCCAGCAAAGCCAAGATATTGTTTTATATGGCTTTGGCCGCATTGGTCGCTTGTTAGCGCGCTTATTAATAGAGCAAACTGGTCCTAATGCCAAATTAAACCTTCGTGCTATTGTTTTACGCCCAAGTAAAGGTGAAGATGATTTAGCTAAGCGTGCAAGTTTGTTACGCCGTGATTCTGTTCACGGTGCATTTAATGGCAGTATTACTATTGATAATGAGAACAATGTTATCAAAGCGAATGGCGCATTTATTAAAGTTATTTATGCTAAATCACCAGCCGAAGTTGATTATACTGAACATGGTATTAATAATGCGTTAGTTGTTGATAATACAGGTATCTGGAGTGATGAAGAAGGCCTAGGACAACACCTTAAATCTAAAGGTGTTGCTAAAGTTTTACTAACCGCTCCTGCTAAAGGTGATATTAAAAACATTGTCTACGGTGTTAACCATGACATGATTTTAGCTTCGGATAACATTGTTTCAGCAGCAAGCTGTACAACAAATGCGATTACGCCAGTGCTTAAAGCACTAAATGATGAGTACGGTATTAAAAATGGCCATGTTGAAACTATTCACTCGTACACTAATGATCAAAACTTAATTGATAATTATCACCCAGCGCCACGTCGTGGTCGTAGTGCTCCACTAAATATGGTTATTAGCACAACAGGTGCAGCTAAGGCGGTAGCTAAAGCATTACCTGAGCTAAAAGGTTTATTAACAGGCAATGCTATTCGTGTTCCTACGCCTAATGTTTCAATGGCAATTATGAATTTAAACCTTAATAAAGCGACAGACAAAGAAGCGCTAAATGATTATTTACGCAATATTTCTTTAAAATCAGACTTACAAAACCAAGTAGATTATACCGCTTCAAGTGAGATTGTTTCTACTGACTTAGTAGGCTCTCGTTATGCTGGTGTTGTTGACTCTCAAGCAACAATTGTTGATGGCGATCGTGCCGTATTATATGTTTGGTATGACAATGAGTTTGGTTATAGTTGTCAGGTAGTTAGAGTAATGCTTGCAATGGCGGGTATTACCGTACCAACATTGCCAGCAATATAAAACAATAAATTAATTACTATTCTTTAAGCCCATCAGCTTTGTTGATGGGCTTTTGATATTTTTAAAGGCATAAAATTTGTGTTATTAAGCCTAATTATAAAATTTATTAAAAATCGCTTAAGTTTACATTTTTCCGGCCGATAGAGAATAACAGTTTACTTTAACGAGGGTGTTTTTATGTCAATAACTATTGGTGGCTCTGCAAGTTCAGTACAAACAAATACAGATACAGGGTTTGCGCTTAAAACTGCCAACTTAGCGAAAAAACAACAAGAGCTAGAAGGGCAGATGGCAATTCAAATGATACAATCTGCTAGTATTGATAACGTTGCCCCTGCGTCTGGCAGTGTAGGTAGTAACATTAATATTAAAGTGTAACTACTATTAGCATGAGCTAAATGCATCGCGCAGGTTTTGGTAAACCTGCGTATTTTGTTGCTTGTTTTGCGGGCCCATCAGGAAATAAACGGTATAAATATCGGCTACTTGCTTTTTCTTCGCCAAACTCACTTTTCATTGCTTTTGTGAGCGCTCTAATTGCGGGTGAGGTGTTGTACGTTAAATAAAAGGTACGAACAAAGTTAATAACCTCCCAATGCTCATCACTTAGCGTGAACTTATCATTTGTTGCCATAACCTCTGCTAACGCTTCTGACCACTGTAAATGATCAAGTAAATAGCCTTGTTTATCGGTGGCGATTTCTTGTTTGTTAAATATTAATGTTATTGCCATGTTATTACTTTATCGTGGGTAAAAGTTAAAGAAACTAAATCTTCCATCGTTATCTCTTCAATTGTTTGAGGGGCTATTATTGCTCTAGCTTGTGCGTGATCTTGCAGTACCTTTATCGTTAACTTATTTTCTTGAGCGAGTAAATTTGTCGTTAACGGGTGGCTAAGGTTGTAACAACCGTCATCACAAAAAATAATAGTGTCATTGCTTTGCGCAATAGAAAGGCATTGTTCAAAGTCAGAGCGGTGAAATGCAGAGCTACGAATAAGGTGTAAAATACTCACGAATTAAAACCTCAGTATTTGTTGGTGCATTGCTAAATGTTTAGCAAAGCTTTCAGGCGGTAAGACTTGTACATTATCAATATGAAAGCTTTCACTTAAATTACGTACCGTTAATGACTCTTGGCAAATATAAATGTCTTCAATATCGTAGAATTCAAACGCAGAGAATGTTTTCAAATAATCTTTAGCAGATATCTTCTGTGGGGTTTGCTGATCAATTAATTGATAAACGCCATCACCTTGAAAAAATAGAGAAACGCCTTGTTCAAACGATGCAAAAATTAATGCTACATCGAGTGATTCTTTACCTAAATTACTATTATAAGGTGCGCTACTATTAATTATAGCTAATAGGTTCGTTGTCATTGCTACTCATATTACCTTGTAAATTTGTATTAGAATTGAACCAAACGTGTACTGTTTGTTGTTAGGGAGACTAATTCACCTAAACCTGAAACGGTGAATATTGGATTAATATTAATTGCACTGCCTTCACTTAATGCATCGCAGGCAATACCGCGTTTTTCTGCTGCGGTAATACATAAATGTAGTGCTAGCCCAAACTCCTGATGTAATTGCGTTAATTTTGCAACCGCTTGATACTCATCGCTCGCAATGTGTATATTGCTATTGGCGTGCAAAGCACCATCTTGATAGAAAAAAACACCCACTATATTAACATTTAAGCGTAATGCTGCTTCTATGTAATCAATAGCCGTTACTGTTAAATTGCTATAGGGTGGAGTGGTTATCAGTACAGCCAATTTATCCACAAAAATTCCTAATAAAAAGTAGCTAAAAAAAAACCTCGCAAAAGCGAGGTTTATTATTATAAAGCACTAGCGTACAGATGAAAGCAGCTTAGTACATTATTTTATTAGTCATCACTACCTAATACGCCTAGTAGGCTTAATAGGTGAACGAAGATATTATAAATGTTCAAGTATAATGAAATAGTTGCACGAATGTAGTTACGCTCACCACCATTAATGATTCGGCTTGTATCAAACAAAATCAAACCAGACATAATCATAATTACCGCTGCACTTACGGCAAGTGATAATGCTGGGATTTGGAAGAACATATTAGCAATACTGGCAACCACTACTACGATTAGGCCAACCATTAAAAAACCACCCATAAATGAGAAGTCTTTTTTGCTTGTTAGTGCATAACCCGATAGGGCGAAAAAGATCAATGCGGTACCACCAAGGGCTTGCATGATTAATGCACCACCATTTGGCATAGCAGCATAAACATTTAACATTGGCCCTAAAGAGGCGCCCATTAAACCAGTAAATGCGAAAATCCAGTAAATACCGCTAGCAGAGTCAGCTTTCTTGTTAACAACAAACATTAAGCCAAAAGCGACTAATGTCATAACAAGTGCAGCGATATGTGATAGGTTCATCGCCATAGAAATGCCAGCAGTAACAGCACTGAAGGCGAGAGTCATTGATAACAACATGTAAGTATTTTTCAATACTTTATTAATTTCTACAGCAGAGCTTTGACTCGCTGTTTGAAAATTCATATTAGATTGCATAAAACTTCCTTAGGTATTTAATTCTAATTATGTAAATAAGGTCATTTTAGTTAAGTTCAAGGTTTCTCGCTTTTATTAACATAACGCCTTATGACATATTATGGCACGGTGTTTTTTAAAATACTATGATTACTATAACTTACTGAGCCTTATAAATTGTTTTCTTTTGTAACAAAGCGCTTATTTAATTTTATTACTTTATCGTGTTGTAATTTATAGAATAAATTAACAATAGCAACCTTGAGTTTAGGTTTGAGTTATAAAGGTTGAATTAAAGCTGATACAGCCTCCTTTCTATAGCAACTGTTTAAATGGTCGTTAATTAACCCAGTTGCTTGTAAATGAGAGTAAAGCGTCGTTGAACCTAAAAACTTAAAACCTCGTTTTTTTAACTCCTTAGCCAAAACATCACTAATCGGGGAGGTTGCAACGT
This sequence comes from Colwellia asteriadis, assembly GCF_039523295.1. NCBI lineage: Bacteria > Pseudomonadati > Pseudomonadota > Gammaproteobacteria > Alteromonadales > Colwelliaceae > Colwellia > Colwellia asteriadis. Next base: position 132,756 of record NZ_BAAAFA010000007.1, on the reverse strand, counting down.
AGTCCTCAGCGCTTTCAATGTTATTAACAATAGGGGCGTTATTAACATATGACCAAATAAAGTGCGTAAAGCTGCCAAACTCTGTTTGAATTTCTATAAAGCGTTTTGCGTTATTTATCGCTGCCTCTATTTTTAAGCGGTTTCGAATAATTGCAGCATCTTGCATTAAGCGCTCAACATCTTCTTGGTTAAACTTAGCAACAGCTGTGACGTCAAAATCAGCAAACAAGCGGCGATAGCCTGCTCGCTTTTTGAGTATGGTATACCAACTTAATCCAGCTTGAGCAGACTCAAGTACCATAAACTCAAACATTGTTTTATCGTCATAAACGGGAACGCCCCATTCTTCATCATGGTATTGGACGTAATCAGGTTTCGATAAGTCGACCCAAGGGCAGCGACAGAGGGGTTCATTTTTCATCTGGACTTCCATATTCTTTTACGCAATGACTTGCATTCGTTTTTATTTAGGCGGCGTGTTGCAATTATTTTAATAAATACCTTACGCTAAACATGCTAGAGAGTGAACCTTTTAACGCGTTAAATGCCGTACTCAATGAACGGTTACGCAAATAATTACGCTAGCGTTAAGTGACAGGTAACAACCTATTACAAATTACCTTTTTGTATAGCTTTTTTTTCCTTCTCTTGTCGATTAAATTTTAATCACTAGATGAGCGCAAAATAAAAAGGATATTTATAATGAAAAGTATATATAGAGGAATAATTATGTTAACGCTATTAGTGTTAGCAATGTTTTCGTATGGTTTGGGTTTTGCTGAAGGGGCGGTAATATTTGTTGTTATCGGTGCTTTATTTGAAATCGTTTTTTGGTTGGGCGTTTTTCGTTATAGTCCTGCAAAAATGAATAGTAAGCCTAAACATAGTTAAAAGAGTTACTTTATATTTAAGTTACATACCCTGCAGGCTAATATAACGCCAGCCTGCGAGTATATAACAATATAACTATGCTTTTTCGGGTAGAGAAAAAGCAATATGTTGATGTAATCTTACTAATAACTCTTCTTGTTCAACAATCATGTTGAGCTTCTCAGAAAAATCTCGTAATGCTTGCTCTATTTTATTAACAAACTTACCATAGCCATGAGCGTTTTTATCGAGTTCACTCGCAACGAAAATCAATTGTGCGGTATCAACTAGTTTAGCTGAATCCCATTTGCATGTATAACCACCACTAGTATGAGTGGGGTTATAACCGAGCATTAAGAGTTCGCCATTGGTGATCACATTCTCATCTTCGCCTTTACGTACAATTGGCACTAAGCCATTAGCTATAATCGCTCCATTGTGTAAATTATGCTGTTTAGCACTTTGGATAAAAGCATCAGCGATCAAGTTATATAATGGGTTGTAACGTTCATACTCATTTTCATCTGGTGTTGCTAGTGAACGAACTCGATGATTAATAGGGAAGTCAACAACGGCATAAGTGAGGGCGTCAGTATTTTGCGGTAATGTATATTCATCTGCCATATATCTTTCAGAGATAGCACGAAACTTATGAGCTTGACTCCCTTCAACCCCTTTACTTTTAGCAAATAAATCATAAGTTAAGTGTTGATGGTCACTAACGCGACATAAACTTGTATCGAGTGCTATTTCTGTAGTGAATTCGCTAATGGCTTGGGCGGCTAAACGATGAAATTTTGCTGATTGCACACGAATATCTTCGCCACTAGATAAAAAAACTAACGTGATTTTTTTCGCTTTATTCTGGCCATTATAAAATGAATTCTGGCTAGTATGATATTTAGGATTATAGAGAAATAATACTTGCTGCTTAGTTTGTGATACCACTTTTTCAGGGCTAAACCGTACCCGTGCAAACTTATCATTAGCAATAAATTGTGCATTCTCAATAGCAAGCTGGCTGGTTATATTAAAAAATATCTCGGAGAGCTTTTGGTATAGCTTTTCATAGGGGACATTGTTATTTTCATCAATAAGGTTGCTATATTTTGCGAGTAATTCATCAGTTAATGGAATTTTTGCCATTAAATATTGGTTTTCTCTTGCTGATGTTGGGATATAAACTTTGTGTTGTGTGTTTCGCATACGAGATAAGGGCATTAGGTCACCTGTAAATATTGTGTTGATTTTATTGTGTTAGCTTTGCGTGCAGTATACTGTGCGCGTAAACAATGAAATATGATGTAAATCAATATTAAAGCTGGCATTATGTTAAAAAATGTAACGCTATAGAGTATGCCAAATAGGCAAGTAGTGTATGACTAACGTGTTTGGAGAAGTGGCAATGAAAAAAATTAAAAATGAAGCAGAGTTATTGAAAAAAGCACTGATTATTGGTGAAAAGTATGCCATCAACCGAGGATACGAGTCATTCAAACCAACCAATTCTGCGAAAGATAAAATAGAAAGCCTGTATCGTTTATTAGTTAATGACAAACTTATTCATCCGTTACCTGTTGAAAATGAAAATCAATTAAATATGCGACATAAATTGGCTTTATGGATTGCTAAGCAGTTACCTGAAGGGCATGCGTTATTAAAATAGACTTACCTCAATATTATGGATTAAAAGGGGGAGGTTTAGCCTTTTTTATAACGAGTATTGCTCTACTTAGAATAAATATTCTAAAAACGTAAATAAAGAGGCATTTTTTCATAGTATTCGGCTGTTAAGGCTGCTAGATTAATCGTGGGATTACTTTGGAGAGTTACCTATGACATACATGCGATATTGCTAATGGCATGTATACACACTTATTAATAAAGCAGTAAAGAGAGCAGAACATGTACCAAACTGACGATGTGCGCATCAACAAAATCAAAGACTTATTACCTCCTATCGCATTACTGGAACGATTTCCAGCGTCAGAAAAAGCCACTCAGTCGGTTGTTGCTGGTCGTGCGAGTATTCATAATATATTAAATGGTAAAGACGATAGACTACTGGTTGTAATTGGTCCTTGTTCTATTCATGACCCTAAAGCAGCACTTGAATACGGACAACGTTTAGTCGCTCTACGTGAAAAATATAAAGACACGCTTGAAGTCGTTATGCGTGTTTATTTTGAAAAACCACGTACAACAGTCGGCTGGAAAGGCTTAATTAATGACCCGTTCATGGATAATAGCTTTAAACTTAATGAAGGTTTACGCTTAGGTCGTAAATTGCTCCTTGATTTAAATGAACTTGGTTTGCCTACCGCGGGTGAGTTTTTAGATATGATCACACCACAATATATGGCTGATTTTATGTGTTGGGGCGCTATTGGCGCACGCACAACTGAATCACAAGTGCATCGTGAGCTCGCTTCTGGTTTATCATGTCCTGTTGGTTTTAAAAATGGTACCGATGGCACTATCAAAATAGCAATCGATGCAATTGGCTCTGCCGCCGCATCGCACCACTTTTTGTCTGTGACTAAGTTTGGTCATGCAGCCATTGTTGAAACAACAGGTAATACCGATTGTCACATTATTTTACGTGGTGGTAAAACACCTAACTTTGACGCGAAAAGCGTGCAAGCAGTTACTGAGCAATTAGCATCAAGCGAGCAAAATACGAAAGTGATGATTGACTTTAGTCATGCTAACTCGAGCAAGAAATTTGAAAATCAAATGCTCGTGTCAACAGATGTTAGTGAGCAAATTAGCCAAGGTAATCAAAATATCTTTGGTGTTATGGTTGAAAGTCATTTAGTTGAGGGCAATCAAAGTTTGGTCAATGGTAAAGCTGAAGTTTATGGACAAAGTATTACCGATGCTTGTATTGGCTGGGCTGACACTGAAACTTTATTAGCGCAATTAAGTGCTGCTGTAACAAACCGCAGAGAAATTACTGAATAAATAACACTAATGTAAAATAAAGGCATTGCAAATAAATAATGACTTAGCACAATAACTCAGTATTTTTTTATGTTTTGAATAATATCATTACGTTGTAATTCATGGTAAAAAACCTAATTAGTTTATTATTAATTAGGTTTTTTTGTTTATGTCGCCAGTTTTATCTCCTTCAGAAAATCAACAAGTTATCCAAGACATTTTAGCGACAATCGAATCAGTCGTTTTAGGTAAACCTCAAGAATGTAAACTTGCGCTAGCCTGCTTGTTAGCACAAGGGCATTTACTTATTGAAGATTTACCTGGCATGGGTAAAACAACACTTGCGCATATGTTAGCGACTACTTTAGGGTTAAGTTACCAACGCATTCAATTTACTAGTGACTTATTACCGGCTGATGTAGTGGGTTTTTCAATGTTAAATCATACGGATAATAGCTTTGAATTACACAAAGGCGCTATTTTTAATCAAGTGGTTTTAGCTGACGAGATAAACCGTGCTAGCCCTAAAACACAGTCAGCTTTACTTGAGGCTATGGCCGAAGAACAAGTCAGTATTGATGGTGCTACCTATGAGCTACCGAGTCCATTTTTTGTCATTGCAACGCAAAACCCACTATCACACTCGGGCACTTACCCATTACCAGAGTCACAACTTGATCGCTTTATGATGCGCTTATCACTAGGGTTTCCTGACTTAGCAGCAGAAAAGAAAATTTTACTCAGTCATAACGGGAAAAACAAAACGCTCACCAAAGCGCCAACCGTAAATCATACCGCAATTATTGATCAAGCGGGGTTATTAGCCATGCAGCAAGCAGTACAAGAAGTGACAGTTGCCAATGATGTGCTTGAATATATTATTGCCTTAAGCCATATAAGTCGCAGTGCTTATGTTGATAAACCTTTAACCGCTCAGCAATCAAATAAAACAGGTAGTTTAGGTGACTTACATTGTAATCCGTTATCACCACGCGCATCTAAAGCCTTGTTAAGCGCCGCTAAAGCTGTCGCTTTTATTGATAACCGTGACTATGTACTACCAGATGACGTACAAGCGGTTTTTTATGTGGTGTGTCAACATAGGTTGGAGCAAACCCCAACGCAAATACTGAGTCAACATGCTCAAAAAAATAGTATTGCGCAGCGTATCTTAGAGCAAGTTGATGTCTTGAATCCTTTGGCTTACTAACAAATGACACTTAAAGAAAATGCACTAACATGGTTTACACAACGAGCAAACTCTTGGCTTACTAAACGTATCCCTGCAGCAAACTCTCATACGCTTAGTAATCGTAATATTTTTATTTTACCTACGCCTTTTGGTATTGCTTACTTAAGTTTTGTCTTGTTGTTGTTTTTACTTGGCACTAATTATCAAAATAACATTATTTTGTTACTGAGTTATTTATTAGCGAGCTTTTTTATTACCGTCATGATGCATAGCTTTTTAAATTTCTCAAAGCTCAAAATTACAGTACCAGTAAATCAGCAACATCAATTGGGTTATGCTGGGCAACCCCTTTATTTTCCGTTAATAATTAGCGCGGTTAAAAAACATTACCACGTAAATTTTCAACTTAAATCGTTGCCACCCCAATTAAACTTTGATGATCGCAAAGCTTCATTAGCGTGTTGTGAAAAAGGCGATAATAGTCGACAGTTGCTAATTATCGGGCAGCAGCGTGGGGAGTATTCACTAGGCCGAGTTACTATTTATAGTGAATACTCGTTTGGCTTGTTTAAAAGCTGGAGCCAACTCGACTTTGCCCAGCATGTAACCCTGTACCCTAAACCTAAGCGCATAGTTAGTAAGCAATATGCTTTATTAAATGATAAAACTGAGCAAGGAGAGTCTATCTCACTTCGAGGTAACCGTGGTATTGATGACTTTTCAGAGCTAAAACATTTTGTGCGTGGTGAGTCTAAGGCACGTACTGCCTGGAAGCAGTTAGCGAAAGGTCAAGGTCACTTTACTAAGCATTATCAAGAAAACCATGGTGGATTACTGTGGCTTAAACTAAGTGATATGCCAGCAGAAAATATAGAAACACAATTGAGTTATTTAACTTTTTTAGTAAACGAGTTAACCCGAACAGAGCAAGTTTTTGGTTTACAATTAAATAGCTCACATAGTGAAATTTTACCTAATAGTGGTAGCAGCCATCAACAACGTTGCCTACAAGCCTTGGCGCGTTTTTAGTTATGTCATTATTCTCATTTTCAACCAACAAAAAAGTAATCGCAACCAAACCTAAAATAGCGCATTTTAGCTTATCAACTCAAAATTCTTGGTTATTGTGGTGTTGCCAATGCATTAACATTGCTTTGATTAGCGCAGAGCTTAGCTCATGGATGTTGGCGATAATTGCCTTATCGTTTGTTTGGCAAGCGCTGTTACTCAATAAAAATGCCACGAGCCATAAACTATCGAGCGATAAAAAGAATAGTCAATCTAAAAAGAAACCCGATCACCATATTTCACCAGTCTTTTTAGGTTTTTTTGCCATTGCAGGTTGTTTAGCTATTACGCTAAGCGCGCAAGGTTTAGGTGTGCTACTGAGTATGGTGCATTTACTTAGCTTTGCTTATGCATTAAAAGCATTTGAGTTAAAAAGTCGTCGAGATTTTTATCAGCTGTTTTTACTGGGATTATTTTTGGTTGCTGCGGCACTTATCTTTAAACAAGACTTAAGTTTTGCATTAATTGCGATGGTCGCGCTGGTTGTAAATTTAGCTGTTTTATTGCAGTTTTTTTCTAGGGCGCAAGCGGTGAGTAATACATTGAAAACGGTATTATTATTACTTGGGCAAAGTATGTTCTTAGCGGCAGTATTATTTATAGTATTCCCACGTTTATCACCATTTTGGCAAGTACCGCAGGCAAATTCAGCGACAACTGGTTTATCTGATACGGTGCAGCCGGGCGATATTGCTAAGCTTGCTCAGTCAAGTGAGTTAGCATTTCGGGTTAACTTCAGCCAAGGAAATATTCCCACCTATTCACAACTTTATTGGCGAGCGATGGTGTTAGAGGATTATGATGGTAGGGCATGGTCTCGAACGGCACCTGATCCTGCAACAGTCAGTCATGATAACTATCAGCTTGAGGCGATAAACAAACGTTTATTTATGCCCAATACATTCAAAGAAAGTGAAAAACTGAACTATCAAATTATTACAGAGCCAAGTTTTCAGCACTGGTTGTTTGCCTTAGCGCCAGCAACCAGTAAAGATAACAGCTTACTATTATTACCTGATTACACCATTCAAAGCCGAAAGCTGCTCAGCCAAGCGAAAGGTTATCACCTTGACAGTTATCTTAATTCGCCTCTGGAAGTCAATATTGCGCAAGAGAGAAAAGCACAAAATTTAGCCCTACCAGCAAGGAGCAACCCTAGGTTAGTTCAATTAGCGCAACAACTAGCCCAACAATACCCTGATAGTGAACAGCGGGCGCAAGCCGTATTAACGCAAATACGAGAACAGCAATATTTTTATACATTAGAGCCACCACGTTTATTAAATAACAGTCTTGATCAATTCTTCTTTGACACGAAAGCTGGCTTTTGTGAGCATTATGCTAGTGCCTTTACGTTTATTATGCGCGCTTCTGGAGTGCCAGCTCGGCTTGTTACTGGCTATTTAGGTGGTGAATATAATAATTTAAGTAGTGATGGCACTACTAACAGAAGTAATGAAGCACAAGGTGCTCAGCAAGGGCATTTAAGTATTTATCAATCAGACGCACATGCTTGGTCTGAAATTTGGGTCGAAGGAAAAGGGTGGTTAAGAGTCGATCCTACCGCTGCGGTTGATCCTATGCGCGTTAATTCTGGATTTTCAACACAATTACAACAACAGCAATTGGCATTAAATAACAACTTATTGAGCTTTAATCACCTCAAAAAATTTGCTTGGTTAAATGAATTACGTTTGCGTTTTGATGCACTCGACTATCAATGGACACGCTGGGTTTTAGGTTATTCAAATGATAAACAGCGTGATTTATTACAGCAACTTTTAGGAAAATTTCAAGCATGGAAAGTTGCCTTAATTATTATTGGCGCAATGGCGATATCTATTGCGCTTGTTTTTGGTGTTATGTTTTTAATTAACCACCAAAAGAAGCAAAAACGTGCATTGTCGCCGTGGCTAGTACTGTATCAAAAAGCATTATTAATCTTAGCCAATAACGGTCTGGAAAAACCAGTGAATGTTACACCTCAAAATTTTTTACTGATAATAAAAATAAAATATCCTGAATTATCATTAGCTTTTGCTCGTGTTAACGCTAGCTTCACACGTTTGAATTATCAAGAACTAACAAGAGAAGAGCAAAAAAAGGAGTTTAAAAAGCTGCAACAACACTACAAAAACTTTATTAAAGCAACAAAAAAAATATAAAATTTTTTTATTCATATATTTGAAACAATTACTTGATAATTTCAAGTTCACGGTAAAAACGGACTTGTTTCGAGGGATAATTTTTACTAGGTTTAAGGTATGGATTATAGAAAAAGATAGGAAAGTAACAGCCCGTAATATTCTTAACGTAGTTAACGAAGGAGTGTTTTGTTATGCCGAATGTACCCAGTGATTATGACAATGTATTTGAGAAAAAACTCAGCTTACCAGAGCAACAAAAAATGGCGGTGCTTGTTGCCGTTATTAGTTATTTCACCTTAATTGGTTGGATTGTCGCTCTTGTTATTTATGACAAACACCAATCATCCTTAGCAAGCTTTCACTTGCGACAATCACTAGGGTTGATCATTACCGGGGCTTTATTATCCTTGGTACCATTAATTGGCTGGGCACTTGGTATTGGCGTATTATGTGCTTGGTTTATGGGGATTTATAGTGCAATAAAAGGCACTAAATATGAAGTTCCTCTACTGGGTAGCTTTTATCAACACAGTATCGACTTTATTCGTTAAAGTTAATTCAAAGGTATAATTGAAAGGTATAATTCAAAGGTATAACTCAAAGGTATAACCGAAAGGGGAGTAAGGAATACTCCCCTTTTTTAGATCTGTAATTATGTCGTGTGTTTACTCATGATATAAGTTCAGGTGACGCGTCGTCATGATAAAGATTATAATAATGTCCTTTTTTTAAGAGCAATGCATGATGCGAGCCTTGTTCAACTAATCTACCTTGGTGCATCACCAATATTTCATCGACTTCACTAATACTTGATAAACGATGCGCAATAATAATCATGGTTTTATTTTTACCTAATTGCGCCAATGCTTGCTTAACAAACTTTTCGGCGGTGTTATCAAGTGCTGAAGTTGCCTCATCAAGTATAATAATTGGACTATCTCTTAATATCGCGCGCGCAATAGCAATGCGTTGACGTTGACCACCCGAAAGGTTTCTGCCATTTTCCCCGACAGGAGTTGCTAACCCTAACGGCATGTTATCTGCGAAGGTAAGTACATTCGCCTTTTCAGCCGCCATTTTAATATCTTCATCAGTAATAGCGTGATGACAGCCAAAGCGAATGTTGTTTTCAAGGGTATCATCAATAAGCACAATGTTTTGTGATACTAATACGCAGTGTGCTCGTAAAGAGCTTAGCGTATATTCTTCAATAGCAATGTTATTAATAAAAATACTTTGTTTAGGTGCTTGGTATAAACGTAGTAGTAATGAGGTTAAGGTACTTTTACCGCTACCAGATTCACCGACTATGGCAATGCTTTTACCAGCAGCAATAGTACAAGATAAATTGTTGATAGCTGCCTTCACTTTACTTTCAGTGCGTGTTTCAGCATTTTTAGCAGTATTATAAAGATTATTCGGGTAAGTAAACGAGAGTTGATTAAAGCGAATAGTAAATTGCTCACCACGTAAGGTTAAAGTACCATTATCTTGCTCTACCGGTTCATCTAGTAAAGTAAATAAGCTTTGTGCGGCAGCCAAGCCTTTTTGTAATTGCTGATTAACATTAGTGAGCTGCTTTAGGGGCTTTAATAATGATGCCATTGCTACGAGCACTAAGGTAAATGTTCCTGGTGTTAAGCTGTTGAGTACCTGCTCAATACTTGCTAATAGTAAGACGCCAGCTATTGCAAAAGAGGCTATGAGTTGAATGATTGGGTTGTTTTGGGCGCTCGTTGCAGCAAGTTTACAGTGTTGTAGACGATTTTTATTATTAACCTTAGCAAACTGTGTGCCTATTTGTGTTGCGGTATTGAGCAGTAGTATTTCTTGTTGATTTACTATGGCTTGTTCTGTAGCGCAGCTTACTTCACCCATACTGACTTGTAGTTGGCTACTAATACGTTTGAAACGTTTGGCAACTCGGTTAATCAGTAAAGCAATAACAGGACCTATTATTAAAAAAATAGCGCTGAGTTGCCAGCTGTTATAAATCATCATGCCAATGAGTACTAAAATGATAATGCTTTCTCTGACGATGATGACACCGCTTTTAGAAATGGCATGTGATATTTGTTCAGTGTCATAAATGAGTTTTGAAATGATACTACCGCGACTGTGACTTTCATAAAAGCCACGAGGTAAAACCAGTAGTTTTTCAAAGGTTTGTTGTCTTATACAGTAAGTAATTTTACTGCTCATATAGGCGATGGTGTAATTAGATATAAAGCTGGCTATACCGCGAAATAAAAATATCAAAACGACTAAAATAGCGCCAATTTTTAAGGTGTCACTATTAGCATTACTTAACCCGTTATCAATTAAAGGTTTAATAAAGTAAATCATGCCTGCATCAATGGTGCTGAATAGGCATAGCCCTAAAAATGCAATCGCAATAAGTTTTGTATGAGCGCGGTAATAGCTGAGTAACCGTAATAATTGACGACGATTACTATGTTCATGAGAGGTTGTACTTTGTTTATTGGTAGAATTCATTGTTATTACTTTTGTGATTTAGCTTCTAATACGCCAACGGTTATAAGACCAATACCATTGGCTTGGATATTGTTGAATGATTTGTTCAAAGCGTTGATAAATAATGTCCATAATCTCTTCGACGGATTTATCTTGGTTTAGCTGAATTTCACTATTGTTGCTACTTACAACTGTTTCAAAAAATACACTAATACTGCCATCGGCTTGATAAACAGAATAAGCAAGTAATAAAGGTTTTTTGCTCAACTTAGCTAACATTACTACGCCAGACGGTGCTTTAGTCGTTTGTTTGAAAAAGTTAACCGGAGTTTGATTTGCATATAAATCACAGTGTAATGAAATATAAGCATTACTAGTTGTATGCTTTAACAGCTGCGCAAAGGCGTTGTTGTCATTTTTATTAATCGCTGTAATTTTTGCTTTAGCGTAAAATTGTAGGCCTTGCTCAAGAAAATCTGGCACATTAGTTAACGTTACAGACTGCCCTGAGAACTTATTTATAGCTAAGGGGACGGCTTCATAACAGCCTAAATGCATTGTGGCAATACAAGCACCTTCTCCTGATTGTAAAATTTCAAGTGTTGCTTCATCACAATAGATTTCAGGGTCTAGTTGATCAAGCCATAAAGACTCCGCTACGCCAAATGCACAGTTAGCATAGGCATCAAAGGCAATTTGTTTAATTTCATTAAAACATAAGTCAGGTAAAGCCCGTTGAATATTATTAATAGCGCGAGAACGTGTTTTTTTAGCGCAATGTAAAATGAACCTACCTAGTTGCTTAATGCTTGATTTTCGCATTTTAGCGGGCAATATACGTAATATGGTAATTAACATTTTTGCCAAAACACTGAGCAAAGCATGCTTTAGGTTTACCGTTTTTTGCTTTTGCTTTTGCTTTTGCTGGGTCGATGCTTTAATTGGCATATTTCTCAACCCAAGTAATAAATTGGCAAATATTGTGGGTATTTAGCTCAAAAGCTTCTTCTAACGGTAACGCTATATTGAATTTCTGCTCTAAATCGAGCATCAACATCATAAAGTCAAAAGACTTTATCGAAGCAAATAAGCTCATTTCTAAGTCAATGTCGTTACTATGAGTTTTCTCTTGAATAAAGTTGATAATGGTTTGTTTTACCAGCATATATACTCCAATTTCTTTTGATATTTTTGTGATTAATTATTTTTTAAGGTAAATTCAGGTGTTTAACGAACAACTGCTCTTTAGAGATACTTTAATGAGGTAGCTCAGGCATCAGTTAGTAGCGTTTTTAATTGCTTTACATCAACTTTTCCGCTGAGATTTCGAGGAAGATGCTCCGTGAGAATAAATTGGTCGGGTACCATGTATAGCGGTAACTTTTCGACGCAGTACTTTCGAAGAGATTTGCTGTTTAACGGAGCATTGTTTAACTGTGAATGGTCTATTACGTGCTTTGCGACTTCAATAAACGCAACAATATGGTTGCTTTTAGCGTTTGAGCTTTTTGACATCAGTTTTACTGTTGCCCAACTGATATCTTGATGAAAACTCAATAGGGCGGCCTCAATTTCTGCCGATTCTACGCGGTGACCCGAGACTTTAAACTGGTGATCATTACGGCCATGAAAAACAATATTATGCTGCTCATCTAAATAAACCATATCGCCGGTTTTATAAAAGCGTGTTAACGCTTGTTTTGACAAATTCTCTCGTTGTAAATGTGTGTTAGACAATGAGCAGGTAATGAATGATTGTGCGGTTTTTATATCATCAGCCCAATAACCTGAAACCAGCTGTTCTCCAGCTAAATAGAGCTCCGCTAGTGTATTTTTTTGACTTACTATTTGGTTATCTTTCACTAGCACTGCGATGACATTATTAAGTGGCTTACCAATAGGCACTGAAGCTGATAATGGTATATCGTCAAGGTTTAATTCATAACTCGTCGCGGTTATCGTGCACTCGGTAGGGCCATACAGGTTTATTACTCGACTGTTATGTGCGCAGTGCTGCCATTTTAAAGCTTGGCTAGTTAATAGTTTTTCGCCGCCAAAACAACTAATGCGCAGGTCAGGTAATTGCTCAGGTGTTAACTGACGCAATTTATCCATAAAAGATAACGTAGAAGCAACCGCTGAAAATACCGTTAATTGGTGCTGTTTAATGTAGGTAATAGGGCATAACAAATATTGGTTAGGTACTACATACAATGCCGCGCCTGTTGACCAACAACTGAACATATCGTGAACGGATAAATCAAAAGACAATTCAAAAAATTGACTGACTCTATCATTAGCATTTAACTGCAATAATTTATGTAAATTAAATAAATGCTCCGTAATATTATTATGACTAACCGCAATGCCCTTAGGCACTCCTGTACTACCTGAAGTAAACAAAATATACGCAGGATGTGAGCCACAAAATGCAGTATTGTTAGTCAGGGGCGGTTCTATTTTACAAGACACAATTGGGTTTTCTTGCGTAATATTAACAGTGCGGTGGTGTGAGCTTTGTTCAATACTATGTAACCACTGCGGCGTATCACGACCTAAATACACTACCGTCATTGGTTGAGAGTGCAATAATAATTGGCTCGGATCTTCTCCAGCAGCAACGAGTAAAATCTGACAGTTTATTTGCTTTAATATTGAACAGTTTCTGTCAGCAGGCTGCTTATTATTCAATGGCACGTAAGCGGCGGTAGTTTGTAAAATGGCGAGAATACCTGCGTACATTTGCCACTGTTTACCACCATAAATAGCAATGGGGTTATAGTGCGTATTTAAAGGTAATAAATATTGTGACCAGTGTGTGGTAATGTTTAAGAGTTCTTGATAGCTAAATTGTAACTCTTGACCGTATTCTGTCGTGCAAAGCGCGATATTATGTGGGTATTGTTGTGCTGATTTATAAAAAGTGTCATGAAATAAGTCCATTTTTTTACCTAAGATTGTCAGTAGCGCAATAATTGAATAGCGCTACTATAGGTAAAAGCTTGTTGAGCGACCGTTGTAATTGTGTCGTTACCCTGTAAGAAATCTATAGCCAACTGTGAGTAATTGTAATATGTGCTGTTTGCTATCAATGCAATATTCCTTATAAATAGCGCACTGATTTTACTAGTGTTCATGGTATCGATGTGATTAAATTTACTTTCTTTGTTATGTATTATTCTGCGCGTAAGGCTTGCTCTTGATTTACCTCTATCCTGCAAACAAAATGGAAAATTTGTTGCTTTTATTGAACAAGATTTCTGAAATTTCTCCCCTCGGTGTTTTTAATCAAGATGTTATTGTGGTGCAAAATGCAGGTATGCAACATTGGCTGAACTTAGCATTAGCGAATGAGCGCGGAATTAGCATGAATATTCGTTACGCGTTACCTGCTCAGTTTCTCTGGAAGTTAATGCGTTCACTTGCTAGCGAAGAAAAGGTTCCAGATCAATCTCCCTATTCTAGAGAGGTGTTAGCGTGGCGAATTTACCACCTGTTAGGTCTTGAAACTGTGATAAAAGATGATGATTTTATGCCAGCAACACGTTATTGGTTAGCGGATGTAGATCATATAGCTGAGCAACAAAACGTTGATAAACAAGCCGCATTAAAACGTTATCAATTAGCCCGACAAATGGCTGACTTGTATGAGCAATATTTAATTTTTAGACCACAGTGGTTAAGTGCATGGCAACAAGGTGATTTTTCACCGACATCACCTTTTGCATTAGCATTAAATAACGAAAACCAAAGCAGTGAACAGCAACACAACCCACTTCAAGAGCATAAATGGCAGGGACGGTTGTGGCAATTATTAACCCAAGAATTACCTTATGATCCTGTAGCGTTAATGCGTGATGCCATTGCTAATATGGCGGATAAAAAGTCAATTATCCCAAAGCGAATTAGTTTTTTTGGTTTAAATACCATGGCGCCGATGTGGTTAGACTTTATTAATGCGCTGAGTGAACATGTTGAAGTACACTTTTTTCACCTTAATCCGTGTTTCTCTTATTGGGGTGACATTCAAAGTGAAAAACAAGCACTGGCTAAGCTAAGTCATTGGTCGGCCGATGCAGAAAACGAGCAATGCTTTATTGGTAATCCTTTGTTGGCAAACTTAGGTCAACAAGGTCGCGAATTTTTGTCGATGATTCAAGGCTACAGCACCGTAGATATCGAGTTATTTGAAGAGGCTCATGCTATCACTCATGCAGTAGAGCCGACGACAGGCTCTCCATCGCTTAATATTCTCCAACAACTACAAAATGATATTTTAACCTTAAGTGATGCCCGCGAAAATAGTGCGAATAGCATAGGCAATAGCACAGAGGGTAACAATAACCTGAATACCCACGATAACTCTATTGTTATCAGTAGTGCTCACAGTGCGCTGCGTGAGGTACAAGGTTTACATGATTATTTACTGCATCAGTTTAATGAAGACCCGAGTTTAACCCCAAAAGATATACTAGTGATGTGTCCGCAAATAGAGCAGTATGCACCCTATGTAAACGCGGTATTTACGCGGGGTTGGCAAGATGTTGGTGATGATGTACCACCGCTACCGTGTTCAATTGCCGATAGAAGCGCTAAAGACAGCGACCCACTGGTTGCCGCTTTTACTGAATTACTGGCATTACCTGACAGCCGCTTTGGCGTATCACAGTTGCTAAGCTTCATTCGTTTACCTGCTATCAGTCATAAGTTTTCTATCAGCGCTGATGACTTAGATAAAATTACCTTATGGCTTGATGATGCCAGTGTACACTGGGGTTTAGATACACGGCATAAACAGCAGTTTATTGGCGAGCAAGCGAGCAATAGCTTTACTTGGCAACAAGGTTTATCGCGATTATTACGCGGGTTTGCTTTTAACGATAGCGAGCAAGTCTATCAACAACAATTATTACTAACACATGTTGAAGGTGATGATGCCATTCTGTTAGGGCAGCTCATGCTCTTTATTGAACAACTGCAACATTTTAGCTTACAGTTAAATACACCACGCAGCGCCGTGCAATGGCAAAGTTTCCTGTTAGAGCAGCTCGAAACGCTCTTTAGCCGTGTTGATGATAAATCACTTAATAGTGAAGCGAGCATCGCTATAATTGAGCAGGCGATTGCTGGCTTAGTGGAGCATTGCCAGCATGCATACTTTGAAGAAGCTTTGCCATTAACAATTATTGTTGACTACCTGAATAATCACTTTAGTGAAGGCGATGCCAGTAAACAGTTTATGGTAGGGCAAGTGACCTTCTGTTCAATGCTACCAATGCGTAGCATTCCATTTAAAGTGATTGCGGTATTAGGCTTAAATGATGGTGAATTTCCAAGGCAGCGACAACCGCTTGGCTTTGATTTAATGTCGTTAACCCCAGTGGCATTAGGCGATAGATCTCGTCGAGGCGATGATAGATACCTCTTTCTTGAAGCCATTATTTCTGCTCGTAAGGCACTGTATTTAAGCTTTCAAGGACGCAATATAAAAAATAACAACGAGCGTCAACCGTCTATTGTACTTAAAGAGTTAATGGACTATTTAACGCAGGGCTATGGTTATCAGTTTTCAGACCATGATAAGCGAGACCTCAATCAATTACCGATGCAAGCGTTTAGTCTTGATAATTATCGCAGTAATATCAACCCTTGGCCGAGCTTTGATAGCCGCTGGTTAGCCTTAGGTCTAAATGAACAGCAGAGTAGCCTTGCTATTGAGCAAAGTAAGGCGCAATTGTTGAGCAGCATTGAGGCACAAGATCTTAATAACCACCTAGTGCTCTCAACAGAACAGTTGATACGTTTTTTTCAACACCCAGCACGCCTTTTTGCACAGCAAAACTTGAACCTTTATTTTGATAATGACAGCGTAATGCTAAACGACGTTGAGCCATTTGAATTTGATCGTTTGCAAAGTTACCTTGTGCGCCAAGCATTGCTTGAGGGCTGTTTATCTACGCAAGAAACTACACGTGCTGATAACACTGCCGCGGTATTACAACATGCACAGTTAACCGGTAAATTTCCTGATTTACCGACAACACCTGGCGTGTTAGATGAATATGTACAAGACACTTTGATTTTTAGCGAAGAAATCCGCAATCATGGCGTTGATAACCCTGAATTAATCGATGTGAGTTTACCGTTAGCACTGTTATCGCCCTTGACGATTGAGCTAACTCTAAACACTAAATTACCCATTAAAAATAATAAATTAGTGCACTACCGCAGTTCAACAGCTAAAGCCAAAGATCTTTTTACCTTGTACCTTAATCAATTGATATTACAAGTTGTGCAAGAGCAATCGGTCGGGATAAATGAAGCACTGTTAGCGGTTGATGAAAATCTCGGTATTTATTTTAATACGAAAACTCAAAGCGTTGAAAAATATCAGGTGAGTGCAATTGAGAGTCCCGTCGCTAAACTCAAACAATTAGTCAGCTTTTTTATCCAAGGACAACAGCAGCCACTGTTGCTTAACGGCGAATTAGCGGCAGCTGTTTATGCTAAAAAATGGGGTAAAGTAGAAGAGTTTACCCAAGAGCGATTTGAAAGCTTTTGGCATGGTGATATCAATATGCGAGGCTTTGCTGAAGACCCTTATATCAATTACTTTTGGCCAACATGCCCCGAATATAGTCAGTATGAGCGTGATTTAGTGGCGGTTTATGACGATATTTATAACGTGGTTGAAAAAGTTAAATCAACCACAAAAAAAGCCAGTGCTAAAGGAACTAAATCATGAGCTTAGCGACATCTCCGGTACTTAATTTGAAAAATTTAAATGCCGCAACCCTTGAACTGAGTGGTAAGCATTTAATTGAAGCGAGCGCAGGCACAGGCAAAACTTACAATATTACCCGTATTTATTTACGCTTATTGCTTGAGCGAGAGCTGAAAGTTGAACAGATTTTGCTGATGACTTTCACCAAAGATGCTACTGAAGAATTACGTGGCCGTATTGACAGCTTTTTACGTGAAGCATTAAGTAATTGGCAGGGGTTATGTGAGTCACAAGGGAGTGATGGTGAATTTTTTACCCGTTTGAATACTACTATTGATGCCGATAAACGGGAGTTTTTATTAAAACGTGCGCTATTATTTTTAGATGAAGCGGCCATTTTTACAATACACGGTTTTTGTCAGCGGGTCCTTAATCAATATGCTTTTTCAAGTGGCTTGCCGTTTAATGCCAACATGGCTGCAGATACGAAAGAGATCATTTTACAAGCTTGCCAAGATTGGTATCGCCAACTCGCAAAAAATAACAGTGAGCAATTTAGATTACTTGCCAATTTTTGGGCAACCCCAAGTAGTTTTTTGTCGAGTTTTAATAAAGCCATCGGTCACAGTGGTGAAATTGCCTTAATTGATGTTAACGAGATTAAACAACAATTCTCTGAGCTGGCGCGGCAAGCTAAAACTGACTTAGCTAGTCATAATGCTCTATTAGAAACCGCACTTATCTTAGTGAAAAAAGGGGCGGAGCAAGAAACAAGGCGTAGTGAGTTGGCGCAGTTAATTTTATGGCTTGAGTCGGTCGTTGAAATAATGGCGCAAGAGGTGACCGATGAGCCAATTGCACTGGATAAAATGCCAGATGCTTTTTTTGATGGCAAGCGCTACGGACGATCTAAGTTTAAAGAAGAGCTGCTTGTTGCTTTTGACAGTGTAAAAGCGGTTAAAGAGCAGTATAAAACCATTCATAATAAAATAGATAAAGCGAAAGCATATCAGTTAGTGCGCTCGGGTATTTATCAAATGCGAGCAACAATTATTGAACAAAAACAACTGTTCAATATGCTCGACTTTGACGATCTGATTAATACACTCGCACAATGTTTAGCCAATGACGAGCAGGGCGTATTAGCCGCACAATTGTTAGCGCAGTACCCCGTGGCGTTAGTCGATGAATTTCAAGATACCGATCCTAAACAATTTGGTATTTTACAAGCACTGTACTACGGAAAAAAAGCAACTCAAGCCAATGCAGGGTTGTTTTTAATCGGCGATCCTAAGCAGGCTATTTATGGCTTTCGTGGTGGTGATATTTTTGCCTATTTAAGTGCTCGTGCTGGTTGCGATTATCATTGGTTAATGGATACCAATTGGCGTTCAACCCCTGAAATGATTGCGGGTTATAATCAAATTTTTGTGAGTAAAGATAGCTCGATTGCAGCAGGTGAAGATAATAGCGAGCAAGCATTAGCTCAAGATCAAGTGTTTGGTTACGGTATCCCTTATTTACCGGTACTGGCGGGTAAAAAGTCGTCAATCAAACCGCAGGAGTCAACAGTACTTGATAGCAATAAAGCGCTACAGTTTATTCATTTTAATGACGAAGAAAATGACAATGACAAAGTAGGGCAAAGCTCGCGTACTTATTTGGCCAGTTGGTGCGCAGCAGAAATAAGTAAACTCCTTAGCGTGAATCATCAAGATAATAACTCCGCTGAAAAAATAAGACCTAAAGATATTGCGCTATTAGTGCGAGATGGCGCTGAAGCGCGTGAAATTAAGCAAGCATTACAACATGCCGGGCTTGATAGCGTTTTTATGTCTGATCGCGCTAATTTATTTTACAGCGCTCAAGCAGGGCAGTTATTAAGCTTGCTTAAAGGCATTTTGCTTGTTGAAAATGAACGTTTGTTTATTGCTGCGCTTGGCTCGGGCTTACTTGGCTTTAGTGCCGATAAACTTGCAGCACTACAACAAGATGAGCAAGCTTATCAACATTTAAAATTTGCTTTTGTTGATTATCGTCAGCAATGGCAGCGTCAAGGTTTTATTACCATGGCCATTAATTTAATGCATCAGCACTTTGTGGTTATTGATGATGATAAAGATCGCGCATTAACTAATTTACTGCATTTATTTGAGGTGCTGCAAGCGGCAAGTCAACGTCATCACCAAGGACAAGAGCTGTTGTTCTGGTTTGAGCAACAATGCCGTTTAGATAATCCTGAAACTGAAGCCGAATTACGCTTAGAAAGTGACGGTGATTTAATCCGTATTATTACTCAACATGGCTCAAAAGGCCTAGAGTATCCTTATGTCTTTATTCCGTTTGCAACTCGTCATAAAGACCCGATGAAATTTGGGCCTAAATCGGTGAGTTATATTGAATATCATGATAGTAACGGGCAATTAATTTTAAGCTTAGATGGCTCAAAAGCAGCGAAACAGGCAATGGCTGAAGAGGCCTATGCTGAAAGTATTCGTTTATTGTATGTGGCGATAACTCGCGCAGAAAAACGCTGTTATGTGCTAACTACGGGGTTTGAAAAGTTTCACTTATCCCCATTAGGCAATACCTTAAAGTGGCGTGAAGATGACAATATCATTACCAATTTACAATCACTTAAAGCGCTTTGTCCCGATGCTATTGGCATTACCGAATTAAGTTTTTCAGCGCTAGCGGCGAAGCACCTTATTAATAAAGAAAATGCTTGCCTTAACAAGACTAGTTATGACGAGCAAAACCCACTACAAGCTAGCCGTTTTATTGGAAATATTGAACGAGATTGGTGGTTAAGTTCGTTTTCAGCATTAACCCGTAACATCAGGCACAGCGGTGTTTCAACTCCTGACAGAGATGCCGATCTTTATGTCAGCAGTGAAACAACCGCAGTATCACAGTCTATTCGCTTTAAGTTAAGTAAAGGCGCACATAGTGGTAATTTATTGCATGATATTTTTGAGTTAACTGATTTTAGCCACGCTAATTGGCAAGAAAGTATTAAGTGGCCTTTAGTTAAATATGGTGATTTAAATCAACAAGCTAATACACAATTTAGCGAAGATGACTTAATCACTTGGCTTGATGATGTGATCGCTGCGCCGTTTATTGGCGAAAATGAAGATATTGACAATAAGGGGAGCTTGTCGAGCTTAAGCTTAATACAAACTATGCGAGAGAGTGAGTTTTACTTTCCAATGCAAGGGGAAGACAGTAATGCGTTAGCTAAAATACTCACCGAACATAGAAAAATAAAAGCAGCCACGACTTCAGCTAACACAGGTGACATTAATATTGCCAGAGCTGTGCAATTACCGAGTTATAAAAAACTCTCAGGTATGATGCATGGATTTATTGATTTAGTGTTTGAACATCAAGGTAAATATTACCTTTGTGATTATAAATCGAGCCATTTAGGAGACAGGTATAGTCATTATCAACCTGCGGCGTTATTGGATAATATGCAAGGTAATTACTACGATTTACAGTATTTAATTTATGCCTTGGCATTGCATCGTCATTTACAGCAATCGTTACCTGATTACCAACCTGAAGCACACTTTGGTGGAGTCTATTATTTATATCTTCGCGGTATGACCGCAAACCCGCAGCATGCCGGCGCAGGTATTTATTATAGTGCGGTAACACCACAGGAGTTAACATTGCTTGATCAATTATTTTCAGGTGAAAAGGCTCAGCATAGCGACACGCCAGTAAACACAACAGACAAAAATATAGCAAAGGCTGAGGAAAGCACTGATGAATAATGTTTATAGCAGCTTTGCACAAGCCAAACAGAAAATTCACGGCCTTGAAGCTATCGATTACTTTTTTGCTAAAGAAATGGTGCAAGCACTAGTGAGTAATGACAGTATTCATCGCAAAGGCCAAGTGGATACGGGTGACAACCATAGCGACAATGACCGCTTAATTACTCATATCTTGTTGGCATTGAGTGAGAGTTTGCGCGCAGGGCATACCTGCTTGCCATTAAGTGAGCTCGCTAATAAACACTGGGGTTGTGCCTTTGATAATTACGGAGAGGTTAGTCATTCAGGTGTTATTTTTCCTGAGTTAACGATATTAACAACAACTATTACGGCATTAGCGCTATCACCTGAGCAACAACAACCCATTGTTTTTCATCATGGTAATTTATATTTGCGTCGATATTTTCAGTTTGAGTGTGAATTAGCGCAAGATATTTCAATGCGTATTGCTACGCGCTCAACCTTTAGTCTTGATGAGATTACTGAGTGTATTAGTGGTTTATTTCCAGAGGATAATTTAAGCGAAACTCGTAATGATGTTAATGATATTGATTGGCAAAAAGTTGCAGTGGCCAATGCTATTAACAAAAACTTCAGTGTGATTGCAGGCGGACCTGGCACAGGAAAAACCTATACGGTAACTAAATTACTGGCGGCGCTGGTTATGTTGCAGCAAAGTGATACGTTATCATCAAGCGAGTTAAGTATTGCGCTAGTTGCGCCAACAGGTAAAGCCGCACAGCGTTTATCAGAGTCTATTGTTAAAGCAGTCGCAGGGTTTAGTGAATTAATTGCTAGCGATGTATTAGCAAAAATTCCTAGTAGTGCACAAACTATTCATCGCTTATTAGGGGTTATTCCTAATAGTCCTAATTTCAGACATGGCATTGATAACAAATTGGCTTATGACGTAGTACTTATTGATGAAGTATCTATGGTTGATTTACCTTTAATGACACGTGTGTTTCGTGCTTTAAAGCCCAACACTAAAGTTATATTGTTAGGAGATGCCGATCAGTTACCGTCAGTGGCAACAGGAAGTGTTTTAGCTGATATAGCGCCAAGACCTCATGGTGGGTTTTCAACACTAAATTGTGATTACTTAGCGCAAGTTTGTCAGTTAAAGGGAGCTGTATTAAGACAAGCTTTTTCTCCGTTCAATACCGAGCACTCAACAAACCCTAATGACTATTTGACTTATTTACTTAAGTCTCGACGTTTTGACGGCAAAGGCGGTATTGGTTTATTAGCCAGTGCAGTGATAAAAGGTGACTCTCAAGAGAGCTGGGGTTTATTAACGGAGGCTAAAGCTAAAAATTCTTCACAATTAGCATTAGCCACAACCGAGTTGTCAGCTTGGTTAGCACCGTTAATTAAGCAGTATTTCCAACCTATAGAGCATTGCGAAAATGTGAGTGAAGCCTTTAAGTTACTCGCGCAATTTCGAGTGTTATGCGCGACGCGTCAAGGTAGCTATGGCGTTGAAGCGATTAACGACTATATAAAACGCTACTTAGGTAAAGCTTTTGTCAGCCAACATAGTGAGCAGCAAGGCTTATATCACGGGCAACCGATAATGATCAGTGAAAACAATTACCGTTTGGGACTTTATAATGGTGATATTGGCATTATATGGCGAGTTGATGATGAAAATAATAGTAATAGCCATTTAATGGCATGCTTTGAAAGTAGTGACCAAGCACAGCCTATTCGGCGTATTCTGCCGTCACGTTTACCGAAATATGAAACAGTTTATGCGATGACAATTCATAAAACCCAAGGGAGTGAATTTACCCATGTTGCGATGTTATTAAGTGAAACTGGTGCTAGTCATGGCTCTGATAAGGCAAGGGAGAGCAAATTACTGTCGCGCGAGTTATTGTACACTGCCATTACACGCGCTAAACAGCAGATCACCGTGGCAAGTAACCAAAGTACTTGGCAGCAAGGGGTTAATGCTCAGGTTAAAAGGCACTCAGGACTATCGCTTAGTTGCAGTGACTTTGACTGAGATCAGTCTAATAACAATTTAGTCATGATTTATTGTGCGTTAATTGCCTAAATGCCTGATATAATTGCGGCTTACGATAAAGCGATAGTTAAAATAACTCGCGTTTTATTTTTGAAGAGTTCAGGTTAGTCACTAGCGTTTAAGGTTTAAGGTTTAAGGTTATGCAATTAAAAGATATTGATAAAGCACGTTATAAAAAACATTTAAATATTGTCATTGTTGGTTTTATCAGTAGTTTATTAATACTATCTCTGATTTTTGGTCAGCTGCTGATTGCACTTTTTTCAACCGTAGAGCAAAACGTGATTGACCTTGCAAAAATTACCGCAGAGCAAGCACCAGAGGGGAGTAATTTTAAGTTTAATTTAATTGGCGTTGTGCTAGCGTTATTTGTGAACGCAGCTATTTTACACCGCGTGAAAAATAGTGATTTTTTCAACGAAGTTTATTATGTGTGGCAAATTAAACAGGTACAAAACCTTATTTATCGTAAGCTAAAAAAGATCAAAGCTGCGGCGAAAGAGGGGGATGAACAAGCATTACGTATTTTGTTTTACTATTACAACAGCATCAAGCAGTTATATATTTTAGATGACAATACCATTACCTTATCAAGTGTTGAGAAAAATTTACAAGATATCACTGAATCAATTAATGAGAAAAATATTGATATTGACGCGCTGCCTTTCGATAAAGCAATGCTGGCGGATTATAAGTAATAGCCCTGAGCTTAACGACAATAATTTGTACTGAATAGCTGAGGAAATACGGTTGTGGAATCCATTTTAATTTTTTTGATTGTTTTTTATTTAGTCGCATTTGTTTATGACAAAACTATTGATAATGAAATTAAAAACAATCCGACTTTAGCTAGTACGTTAACTGAATTTAAATATTTTCATTCATTTCAGTCACGACCTAAAGCGCTGAGTGCGGCATTAAGTTTTCAATTCAGGGGAATTTCAACGATGTTGACACTCGTTGGTAGTGTATTTTCACTGATGATGTATTTGGGGTTAGCGTTTGGTATATATTTCATTACGCAAGCATAGCGCTATATTTGGTTCTACAGTTATTGAGTCTACAGAATAAAAGGAATTCACCGATGAAAATTCTCGTTTTTTTAGGGACGGTTCGTGAAAGCACACCACCTAAACCAGCACGTCTTGGTGTTAGAGTTGCTAAAGCGAGTCTTAACTGTTTACACGCTCGCTTTGCGGAACATGAGATTGAGCTAATTGACGCGTTAGATTACCCTTTAGAGGCTATTTTTAAGCCGCACTTTGCGTATGGAAGTAATCAAGCGCCTGCAGCCCTTAGTCGCTTAGCTGAAAAAATAGCCGCAGCAGATGCTTTTATTATGATCAGCCCAGAATATAATCATTCAATGAGTCCTGCGTTGGCTAACTTACTTAATCATTTTGGCAGCTCTTTGTTTGCTTATAAGCCTAGCGCTATTGTTACTTATTCAGCTGGGCAATGGGGTGGTATGCGAGCAGCGGTTGGCATGCGCACCTTTTTGGGTGAATTAGGCTGTCTGCCGGTCTCTGCTATGATTCATGTTCCTAAAGCGCAAGATGTCTTTACACAAGAAGGCACATTACAACCAGGTGAAGAGCAATCTTCGTGGTTTGATTATTTCTCTCGAACATTCGGTCAACTTGTATGGTGGGCACAGGCGGCCCAAAAGCATAAGAGTGAAGTTAACCCGAACACTATGGTGAAAGACTTTAAAACATCGCCTGCTGAGCGCAACGCACCTTAGCATACCGAGCAGCAAAGGGATTTTCTAACTTTGCTGCTTTATGTTAACTACCTTGTATTAAACACCTTGCATTAATAGGTCAGCTCATTTACTGCTCATGCCCAGTAATATTCTAGACCACCATTTTGAGATTTATTTGAGATAACATGCCTGATTTTCTTCTTTCGCAGGTGCTTGCATCAATTACCTTAATTATTGAATGCTATGCAATGCAGCACAAAAATAAAAATACCATTTTAGCGTTGCTGTCAGTGAGTTGTTTTTTTAATGGTATTCATTATTTTTTATTAGCTCAGCCGACTGCGGCTTTCATTTTCTGGTTTTCGAGTATTCGATTTTTAATTTCTATTAAATGGAAGTTTCAATGGATTTCAGCATTATCCATTGGGGTTAGTTTATTAATTGCGTGTTATACCTATATTGGCTTTTTAAGTGTGATTGGCTTTATGGCGACGGTTTTTATTACCATTGGCTCATTTACTAAAAATGATAAATTACTACGTATTATGATGATGGTAGGCGGCTCGTTATGGCTTCTACACAATATTATTTTATGGACACCGGTTGGTATATTAGTAGAAGCCATTTTCGTGGGAAGTACAGCGGTTGGCTTTTATCGTTATTATATTAAAGATAATGAAAGCAATGTCACTGAGCCAAAAATAAAGAGCTAACTTAGCCCGAGTTTAGGTTAAATAAATGATTTTACCGTATTGTGGTTGGCGTATTTGTCGGGAGCTACAGTGTTTACCCCTTTGAAAAATAAGAGTACATTTAATTGAAAGATATCGATTTATTTATAGAAAATTGGGCAGGTGAGAGTGCTATGGTGCCGATAAGTCACCAAGATATTATTGAGCTTGAAGCGCAACTACAAGTTGCTTTACCTCAGGCATATAAATATTTACTGACTACTTATGGTTTAGTACGCACGCCCAATGTTCTGACAAAAACTTGTGACTTAAATGTTGAAGTAGCAAACGTGCAAGACTTTTTAAGTGTTGAAGATGTTTTATCTCTTTCAAAGCTTTATGAGATGACAGGCATGCCAACCGGGCATATAGTTTTTGCTTCTGATAGTGAAGGTAATATGTTTTGCTTTAAAAAAAGTGAGTGTGATCTTCAGCTTAATGATGTACCAGTATGGTTTTATAATCAGGCGTTATGCACTGTTACTCAAGTCGCGCAAGGATTTGTACCTTGGCTAATACGTTTTAACACTGCTCATTTATAAGTAACCTGAGCTCGGCTTAACAAATGTTTCTCTAGCAGCTATTTTTCCTAACTTCTTCGTTAAATTTACTTGCAATAGGCCAGCTATTGACGCGAAATTTACCTTGAATTAAGCAAAACTATCAAGCTAGAGATTCTTAAGAATAATTTTTGCTGAAATTTCAATTTGTTAAAGACTTCTTAAACCGAGTTCAGGTTAAGTATTATTTTTTATACGTATTATTAACTTTATTGTTGTTTAATGGGGTATTCACACCCCATTAAACTTTCATAGCTGTTGTTAACTGTATAAGTCATTAACTGTGTAAGTCGTTAAGCTTCTAATCCAAAAGGGTCGTCAACTGAATGTGATGGCGTGGTAAACCACACAGGGCCGTTTTCATCCATATAAAAATGATCTTCTAAGCGAACACCAAATTGATCAGGAATAACTAACATCGGCTCATTGCTAAATACCATGCCGGTTTGTAATTTTGTTTCAGTCCCTTTAACTAAATATGGCCATTCGTGAATATCAAGCCCACAACCATGCCCCGTTCTGTGTGGTAAACCCGGTAGTTGGTAGTCAGGTCCATAACCGTGTTTTTCTAATACTATACGTGCGCCATCATCGACATTTCCACAAGGAGCATTAAGTTTAGCTTCATTAAACGCATTAATTTGTGCATCTTTTTCAACTTGCCATGCTTTGCGTTGCTCAGGGGTTGCCTCGCCGTAAGCATAAGTGCGAGTAATGTCAGAATTATAACCTTGCACTAAACAACCCGTGTCAATTAAAACCCAGTCATTTTCTTGTAAAATTTGCGGATCTTTTACGCCATGTGGGAATGAGGTGGCTAAACCAAAAAGTACAATACAAAACGAAGAGCCTGTGGCGCCAACCCGTTTATGGGCTTCGTTAATAAACTGTGTAACCTCTACTGTACTGATACCAGGCCTTAAAATACGGGCTGCTGCTTTATGTACGGCAATAGTCATATCTTTCGCTCGTTGCATTAAAGCAATCTCTGCGCTCGACTTTATTTGACGACACAATGCGGTTATATCTGAAGCGTTGGTGTAAGTTATATGTGGCGCTGCTTTTCTAAAACCATCAAACACAAAAAAAGGAGCTGATTCATCAATGGCAATATTACCTGTGCTAATGTTCATCTCTGTTAGCACATGAGCAAATAGCGCATAAGGGCTCTCATGCTCATGCCAGCCGTGAAAGTTACCTTGTATCAACATGTGATCACGTAAAGAGCCTTCTTCAAAGTGCGGTGCAATAAATGCTAGCTCACCTTTTGCAGGTAAAATAGCGCCAACTAAACGCTCACTCTTATACCACTTTAACCCGGTAAAGTAAGTTAAGTTAGTTCCCGCATCTAAGTACATCGCCTGAATATTTTGCTCGAGCATATAAGTTTGTGCTTGCGCGATACGGGCTTTAAATTCATCGAGAGAAATTGCGCTAATATCTGTGGTCATGTCAGATAATTTATTGAGTTCAATTTCAGGGGTAGAGCCGCCAACACCAAGTGTCATAATTAATTCCTTATTGTATACAATATGTAGAATGTATCATTTAGGGTTAGTGAAATGAAAGCTTGTTAAGGTAACAACAAGGGAATATGCGATGAATTGCTAGATTCTTAAAAATAAGAAATAAAAAAACCAGCAAAAGCTGGTTTTTTAAATTTATCAACCTCGAGATAACTCAAGGTAATTATAATATATTATCTAGCGCGGAAAATAATGCGGCCTTTTGATAAATCGTATGGTGTTAATTCAACCGTTACTTTATCGCCAGTTAAAATACGAATGTAATTTTTACGCATTTTACCTGAAATATGAGCAGTGACCACGTGGCCGTTTTCTAGTTCAACTCGGAACATAGTGTTTGGTAAGGTATCTAATACCGTACCTTGCATTTCAATATTTTCTTCTTTCGCCATGGGGCGCTAAACCTCTAATGTTGTGCAAATTAGCCAAAACATAATAACGAGATTGCTAAAAGTCATGACCGATAAAAAAAGCTGCGCGAATGATGCCTAATTGCTTGGCTAATGTAAAGCATTGTGACCATTTATTTGTCAATTTACTGGTTATATGTCGTTAATTCTCGTTATATTGCCATCGGTCGTTAATAAATCGCTCATGAGGGTGGTAACGATTTTTATAATTCATTTTTTGGCACTCATCAATTTGATATCCCAAATATAAATAGGGAAGTGCGCGCTGCTGACATATTTCTATTTGAGTTAAAATAGAAAATACGCCTAAACCGTGTGCTTTAAATTCTGGATGATAAAAGGTATATACCGCTGATAGTGCATTACTTAAAACATCGGTAACCGCCACGCAAATGAGTTGCTCTAAGTCTTCTTCAATGAGCCATGTTTCAATAAAGAGTTGTTGGGTTAGCTGGCAACTTAAAAAACTTCTAAATTGCTCAATATTGGCAGGAAACATTGAACCGTCGCTATGGCAGGTATTAATGTAGTTTTCATAAAGAGGGTAATAGCTGTCTTTTAAAGTGTTCGACTCTTTAATGATAAAATGACTATTACGCTTTTTACTGCGCCTTTGGCTTTTAGATGGTGTAAATTGGTTGACTAAAACGCGAATAGACTGACAAGCGTTGCACTGTAAACAATGGGGGCGATAACTTTGCTCACCACTGCGTCTAAAGCCTTGCTCCATTAACCATGAATAGCTTTTGTTATTCTGTAGTCGTTCATCAACGGCAATTAATAATCGCTCGTTTTGCTCAGGTAAATAGTTGCAAGGAAACTCTTGGGTTACCCCTAACTTAAAACTGGTGTTATTCATTGATAATAGGCCAATTCTCTACTGCTTTATTAAAAAATCCGCTTTGTATATAGGCTTTTTTTATAATGCCCTCTGCTCTAAGTATGGTTAAGCCTTTAGTTAAAGCAAGGTATATATTTTTGGCATCGGGATGTTGTTTACTTATGACAAAGTGACGGCTACCCGGTAATTTTACGCGCACATTAGGAATCGGTTTAAAAGTGAAGCCGTCTTGCGTAAAGGATAAATCTGGTGTGTTATAAAATGGTGCTAGCATAAAGTCGGCTCGACCTTTTACCAGCATTTGTGTCATTAGTGGGAATTGCCCCACATGAATCAGACCTGCTAGGTTCATATCGCAAAGTGCTGCCCAATCAGTTTTCCAATTACGGTTAGATACGGCAAAAAGGCTTTGAATGTTGGGGGGTGATAATTTTAATAAATGTTCATTTTTTTCATAAACATATAAACCCGCGGTAAACTCGCCTTCTTGAGTTAATGGCGGGCTGATAAAAAGGTTTTCTTTATCTTTAATATCAGCGTACCAAGAAGGGGTTGCACTAAGGTGAACTTCACCCTGGTTGATGAGTTTTATTCGGCGTTGATAAAAATCAACAGAGACGAGTTGAATAGGAGAGTTATAACCGCCGCGATGCAGTGCTTGTAATAATAAAACCTGTTCAACAATATCCCGATAAGCGTATTTCCCGGTAAAATCGGTGATTGTTAATGGGTTTCGTTTATTAATAAACATATTGAAATGTTCTTGGCCACCGTTATGTATACCAATCAATAATGGTGAAGAAGAAAACGCCTTATTGGGTATGAATACGATAAGAGAAGCGATAAGTATCAAATAAGCTTTTTGTATAATGATAATGTCATACTCCTTTAGCTTTAGCATAATCCTTTAGCATAGTGATAACGTTCTAGGATCCCAGAAGTTATTAGGAACTATAACAGATAGGGCTGTATCTTTCATCTGGGTAAATTCATCTCTACTTACTTCTATAGCGCCCATATCGGCTAAAAAGGGGTTGAGTAATTGACAGTCAATAAAGTCAATATTAATTTCGCTTAATAATTTTGCCAAGGCTACTAACGCACATTTAGAGGCGTTGGGCTGCGTATAAAACATTGACTCACCCGAGAAAAAACCATTAATTGTAACGCCGTATAAGCCGCCAACAAGTTTGCTGTGGTGATTGTTATTTTCATCTTGATGGTCTTGCCAAACTTCAATTGAATGGGCTAACCCTCGTTGATGAAGTGCAATATAAGCGGCTTGCATTTCATCGACAATCCAAGTGCCATCTTTGCGAAAGGGCGCGTCTGCACAAAAATCAATAACCTCAGCAAATTTCTGGTTTAAGGTAATACGATAAGGCGACTTTTTTATAAACTTACGTAAAGTACGATTTATTTTTAACGTATCAATAGGAATAATCGCTCTGGGGTTAGGCGACCACCACATCAAAGGGTCTTGTGATGAATACCACGGGAAAATACCTTGCTGATAAGCATTTTTTAACCGCTCTATGGATAAATCACCACCAAAAGCTAATAAACCATTGGGCTCTGTTAGGGCTAATTTAATAGGAGGGAAGCTTAGATCATTATCATCTAATTGATATAACATACGGCACTCTTCATAC
This sequence comes from Colwellia asteriadis, assembly GCF_039523295.1. Lineage (NCBI taxonomy): Bacteria > Pseudomonadati > Pseudomonadota > Gammaproteobacteria > Alteromonadales > Colwelliaceae > Colwellia > Colwellia asteriadis. The sequence continues at coordinate 102,095 of NZ_BAAAFA010000007.1, read as the reverse complement.
TGATATTGTTGATAATATTATGATTAACTTATTTTTATTGAGGTTAAGATACATGAAAACAATAAGGGTGAATTAAAAGTAAAACACCTTTAGATAATACACGGTAAAGCAATAAACGATAAACATAAAAAAAGAGCACGAAATGCTCTTTTTATTGAGTGAGGCTTACCAATATAGATATATAAGCCGCCAGTATTTATCTTTTTAACGTGTAACAAGCACTAACATTCAATGCTTATCAACCTGCAATCAGGTTTATTAGCCTTTAGCGTCTAAATAGCGCTCAGCATCTAATGCTGCCATACAACCTGCACCCGCAGAGGTAATTGCTTGACGGTAAATATGGTCAGCGACATCACCTGCAGCGAACACACCTTCAACACTGGTTTGTGTCGCATTGCCTTGCGTACCACTTTGAATGGTTAAGTAGCCATTTTCCATCGCTAATTGATCTTTAAAAATATCTGTATTTGGTTTGTGACCAATTGCAATAAATACGCCTGCTACATCAATTTCTTCAGTAACTTCTGAATTAGTTTCTTTTAAGCGTAAACCAGTAACACCCATGTTATCGCCTAGTACTTCATCAAGGGTACGATCGGTGTGAAGAATAATATTACCGTTTTTAACTTTTTCGTATAAACGATCAGTTAAGATTTTTTCACTGCGGAAAGTATCACGACGGTGAATTAAATGAACTTCACTGGCAATATTTGATAAGTAAAGTGCTTCTTCAACGGCAGTATTACCACCACCAACAACAGCAACTTTTTGGTTTTTATAGAAAAAACCATCACAAGTGGCACAGGCTGATACACCACGACCCATAAAGGCTTCTTCTGAAGGTAAACCTAAGTATTGTGCTGATGCACCAGTACAAATAATGAGAGCATCACAAGTGTAGCTGCCGTTATCACCCGTTAATTTAAATGGACGTTCACTGAAGTCAACATTGTTAATGTGATCAAAAACAATTTCAGTATCAAATTTTTCAGCATGCTTTTGCATACGATCCATCAAAGCTGGGCCGGTTAAGTCGTCAGCGTCGCCAGGCCAGTTTTCTACGTCAGTTGTCGTTGTTAATTGACCACCTTGTTGCATACCGGTGATCATTACTGGATTTAAGTTAGCGCGGGCTGCATATACTGCGGCTGTATAACCAGCAGGGCCTGAGCCTAAAATAAGTAGTGGACAATGTCTAACGTCGCTCATGATTACTCCAAAATTTTTATAATGATTAATTTTTAAATTTGTTCTTAAGTAACATCAAGTAACCCAGAAACTGACTATATTTAAAGCCAACAGGGTATTTTGATGAATAAAGTTACTTTAATTGATTGGGATGATAAGGAAATAAAGCAAGGGGGTAAATAGCCAGTTTGTTATATGCTAAACAAAAAAAAACGCACTTTTGCTCAAGTGTAAGCAAAAGTGCGCTATTTAGCGTGATAATTATTCAACTGAAAAATTTAGCGGTGAAGGGTTATCACTTATTTTACATATTTATTAAGCATTTAATGCTGTTGCAGGAGCAACGTATTCAAAGCCTAAGTTTTCAGCAACTTCTTTAACCGTTACTTGGCCATTAATAACGTTTAAGCCATTTAATAAATGAGCATTATCATTAAGTGCTTGCTTGTAGCCTTTATTCGCTAACTGAATAATGTATGGTAATGTCGCATTGTTTAATGCAAAAGTAGAGGTACGAGGCACAGCACCTGGCATATTTGCTACACAGTAATGTACAACATCATCAACAATAAAAGTTGGCTCAGCGTGAGTTGTTGCGTAAGAGGTTTCAATACAACCACCTTGGTCAATCGCTACATCAACAATAGCAGAGCCAGGCTTCATGTTTTTAATGTGCTCTTTAGTAACCAATTTAGGCGCTGCTGCACCTGGAATTAATACACCGCCAATGACTAAGTCAGCTTCTAATACGTGCTTTTCAAGTGCGTCAGCTGTTGAGTAAATTGCTTTAATTTTGTTACCAAATTGTGCATCAAGTTTACGTAAAACATTTACATTACGATCAAGAATAACTACTTCAGCACCCATGCCTACTGCCATTTGTGCCGCGTTATTACCAACCATACCACCGCCAATAATAACTACTTTAGCTGGCTCAACACCTGGTACGCCACCTAATAACATGCCACAACCGGCATTTGATTTTTCTAAAGCTTGTGCGCCTGCTTGAATTGACATACGACCAGCCACTTCAGACATTGGTGCTAATAATGGTAAACCACCGTTAGCATCGGTTACTGTTTCATAGGCAATACAAATTGATTTGCTTTTCACTAAATCTTGAGTTTGTGGTAAATCAGGTGCTAAATGTAAGTAAGTGAATAAAATTTGACCTTCACGTAACATAGCACGTTCTACTGCTTGAGGTTCTTTAACCTTTACAATCATCTCTGCTTGGGCAAAAACGTCACTTGCCGTTGCTAAAATTGAAGCGCCGGCTTCAATGTAATCTGTGTCTGTAAAACCAATACCACTACCAGCATTCGTTTCAACAATAACACTATGACCGTGATTAACTAATTCACGAACGCTCGCCGGTACCATGCCAACACGGTATTCGTGGTTTTTAATTTCTTTAGGTACACCAATAATCATACTAATCTCTCTTAAGCAAAGTTTGTTGTAGCATATTATGCTAAGCACATGGGAGTGCCTGTAATATTTGCGACTAGTATAGTGATATATTTGTAGAATAACCTGTCGTTATTTAATTTGCTTCGATATATAATACTGTAATAGGCCACTATTTTAGAGTTATATAAAAAATGAGTATCACAATAGGTAAAAATATCGATCGCATTGATAAAAACATTCTTATTGAATTACAAAAGGATGGCAGATTGACCAATGTTGAATTATCTAAACGTGTCGGTTTAAGCCCAACGCCTTGCTTAGAAAGAGTTAAACGTCTTGAAAAAGAAAAATATATTACGGGTTATCGCGCAGTACTTAACCCTATGAAGCTTGACGCTGCTTTATTAGTGTTAGTTGAAATAACGTTAACTAAAACCAGCCCCGATGTTTTTGATGAGTTTGCCGCAGCGGTACATAAACTTGATGTTATTCAAGAATGTCACTTAGTTTCAGGTAATTTTGATTTTCTTTTAAAAACAAGAGTTAAAGATATGTTAGCCTATAGGGAGTTACTAGGTGATACCTTATTACGGTTGCCCGCAGTAAGTGCAAGTAGAACTTATGTGGTGATGGATGAAATTAAATCATCGAATATGCTGCCAATTAACCGTTAATTTGTTATTTTATTCCTTTCTTCTTATTAATTTTCCCGATGGTACGAATAATTGTCTTCTGAACTTGTAGAAAATAGTGATAACAGTGTTGCCGATATCAGCAACAAACAACTTTCTGGTGTACAGCGCTTGCTTGAGGCTGGCTTGTTATGTTTTAGCGCCTTTGCTTTATTTATGGTGTTGGCATTATTAAGTTTTGATCCCGCTGATCCTGGCTGGGCGCAAACTGGTTATCAAACCCCTGTACGCAATTTAGGCGGGGCAGTAGGGGCTTATTTATCAGATTTATTACTAAACTTATTTGGCTTAATTGCTTACACCTTACCTTTTGTTACTGCAATTGTTGGCTGGTTATTGTTTCAACGCTTTCATCAAGTTATGGCGCTGGATTATTTAACCTTAGGCTTAAAGCTTGTTGGTTTTTTCATGCTCTATCTTGGTATTACGTCTTTAGCGAGCATGAATTTTGATGATATATTCTATTTTTCTGCCGGTGGTATTTTAGGGGATGTAATCAGCAAAGCAGTACTTCCTTATCTTTCTTTTGTTGGTAGTACCTTATTATTTCTACTATTTACCTGCTCTGGTTTTGTGCTTTTAACGGGTTTTTCGTGGTTAAAGTTTGTTGATAGCGTTGGCCAATATGCGATTGCCTCATTTAATTGGCTGTTAACGCTACCTGCTTTAATTAAAGAGCATTTTGGTACACAAGATGAGCATAGTAAAAACCCTACCGCCGACAGTGCTGAAGATAATGATTTCACATCAGATAGTAATAGCTTAAATAAATCGCCGCTTATTGCACAAACTGACTCAAGTACAGCGGATAATAATGATGATTCAACTATACCAAGTGCAGATGATTATCGCTCACATGAAAAAAGTGAACCATTTATTGATATTAATGAGTTGCTAACTGAGCCATTGGCGATGAATGTACAAGAGCATGTTAGTGAAGATGAAATTGCCGCGGCATTCACTGACGTAGAACAGTTACATGTTGCTGATGATGAGGCTGAGCCTAAAACGAGAACCGCTACTAAAACTCCAGCCACAGCCAATAAAACATCAACATTTGAACAACAGTTAGACAACAGCAATGGTCAAGTTAATTTAGTGGCCGAAGAAGATAAATTCCAAGGGATGCCTTCCATTGACTTGTTAGATAGACCCGATAAAGCAAAAAATCCAATTAACCAAGAAGAGCTTGATCAAGTGAGCCGCCTAGTTGAAGCCAAGTTACTTGATTTTAATATTGTCGCTGAGGTTGTTTCAGTTTATCCCGGCCCAGTTATTACTCGCTTTGAACTTGATTTAGCTCCTGGTGTTAAAGTCAGTAAAATTACCAGTTTATCAAAAGATTTAGCACGAGCATTATCTGCTATTAGTGTCCGCGTTGTTGAAGTTATTCCAGGAAAGTCGGTTATCGGCTTAGAATTACCAAATAAACACCGTGAAATTGTTCGCCTAAGCGAAGTAATTTCATGTCCTGCTTTTGAAGAGGCAACCTCGCCATTAACTATGGTGTTAGGTAAAGATATTGCTGGTGAACCCGTGGTTGTTGATTTGGGTAAAATGCCACATTTATTGGTAGCAGGTACTACAGGCTCAGGTAAATCAGTGGGTGTTAACACCATGATTGTCAGCTTGTTATATAAATCTACGCCTGAAGACGTCCGTTTAATTATGATCGACCCTAAAATGCTTGAGTTAAGTGTTTATGAAGGTATTCCTCATTTATTAGCTGAAGTGGTAACTGACATGAAAGATGCAGCTAACGCGCTGCGTTGGTGTGTCGGTGAAATGGAACGTCGCTATAAAGTGATGTCTGCTTTAGGGGTGAGAAATCTAAAAGGTTACAACAAAAAAATTCGTGACGCTGAAGCAAGTGGACAACCTATTATTGATCCTACATGGCAACCAAATGACGGTTTAGACCAAACCGCACCGTTATTAGAGAAACTGCCAAGTATTGTGGTTATTGTTGATGAATTTGCCGACATGATGATGATTGTTGGTAAAAAAGTAGAAGAGTTAATTGCACGTATCGCACAAAAAGCACGTGCTGCAGGTATTCATTTGGTGTTAGCAACCCAGCGCCCATCAGTTGATGTTATCACGGGTTTAATTAAAGCAAATATTCCAACGCGTATGGCGTTTCAAGTTTCTTCTGGTTTAAACTCCCGTACCATATTAGATCAACAAGGTGCTGAGCAGTTACTCGGAATGGGTGATATGCTTTACTTACCGCCGGGCACAGGTGTTCCTACGCGTGTACATGGCGCATTTATTGACGATCATGAAGTGCATGCGGTTGTAAAAGACTGGCAGTCTCGCGGCGAGCCTAATTACATAGATGAAATTCTTTCTGGTGAGAATGAGCAAGATATTTTATTACCTGGCGAGCAAGCTGAAGGTGGTGGAGAAGAAGAGCTTGACGCGCTTTATGATGAAGCGATTCAGTTTGTGACTGAAAAACGCCGCGTATCAATTTCAAGTGTGCAACGTCAATTTAGAATTGGCTATAACCGCGCAGCACGTATTGTTGAGCAAATGGAAATACAAGGCGTAGTATCAACACCTGGCCATAACGGTGCCCGTGAAGTATTAGCGCCGCCACCTGTGCGTGACTTTTAACTAACACAATTGAAATAATAGTTTGTACTACTTAGGTTTATTGAAGAAGGTTTATTAATTAGATGTCCCCAACAGTTTTAAAAAAAATTCGTTTAGCAACGTTACTGAGCATTCCCGTATTAAGTCATTTTAGTGTACATGCTGAGGTAAGTGTTACACCGGCAACTAAAGACACCGCTATTGAGTCAGTGGCAACGCAGGTGTTAAATACTACAGACGAACGTAGCGCGCAAGATAAAGCAAGATTAATGGCAACCTTATCTGAATTAACGTATTTTAGCGCAGACTTTACTCAAAAAATATTTAGCGAAAGTGAAGAGCTATTACAACAAGGTGCTGGCACTTTAGCCATTAGTAAGCCTAATTTAGTCAATTGGCAAACGACTGAGCCCGATGAAACTACTATTGTTAGTGATGGTGAAACACTGTGGTTTTATGACCCATTTATCGAGCAGGCTAGTGCTTATAGTTTAGCAAAAGCTATTGATAACACTCCAATATTATTACTTACCAGTGATGAAAAAACGCTATGGGATAATTATCAAGTTGAACAAAAAAATGAACAATTTGTGATTACGCCATTAAATCAAGAAAGCCAGATTAAAAGCTTATCGTTACGCTTTAGCCGCAATGAGTCTAGCACAACGCAATTAAGTGAATTTTCATTTAAAGATGCAACAGGGCAGGTAAGCCAAATACTTCTAAGTAACTTTAATAGTACCGATGCGCCTAACGCACAATTATTCTCTTTTAGCTTGCCACAAGGTGTCAGACTTGAAGACAAGCGATAATCAGGGCGCTATTAATAAGCCACAGCAAAGTCAAAGTGGCTTATTTGAAGATGACTTATTCGATACATCTGAAAGAGACATGTTGCATGGACTTGAGGGCGATGATAGTAATCAAGCCAAGCAAATTAATGGTATTGAGCCTTCGCTAGATGAGCCTCAGGGGTTTATGCCATTAGCGGCTAAAATGCGCCCCAAAACACTCAAAGACTATGTTGGACAGCAACATATTTTAGCGCCAGAGTCACCTTTAGCTCAAGCTATAGCGCAAGGGAATTGCCATTCATTAATTTTTTGGGGGCCACCAGGCAGCGGCAAAACGACTTTAGCTGAGATAATTGCTCAGCATAGCGATGCCGATATTGAACGTGTTTCAGCAGTCACGTCTGGTGTTAAAGAAATACGTGCAGCGATTGACCGTGCAAAAATGCGTGCTAATGCTCAACAACGCCGTACGGTATTATTTGTTGACGAAGTGCACCGCTTTAATAAATCTCAACAAGATGCATTTTTACCGCATATTGAAGACGGTACCATTATTTTTATTGGCGCGACCACTGAAAATCCAGCTTTTGAATTAAATAAAGCACTCCTTTCACGGGCGCGTTTATATATTTTAAAAAAACTTACCAGTGACGATTTACGTTTAGTCTTAAGGCGTGCCATAGCGCTTTATCAACACGAGCAAAACTTAATGGTTTCGCTCAGTGACGATGCAGCTCAAAGCTTACTCAATCGTAGTGACGGTGATGCTAGGCGACTACTTAATTTGCTTGAGAACTGTGTTGATAGTCTTGATACAAGCGAGGGTAAGTGTCTTATCTCTGAAGGGCTGATAGCACAAGTATCAGGGAGTAAAATAGCACTTTATGATAAAGGCGGTGATGCTTTTTATGATTTGATTAGCGCTTTTCATAAATCGGTTCGTGGCTCTAGTCCAGATGCTGCGCTTTATTGGTATGCACGTATACTCACTGCCGGTGGTGATGCACTTTATGTTGCCCGTCGCTTATTAGCTATTGCCAGTGAAGATATTGGTAATGCTGATCCAAGAGCTTTACAAATTGGCGTTAATGCGTGGGATACTTATCATCGTGTGGGTCCCAGTGAAGGTGAAAGAGCAATTGCGCAAGCTGCAGTTTATATGGCTCTAGCACCTAAAAGCAATGCCGTTTATGATGCCTTTAAAAAAGCAAAACGATTAGCGCAAGATACATCACAACTTGATGTTCCTAACCATTTAAAAAATGCAACCAGCGATATTACCAAAGGTTTAGGTCATGGCAGTGAGTATCGCTATGCTCACAATGAACCCAATGCTTTTGCCGCTGGTGAGAATTATTTTCCCGAAGCGTTAGCGCAAGGTGATAAATCATACACACAGCTTTACCAACCCAGTGAACGTGGCCTTGAAAAGCAGCTCAAAGAGAAGCTGGAATATTTAGAACAACTTAATAGGAACAGTCATGAGCGGCGCTATTAGTAACTTTACTTTATACGCCTTTGTAGCCATTGGCGGAGCTTGTGGCGCTAGTTTGCGCTTTTATATTTCCCAATTAGTGTTAAATTGGCTAGGAAAAGGTTTCCCTTTTGCGACATTGATGGTTAATATCACCGGATCGCTCGTTATGGGCTTACTTTATCAACTGATAGAGAATGAAATTTTAGATATCAGTGTTCACCGAACACTCATCGGAATAGGTTTTTTAGGTGCTTTTACCACCTTTTCTACATTTTCATTAGACTCCTTGTTATTATTGCAACAAGGCGAGGTCGTTAAAGCAACATTAAATATATTTTTAAATGTTGTTTTATGTATTGGCGCAGCTGCACTCGGTATGTTTATTGTATCGTCACTGGCCAAATAGAGAAGTTAAGTTATATGTATTATTACTTAACTTGTCAGCAATTAACCCATTATTATAACTTTTCAACGATTAATGTGAACAATTATGCTTGATGCAAAACTGCTTAGAACAGACTTAGATAATATTGCCAGCGAACTGGCTAAACGTGGATTTGAACTTGATACCGCCACGTTAAGTGCGCTTGAAGAACAGCGCAAAGGTATTCAGGTTAAAACCCAAGAATTACAAAGTGAGCGTAACACTCGTTCTAAATCGATTGGCCAAGCGAAAGCGCGTGGTGAAGATATTGAGCCATTATTAGCACAAGTGAGCCAGCTGGGTAACGATTTAGATGCTGCAAAGACAGAGCAAGATGAAGTGCTTGCTAAAATCGATGCGATTGCTAGCGCTATTCCTAACTTACTTGATGAGTCAGTACCTTTTGGTAAAGATGAAGATGATAACGTTGAAATAAAGCGTTGGGGTACACCACGTGAATTTGACTTTGAAGTTAAAGATCACGTTGACTTAGGTTTTGGTGTTGCTAAAGGCTTAGACTTTGAAAGCGGCGCTAAACTTGCCGGTACTCGCTTTGCCGTAATGCGTGGTAATATTGCTAAATTGCACCGTGCTATTGCTCAGTTTATGTTAAATACTCATACCGAAGAGCACGGTTATCAAGAAATGTATGTGCCTTATTTAGTGAACGAAGACTCATTATACGGTACAGGGCAGTTACCTAAGTTTGGCGAAGACTTATTTCATACTGATTTATCAAATAAGAAATTATCACTTATTCCAACCTCAGAAGTACCATTAACTAATTTAGTACGTGATGAGATTGTTGAAGAAGCTGATTTACCTATTAAAATGACAGCGCACACACCATGTTTTAGAAGTGAAGCCGGCTCAGGTGGTCGTGACATTCGTGGTCTTATTCGTCAACATCAGTTTGATAAAGTTGAAATGGTACAAATTGTTAAGCCTGAAACATCAATGGCGGCATTAGACGAGTTAACACGTCACGCTGAAATTATTTTAGAAAAACTAGAGCTGCCATACCGCACCGTACAATTATGTAGTGGTGATGTTGGTTTTAGTGCTGCTAAAACCTTTGATTTAGAGGTATGGTTACCGGCACAAAATACTTACCGTGAAATTTCGTCTTGTTCAAATATGGGAGCTTTTCAGGCTCGTCGTATGCAAGCACGTTATCGTAGCAGTGAAACGAAAAAACCAGAGTTATTACATACATTAAATGGCTCAGGCCTAGCAGTAGGGCGTACGTTAGTCGCAATTCTTGAAAACTACCAACAAGCTGATGGCAGTATTAATATTCCGACGGTATTGCAGCCTTACATGGGCGGCTTAACTTCGATTAAGTAGCTGCTAGTTAGCTGTAAAGCTTGAACAAGAAAGCGAATGCATTTTTATGTATTCGCTTTTTTATAGCTAAAAATCGAGGTTTGTTAACTCGTTTATATTGCTCGCTTATATTGCTCGCTTATATTGCTCGCTAATAATGACGACAACAACAAAAATAATTGCTAACAGCATAAAACCATAAGGGAATCTCTGGTAGATACTGTGTATATCAACTAAATCAACATGTGTTATCACGCTATCCGCTGTAAATGACTTTATTTGAGAGTCTTTAATAATTTCGCCTTTGTGATTAATAATACCACTGACACCATTATTGGTGACTCTAACAAGTGGCTTTCTATATTCAACACTACGATATAAAGCAAGAGCTAAATGCACATCACGACCTGCCGTGTTACCAAACCAGGCATCATTAACGGTATTGACAAGTATGGTAAAGTTAGGGGGAGCTGCCGTATTATTCGGCTCAAGAGTTTCTTTGTTGAGAGCATTCTTTTTAAGACTATTGGCAACTAATTCAGTAAAAACCGCTTCATAACAAATTAACGGCACAATATTAATGGTTTTCTGCTCTAAGGCTAGCGTTAAAGTATATGTTTGTTTACCCGCGATATAGTTGGGAGCATTAGGAAATAAAGTTCTTAATATTGGTAGCTGTGCTTCAAAGGGTAAATATTCTCCAATGGGCAAAAGTTTTTGTTTTTTATATTGCTGTAAAAGCGCTTGCTCACTAATAAGCTCAACAGTATTGAAATAGCCTTGAACTTCATTGTTTATAGGGTTGAACATAAGCTCAATCGCTGTAATTAACAGGTTGTTATTTTTGATTACAGCATCAAAAGCGTGCTTATCTTGTGGATAATTTTTATAAGAAAGTGGGACAGGCATTTCAGGTAAAATAATTAAGTCGGTTGGCTCAGCGCTTACTACCCCAGCCAGTAGCTCTTGAATTTTAGGTAATGTTTGTCGCCAGTCATCGCGAGTACGCAGCGAAATATCAACATTTGGCTGCACCATTGCTATTGAAAGCGTAGGGATTTTCTCCGTACTCGGCTCAAGTAAGTCATTTATTTTTACATAACCATAACCAACATTTATTAACCAACAACTTAATGCTACAGCGATACACTTAACGCTAAGGTCGATTCTTTTACGCCAATGAATAACCGCAGTCGCCAAGAGAAAATTAACAAAATGCAAAAGAAAAAACACCAGTGGCACACCACCAATATCAAGGAGTTGAATGTGTAATGGTGCTAAGTACAGTGCATGTGCAAGGTTACCAGGCAGTACATTAGGTATGTAGTTAACAATGACGGTAAAAGTTAATGCTGACTTTAATGCGCCACTGATTGAGTTTCCCCAATAAAACCGTGCGTGTAACCAGCAAGCGAGGGCATAAGGCAGCGCAAATAATACACAAAACCCAAAGATAAAAGGGATAACAATATTACTTTGACTGAAAGTGACTTGAGCTAAGCCATCAACTACCAACCAAATGCTGCACATCCAGCCAAGTGTCGCGGCAACTAAGCCGAGCATAAAAGCGTACTTACCTTGGGTATTATGAAGTGCGATCATTAAAGGGATCATAATAAACCAGGCTAAATGTCCATAACCCCCACTGGGAAACGCTAAATAAAATAGAGCGACGGTGAGTAAAACAAGTAACAAATCTTTTCGTTGTTTACTCGGGCTAATGTTATTCTTTGATGTATTCGCTGATAATTGCTCAGACGTTTTATCTTCCACAATATGACTATTTGATAAGGAAGTAATGGCGGTAGGTTTATCGGTATGGCTCATTTACGTTTTTTATAAATGAAATAAATAACGAGAACAGCAAGTAAGTTTAGGCTAGGTGTTAAAAAAGGTACGCTAGCACTTGAGCCTGTTCCGCCGCCACCGCCACCTCCGGTAGCTAAAGCATTAAAGGTATACAGTAAGCAAAAGAGTAGACAAAACCAAGAGATCTTATTCAAGTGTTAATTTCCTTTTAACATATTGATGAATTAGATAAAAAATGCATATGACGGTAATGAAGTTAATACCTTGCCAAACATATAAATGATAAAATTCAAAGTTATTAATAGGGTGCTTTATTTCAAAAAATAAATGACTAATACGTATAATATTGAGCACTTGAATAAAACCAGCGCTGATGAAAAATATTAATCCCTTTATACGTACAATTTGTGAAAATGTCACAGAGGAAGCTGACGCAGATATTGATTTTATTGGTAAAGCGATAATCGCAGCTAATAAAGTGCCTATTAATGAGAGAGCAGTACATTGTGAGTCAACGACTATATAGCGCTGCGATAGTGAATGGATAATTTCATTTTCATTCAGTAAGACATCTATTGAAAATAGCTGAGATAAATTTGCAGCGGCATAGGCAAGTGCTGTTTGAATGCTATCGGCTAACCATGGTGTTTGATGTATTTGCCAAACTGTTAATTGAATAAGTACGGAGCATAAGACGAAAACAACAAAGAAAGTTAGGTTGTTATCTTTTAATTTACGAACAAGGGGTGATGAACCCAAATATATTAAGAAGTGTTTGAATAGAATTAATTGTGGAACTTTGTTCGATAAGACCATTATATTCCTTGTCTATCAAAAGCAGGTTAGCGCATCGTTTCAGTTTATCTCAGTATAGTGGCGGAACCCTTTTTATGGCAAGTAATTACTTAATCAGCATCTTGTTTTTTAACCTTTATTTTTAAGTTAGTTTATAAATAGGGTTAAACAGCTGTAATTATAATGAGATGAGTTACATTAAATTATAGCAAGAGGCTTGTAATAAATTTTATTCATTTCAGGTCTATTTATTCGTCATTTCATTTTTTATAAAAGGTTTATACGTGCTACGTAGTTTTGCGATTCAATTAGTGATTTTTATTCTGGCATTTCAGTTACTTTCTTTATTAAGAGAAAGAAGTATGCTCGACACCGACTTACCCGTAACATCACTTAATACACCAGCACAGCATCATAATGAAAGTGGTGCGATTATGTTATCTACCTTAAACGGTGAACCTGTGGCTTTACAAGCACAAGGTAACACTACCGTACTTTATTTCTTTGCTCCTTGGTGTCAAGTTTGTCATGCCAGTATTGGTAATTTACAAAACTTATTTCAGCATAACGAGGACGTTGATGTGATTGCTATAGCGCTTGATTACACAAGTAATGAAGAAGTGTTGAAGTTTACACAACGACATCAACTTACTTTTCCTATTGCGTTAGGTGATGAGAAAACCAAGCAAGCTTTTGCTATTACCGGCTACCCAAGCTATTACATTGTAGATAAAGATAACGTTATAACAGCAAAGTCAATGGGCTATTCATCAGAGCTAGGGCTTTATTTACGATCTTTATAAGGTTCGATATAGTGATCTAAGTATTGTTTGTGTACACTATGACTTTCATTAATACTCTCGCAAGAAAACGAAAGAAGAGCCCTTATGCAAATTACTGATAATCTTGACAGCGGTAATATCCGCGTTATTGATGCAACTAATGCTAATAATATTCAATTAGAAATAAAACATGATCACCAATCAGAGTTTTATCAATGGTTCCATTTTAAGTTGCAAACCGATGCGCCAATTAATGGCGAACGTCAAGAGCATGTTCTTCATTTAAATAACGCTGGTAAAGCAGCTTACACCGATGGTTGGGTTGATTATCAAGCCGTTGCTTCTTATGATCGTGAGCATTGGTTTCGCGTGCCGACAGAATATGATGGTGAAAAGTTAACAATAACTTTAACGCCAGAATACGACTCAGTATATTTCGCTTACTTTGCACCTTATAGTTATGAGCGTCATCAAGACTTAATTCATAACGCACAAATGCACCTTGATTGCCAAGTTCAAGTTTTAGGTCAAACACTTGATGGTCGTGACATGACCTTATTAAAAGTAGGTGAAGAGGGCGAAGGTAAACGTAAAATCTGGATCACTGCGCGTCAACACCCAGGTGAAACTATGGCTGAGTGGTTTGTTGAAGGTTTATTAGACCGTTTACTTGACGAAGATGACGGTGTTGCTCGTGCTTTATTAAATAAAGCCGTATTTTATATCGTACCTAACATGAATCCAGACGGCAGTGTTCGTGGTCATTTACGTACTAATGCTTGTGGCGCAAACTTAAACCGTGAGTGGTTAGAGCCAACAATGGAGCGTAGCCCAGAAGTTTTCTTGGTACGTGAACAAATGTTAGCGATTGGCGTTGATATGTTCCTTGACGTGCATGGCGATGAAGCTTTACCAGTGAACTTTGTTGCTGGCTGTGAAGGTGTTGTAAATTACGATGCTCGTCATAAGGCACTTGAAGACAAGTTCAAAGAAATTATGGTCGCCATTACCCCTGAGTTTCAAGATGAGCGTGGTTATGCTAAAGATGAGCCAGGTAAAGCGAACCCAACGGTTGGCACCAACTGGGTTGGTAATCAATTTAAATGTTTAGCGTATACCATTGAAATGCCATTTAAAGATAATGATTTACTCCCAGATTACAGCGTAGGTTGGTCAGATGAACGTAGTAGCTTATTAGGCCGAGACTTCTTAACAGGGGTTTATCATATGTTGGATGACTTAAGGTAGTCAGCTAATATTATAAATGAAATAGGCGAATTCATAGTGAATTCGCCTTTTGCGTATTTATCTATATAACAATAAATAAAATAAGATGAGGAATTAACTTTGCAAGATTTTGTCAATAGTCTCAATGGAATTATATGGAGCCCAGCATTAATTTATTTATGTTTGGGAGCGGGGTTGTTTTTTACTATACTCACGCGTTTTGTACAGGTACGTCATTTTAGTGAAATGTGGCGACTGTTATTGTCTGGAAAAAGCTCTGAAAAAGGTTTGTCATCATTTCAAGCACTGTCAGTTTCGTTATCAGGTCGCGTTGGTACGGGTAATATTGCAGGTGTTGCAACTGCCATTGGTTTTGGTGGCCCTGGCGCTGTATTTTGGATGTGGGTTGTTGCTTTTTTTGGTGCTGCTACCGCTTATATTGAATCAACTAGTGCGCAAATATACAAAGAAGAGAAAGACGGTTTTTACCGTGGTGGTCCCGCTTACTATATTGAAAAAGCGATGGGACAAAAATGGTACGCATGGATATTCGCGTTAGCAACGATCCTTGCTTGTGGTGTTTTATTACCTATGGTGCAATCAAATGGCATTGGTGAAGCTATCACCATGGTATTTGGCCAAGGTAACTCTATTGATACCGCGCTTGGCGAGCTAAGTATGGTAAAAGTTTACACTGCTACAGCGATTGTTCTACTGTTAGGTTTTATTATTTTTGGTGGGGTAAAGCGCATTGCTCACTTTACTCAAGTGGTTGTGCCATTTATGGCACTTGCTTATATTTTAGTTTCTTTGGTGATCATTGGTTTAAGTATCGACCGTTTACCTGCGGTGTTTATGCTTATTATTAATGATGCGTTTAACCCGATGGCAGGTTTTGGTGCTGCAATAGGTTGGGGCGTAAAGCGTGGTGTTTACTCTAACGAAGCGGGTCAAGGTACAGGCCCTCACGCAGCAGCCTCAGCAGAAGTTGATCACCCAGCACAACAAGGTTTAGTACAAGCATTTTCGGTGTACATTGATACTTTATTTGTTTGCTCAGCAACGGCCTTTATGATTTTAATTACTGGCGCATATAACGTTCATGGCATAGATGATGTGTTTTTAGTGCAAAATGTTGCAGCGACAGTTGCGGCTAATAGCCCTGCATATACTCAGCTTGCCGTTGAAAGTGTTTTTACAGGAGTGGGTAAACCTTTTGTTGCTGTTGCATTATTCTTCTTCGCCTTTACGACCATTTTGGCGTATTACTTTATTGCAGAGAATAATGTTTATTACATTCGAAGAACATTCAAAATTCCAGTACTTAACACCATTTTAAAAGTAGCCTTAATTTCAGCCACTTTCTACGGTACAGTTAAAGCTGCCGATTTAGCTTGGGGTATGGGCGATATTGGTGTTGGTATGATGGCTTGGCTTAATATTATTGGTATTTTAATTATTTTCTTTATGTCTAAGCCAGCACTGAAAGCGCTAAAAGATTATGAAGAACAACAAAAGCGTGGTGTAACAACCTTTACTTTTGATCCTAAAAAGCTTGGTATCACTAATGCTGACTTTTGGGAAAAACGTATAGCTAAAAATAATAGTGATAGCGAGTCTAAACAAAAATAGTTAAAAAATATCGTTAAATTACATTGATATTAATCAAATGCCGCGCAGTAATATGCGCGGCATTTTTTATGGGGATTACTTTATATCTGTTTTAACAAATTGACTTTTTTATTACTTTTATCAATAGCATTAATTTAGTCTATATCGCTAGTGAAATAGCGTATGAGGTCAGGTATACTTAGTCGAATTTTTGTTATGTGCTTTAGCACTAATAACGTTATCACTACGACTAATATCTATTTTATGAGTAATTAAATGGCCGTAATAAATTGTCCAAGCTGTAAGAAAAAAATATCTGATAAAGCAAAAACATGCTCGCACTGTAATATATCGCTTAACGAGCTTGACTCAGAAAAAATGCAAACCATTGAAAAAATAAATCGTATTAATAAAAAGCAGCGATTAATGAATTACTCATTTATTGCTATGTTGCTTTTTTGTGGTGGTTTTCTTTTTATGTATTGGGACAACGTTGAGCCGGGTACATGGCAACATACCAGTGCTATGGTTTGTGCTGTTATCGGATTTATTCTTTATATTGTTATACGTGCTATGTTGCTTTTCACCAAGCATAAAAAATAGTAGTCAGATTTGGAAAACTTATGAACTTATTAAATACAATCGACACTATGTCTGCAGATATGTATACACGTTTAAAGTGTGCTGCTGAAACCGGTAAATGGCCTGAAGGTACTGTTGTCGAAGAGAGCCAGCGAGCAATGGCATTACAATTAACCATGGCTTACCAAGCACGCCACCTTGATAATGACCAAATGCTAACTATTGGCGCTGATGGTAAAATTGTTGAAAAAAATAAGCGTGAACTAAAAGCAGAGTTTAGTAGCGCTAAAAGCGATGAAGAAATCGTTCCTTGTACCAAGCCAACTAAGGCTGATATTGCTTATTTTAGCAATAATGAATTATAGCGTTTTAGCGATGTAATAACTTTTCCCTTTTATATGTGAATACAATTCGATGATTTTCTCCTCTTTATTTAAAAGTAAACCTACTTGGCAGCACAAAGACAGTAATGTTCGAATTGCGGCCATTAATAACGATTTACACGTTCAAGATCCTACACACCACGATATTTTAATCAATTTAATCAATGAAGATAGCAATGAGTTAGTTCGCAGAGCAGCGCTAATTAAACTGAATAACTTTGATTATTTTTTACAAGCAAGCAAATATAACTCAAACGAAAAAGTTAAACTATTTTCACTTAAACAACTAACCGATATGCTGCTTGAACAGCAATCAGTACAAACAACGAGCGAGCCAAAACAGCAATTATCGACCGAGCAGAAAATTGCTTTTATTGAAAGTGATAACGCTCATAGCACATTATTAGAACAGTGGCTAAACCAAGAACAGCGAAGTGAGCTTGTTATTCCATTATTTGAGCAACTCAATAGCAAAAAACAAAGTAGCTTACTGCTAACGCAAACCTTTATTAAAAAGCAAAATGTGCAAGTACAGCAGCACTTATTGCACCAAATAGACGACAGCAAGCTATTAGAGAAGCTATTAAAAAAGGCGTGTGATGAAACTATTGCTAAAATAATCACTGATAAATTACAACAGCTTCATGAGGTTGCAGAAAAACCTAATAAATTGAAAAAACAGTTACAACTCGTTTTATCAAAGCTGTTAGCGTTAAAAGATAACCTGGATTATGGAACCTACCTCACTAAAAAATCAGCTTTAGAGCAAGAGTGGCAACAGCTAAGCACAGAAATGTCATGCTTAACTGCTGATGATAACACCGAGCTTACCGAAAAATATCAGCTTATTTCTGCACAACTTACAACGATTTATGCCGCTAAAGTAGAAGCGTTCGAACAACAAAAAATTGCCGATAAACTCGCGTTTGATAAACAACAAGCAAAAGCAAATTTTAGCAAACAAATAAATAACGCCAACCAAGCATTAACAACGGCAATATTTGAAAGCGATAGCTTTGATAGTGACAGCTTTTATAGCGATAAGTTAGATGAAACGAGCTTTTTAGCAACGCTTAAGCAGCTATCAACCGATATTAAACACTCTGTTTTGAATGAACAAGAGCAAGAGGTTTTCAGTAAACAGGTTACTCAGTTAAGAGAAAAACTCGGGCAATTACCTGATATTGCACAGTCTGTTAGTCAAGCAACAGCGTTAATTTCTCGTATTTCTCAATTAACTTTACCTGATAACCTACAGCAATTAAATGATCGCCAAGAAACCTATAATAACTGGTTAAACGACTGGAAAGTTATTGAGTCAAAAACAAAAGGGGTATTGCCACAATCAATAAAAGACTCACAATTACAAATTGTTAGTTTATGGCAAGGCGGTTTAAAGTCTTTACAAGCAACCCAAAAAGATCTTTTCTTTCAAAATAAGAAAAAGCTTACCGACATTAAACGCTTATTATTAGCGGGTAAATATAAAGTGTGTTTTGGTTTATTTAAAGGGCTAAAAAGTGATTTTATTTTATTGTCAGCTAAGCAACAGCAACAGCTACAACGCGATTATGACAATGTACACACACAGCTTGCTGAGTTAAGTGACTGGGAACATTACATTGCGACTCCTCGTAAGCAAGAGTTGTTAGCTGATATACAAAATTTAGTGACAACACCATTAGATAACCCAAATGAACAAGCTGAAAAAGTAAAACAGTTCCGTAAAATATGGAATACGCTAGGCCACGCCGATGAAGCGGTAGATAATGAGCTAAACGAGCACTTTAACAAAGCTTGTGAAGAAGCTTTTGCGCCGTGTCGTTTATTTTACGCAGAGCAGGATAAGTTACGAGAGCAACATTTAGTGACTCGGCATAAAATTTTAGCCGATGCGCAATTATTGGCTGCTGAATTAACTGCAACCGATAATGCTAATCACGAGAGTAGTGAACTCAGTCCGTCGCTTGATTTTAAAAAGCTGGATGCACAATTAAATAAACTACAACATAACTGGCAACACGCTGGAGAAATAGATCGTAACGAATATAAAAAACTGCAAGGTCAATTCAAAACGATTATTAAACCGATAAAAGCAGCAATTAGTGCCTTTCACCAACGCAACGTTAATGAAAAAGAAGCGCTTATTACTAAAGCAGAAGCCCTGTTAAATAGTGATAATGTTTTTACGGTTATTGAAGAAATTAAGCAGTTACAACAAAACTGGCGTAATGTTGGTTTTGCCGGTAATGCTAAAGAAAGCAAGTTATGGCAACGTTTTCGTACCATCAATGATGAAGTTTTTGCCAAACGCGCACAAGAAAAATCGACGCAACAAGCGATGGTATCACAGCAAGAGCAAGCATTTTCAGAGCAATTGCAGCAACTATCAAGTGCGTTAGCAAATAGCACAGAGGCAACGCTAACTGCTTTAAAGCAAACACAGCAACAAGCTCGTGATTTATTACAGCAAATTACCTCGCAGCGACCAGTGACCAAAAGCGTAGCTAATAGTGTTGAGCAGTTTATTAACGACTTAAAAGCAAAAATAAATACGGCTAATGAGAAAGAGCAACAGCGACAGTGGTCATCGGTATTTAGTTTATTAAACTCATTATGTGGTCAGTCAATGACTACCGATGAATTAGCGTTAACCGAACACTATCAAAGTCTTTCAAGCTTTTGGCAAAAACGTTTACGTGAGCAAGTTACACTTAATGGTGTTGCTGATGCAACCGAGCGCTTTGAGCAAACTTTAGCCATTGAGATTTTAGCTAAAAAGCCATCACCTGCTGAATATAGTGAACAACGTATGGCAGTTCAGGTAAAGCTAATGCAAGAACAAATGGTATCAGGCAGTGACGTTAACCTAACTGATTGTCTTGTTGAATGGTTACACTTAGGACAACTGAGTGAAAAAGATAGCGCATTATTAGCTCGTCTAAAAGCGGTTTACTGTGTTAGTTAAAACCTTAATACATTAATACATTAATCTGAACTCAGGTTAATGTATTAAGTTACGTGAAAAGGTTAAGCGAAAAATAAGCGCAGCTAAAATTAAAAGCCCAAGTTAAAATCAGTATTTAACTTGAGCTCGGGTTAAGAGGTTTAATAACATACTAGCAAGACCGATTTACTTTTAAGCTAACGTGATAAAAATCTCAATTAGCAACGGCGGATAACTCACCCCGTAAATTCTTTGGCATTAATGCGCATATTTCATCGTAACTGTAATTTTTACTCAGTAAGTAGTGCAGTTTAGTAAGTGTTGCCTCTAAGGTCATATCAGCGCCACTGATCACGCCAGCTTCACTAAGAGCATTGCCTGTTGCATAACCCGACATATTTACGGTGCCTCTAATGCACTGGCTACAATTAACAACAATAATATTTTGCTGCTTTGCTTTAGCTAAACAATTGAGTAATGCTTCATCTTGCGGAGCATTACCAACTCCATAACTGCGTAAAATCAATGCTTTTACTGGTTGTTTAATAACATTTTCTACAACAGCACTACTAATACCCGGATATAAATGCACTACACCTATAGGTTGAGGTGTCATATAAGTCAGTTGTAGTGGCTCAATAGTCGTGGCGGGTGGGGCAACTTTACCAGCAACTAGTTTAATATTTATTCCTGCTTCTAATAGTACCGGCATGTTTGGTGAGTCAAAGGCATTAAAGCCATCGGCATAAGCTTTAATGCAACGGTTACCACGGTATAAGTTATTGTTAAAGAATAAGCCAACTTCATTGATCGGGTAATTTGCTGCAATATAAATTGCATTGAGAACATTTACTTGTCCGTCTGAGCGTAACTGGCTTAACGGGATTTGTGAGCCGGTAACAATAACGGGCTTACTTAAATTTTCAAACATAAATGATAAGGCAGAAGTGGTATAAGCCATGGTATCTGTACCATGCAATACGACAAAACCATCATAGTCGTCATAATGGGCTTTGATATCTTCAGCAATACGCTGCCAGTCAGTTGGCGTCATATTAGAAGAATCAATCAATGGTTGATATTCATTAATGGTAAAGTCAGGCATTTCACTACGATGAAACTCAGGTAAACCGTTAATTGAGTCGGTCAAATGCCCTTTAATAGGTACAAACCCTTGAGTACTTTGCATCATACCAATAGTACCGCCAGTATAAGCGACATAAATTTTCTTTTTCATTGTTGTTATCGTATTTGAGCCCTACATACCTGTCATTATATCGTAGCTGCGTTAGCTATGGCTAATAAATGTAAAAAACGCGCTAAAATAAAAAGGCAGCTATGGGTTACATAACTGCCTTTAAATATTTTTAAATTTTAATGTTTATAAGCTAGTACAAGCTAAACATAAGGTATATTTACCTTGTGGATCATTAAACTCATTAACTTGCTCTACTTGGGTTTTCAACATGTTAACGAGCACACCAAGACCTTGTTCGTTACTTGCTGTATGTGTTGCTAGCTCAACAACACTATTTGCTTGAGTGCCATTTAGCATCGCAGTAATGTTAGCTGCATTGCCCATTAACGCCTCCATAAATTTACCACGGGTAGAAGGTGTTTTTTCTATCAGTAAAGTGTCATAAGTGGTTAATTTGGCTAACGTCGCTGCAGCTACTACTGCATCATCTAAGGTACCTAACTCATCAACTAAACCTAAAGATTTTGCTTTTTTACCTGTCCAAACACGACCTTGAGCTACAGCATCAACTTGCGCTAAAGTCATATTGCGGTTATTAGCCACTAAGGTAATAAAGTCTTGGTAACCTTTATTAATTGATAATTGAAACAATTGCTTCATGCCATCGGTTAATGGGCGAGTAGGGCTGAAACCTGAAATGTCGGTAGTACCAACACCGTCGGTGTAAATTCCCATTTTGCTTAATGAATCTTCAAATGTCATCATCATCCCAAAAATGCCGATAGAGCCTGTAATGGTTGATGGAGCCGCATAAATTTTATCTGCCGGTGCAGAAATCCAATAGCCGCCAGATGCTGCATAGGTTCCCATTGATGCCACAACAGGTTTACCCGATTTTTTGAGTAACTCAACTTCCTGGCGAATAATTTCAGAAGCGTAAGCGCTACCACCTGGGCTATCTACACGTAACACAACCGCTTTAACGTTTTCATCGTTACGGGCTTTACGTAATAATTTAGCGGTACTGTCGCCGCCAATAGTGCCAGGCTTTTGCGTACCATCTAAAATAGTACCTTTGGCAACAATAATGGCGACTTTATCCGCTGTTGTTGTTTTTGCTAAAGCAGCCTCAGTCGCTAGTGGCGAGCTGGTTACTTTATGGTAATCTTTATAAGCAATATGGCTGTAGCTATCGCCTTTTTTATTTTTGCCAACCAGTTCGGTTAACTCACTACGCATTTCCTGACGAGTTTTTAAATGATCAACCCAGTTATTTGCTAAAGCATAATCAGCAAAGCTACTATTTGCTTTAGAAAACTTTGCAACTAAGTCGTCAACATTTTCATCAAAGTTATCAATAGCAAAACCACGTCGATTGGCAACATCCGTTTTATACTGCTGCCATAAATCGTTTAACCATAACTTATTGGCTTCTTTAGCGGCATCAGACATATCATCACGCATGAATGGCTCTACTGCTGATTTAAATGTGCCTACGCGAAAGATATGTTGATTAATTGCTAACTTATCTAATGCAGATTTAAAGTACATGTTATAACGACCATAGCCTTCAATAAGCATAAAGCCTTTAGGGTTTAACCATATTTCATCGGCGGTGCTGGCTAGGTAATATTGATCTTGCGTGTATTGATCGCCTAACGCGATAATTTTTTTACCATCGCTCTTAAAATCGTTCAATGCCGCTGCAACATCTTGTAGCTTGGTTAAGCCAGTACGGTTTAGGCCTTGTAGTTGTAAAACTAATAATTGTACCCGATCATCTTTTTTCGCTTTTTCAAGAATTTTGACTAAATCGGCCAGTAATACTTCTGGATTTTCTTCTTGTTGCTCAAGCGCTTCATTAATGAATGTTTCCATTGGATCCACTTCACGCTTTTGCTCGACAATATCACCAACAAGGTTCAGAACTAGGGCGGTTTTTTCTGGCACAATTATTTGGTCTTCACTGCTGGCGATAACCGCAATAAAGGAAAATAGTAAGACAAAAAAGATTAAATTTAATATTAAGTTACGTGTAAAAGTAATGCTGCGCCAAAGTGCTGAGAAAATCCGTTTAATGATGTTGGGTTTCTTATTCATAAGATCTCTTATTTTAAAATTATACCTAACCTTATAGTAACTTAATATTTATCAAAAGATAACAATCACTCACGTAAGTTTGTAAGTAATAATGATCTTATATTAATGAAATGAACTACCCTTTAGCGAGGTCTTAATCTATACGCTACTATTTTACTGTATATAAGAAGCTCCAATGATGAAATCTATTGCCACTTGTTATCAAAGCTTTATAGCAAAACTAAAAAATTTTGATGGTATACCTGCCTTAATGTTAAGGGTTTATTTA
Source organism: Colwellia asteriadis (assembly GCF_039523295.1). Taxonomy (NCBI): domain Bacteria; kingdom Pseudomonadati; phylum Pseudomonadota; class Gammaproteobacteria; order Alteromonadales; family Colwelliaceae; genus Colwellia; species Colwellia asteriadis. The sequence goes on along the minus strand of NZ_BAAAFA010000007.1, from coordinate 78,478 downwards.
GCCCCTGTTTTTATTATGGCGGGCTTTAGTAAAACACAACTGCTCAACGATGAGGTGCATGGCGTTACCGCGCTAATGGCTGATCCTACAATTATTGCTTGGTTTGGTAATAGTGAATGGGGCTTAGGTCTGCCTTTTCCGGCATTACTGGCAAACTTAGTTATTATTGTTGAGCTGCTTGGTGGTTGGCTACTACTTTTTGGCGTGTTAACTCGACTCGTTACAATTCCTTTGATGTTTACTATGTTTGTGGCAGCTACAACGGTTCACCTTGATCATGGCTGGTTTGCTATTACTCCAACGAATAGTGTAATAAGTCCTGCAAAAGTATTAACTTGGGTCGGTATTGATAGCGCCAAGGCGAGTTTAGATAATAGTGATGAAGCCGCTAAGCGTTTAACGGCAATGAAAAATTTACTTGACGAAAATGGCAATACCGATTGGTTATATGAAAAAGGCAATATTGTGATACTCAATAATGGTGTTGAGTTTTCTACCACCTATTTCATTATGTTACTTGCGCTGTTTTTTATTGGTGCAGGGCGCTATACCAGTGTTGATTATTTTATTGTAAAGCGCTACTTCACCTCCGGTCAGGCTGATACTCCGAGCTCAGGTAGGTAATTTAATGTGATTATGATGGGGGTAATGTTGATAAACCAAAGACTCATGATGAATCTTTGGTTTATTCACTATTGTGTTGTTCATTAAGCGTTAACAAGTGCTCGTCTTTTTTTTATATAGCTGACAAGCACATCACCCCAGTGATAAATGGCTAGGCCAAATAACACAAAGAATGCACCTAATACTAACTTATAGTGTAATGCTTCATCATTTAGTAAAGCGCCTAATGACAGTGCTATTACTGGTGTTATTAAGGTAATAAGCGTTACGGTACTTGCTGATAACTTTTGTAGTACCGTAAAGTAAGCATAAAAGCCCAGTAGGGAGCCAAACACCCCTAAATATATAGTGGCCCAAATAGATTTGGCTTGCCAAAGCTCTGTATTAATACTGCCATCTAATACTAGCCAGCTGATAAAAAATAACGGTGTTGCTACACTTAACGCCCCGACAGTGGTTGCTAAAGGGTGTATCGCTAAAGAAACACTTTTTACTAAAACACCACTTAAACTAAAAAAGAATACGGCTAAAAAAACAAAAACTAATCCTAAAATGCCATTTTCAGCTAAGGTAAAATTATCAGCGCAAACAACGCCTAAACCAGCTAGAGCAATAAACATAGCACTTTTGCGAATACTACTAATTTTAGGCTCAGCTAATATTTTACGCGCTAAAATAGCGGAAATCACAGGCGATAAACCGAAAACCAGTGATAACACGCCTGAAGATAAGTAACCCGCTGCTAGATAAGAAAACATCATACCGCCAAAAATGCCCAAAGCAGAGTAGCTATATAATGTGATGGCTTGTTTGTGCCAAGGTAAATTTATTTTTTTACTTTTAATCACCATAAAGCCGAGCACTAAGGCTATAAGCATTCGCAGTAACACTGCCATACTTGGTGGAATAGACTCACTGCTCCAAACAATCCCTAATGGTGTTGTAGACCAAATTAATAATACCGCCAAATAGGCTATTGGCACCGACATGGTTTTTCTCCTTGTTATAATGCTCAGCATGAACATTTAGTTAATAAATACGTATAACCTGACATCAACTTAGTACCTTTATTTAGGTGCCATATGTTGAGTCAAATTAAGTATTATTTTTTAACCGTAGGTTTCAAACAGGGTAGAGATGTTAGCGGTTTTATATTATTTTTATTAACTCTTCAATTAAGGTAAACAATCAAGGTAAAAAATGAAGAAAATAAAAAAGCCGCAACGTTTGAGTTTTGCGGCTTAAAAAATAATATAAATTTTATTCTTTTATATTTTCAATACTCCGCACTACAAGGCCAGCTTAATCGCCATTTATTGCTAGGTACACAGACACAATTAGCTAAGCGAGCAGAGACGCTGAGCAGCATAAGTCGGTTAAGCATAGGTATTGTTGGCAATAAAGTTGTTAGCATTGGGCTATATCTTGATTGTTTTTATATCAGTGATTTTATACTGGCGATAAGCACATACTAAGTCAAGCATTAAATAGCGGCTTTATGAGGATTTTTAATGCAGTTAATTATCTGACACGATACACTTTAGCTATTCTTTTCTTTCATTGTCATATGAAAGATAAACAGACACTATATTTTATATTAAAGGCTCTTAAATGAACGCTATTGAAATGTTATTACACCGTCAGTCGACACAAATGTTATGTCACCCAGCCCCTAAAGATAATGATCTTGATGCCATTTTATCTGCGGGAATGCGCGCCCCAGATCATGGTGCCTTAAAGCCGTGGCACTTCACTGTCATTACAGGGCAAGGTTTGCAACGTTTAAGTGAAGTATTTGTTCAAGCTACCCATGAAGAGTTAGCGGATGAAGATGAAGAAAAGCTGGCACTTAAAATTGAAAAAGTCTCAAAAAAACCATTTCGCGCGCCAATGATTATTGTGATCAGCACCAAATTTGTTGAGCATAAAGTACCAAAACAAGAGCAATTAGTTACTGCGGGTTGCTGCGCTCATGCTATGCAAATGGCGGCATATTCATTAGGCTATGGCGCTATGTGGCGTACTGGGGGTTTTGCTTATAACCCAACAGTAAAGAAAGCGTTAGGTATTAGTAATGATAATGAAATTGTTGGCTATTTATATATTGGTAGTCCAACTAAAGAAGCGGTAGTAAAACCCGCAAAACCTTATGAGGAATTCGTGACGTATTGGGATTAGTACTGACAATATGTTGAAGCGCGTTATTACATAGTGCGTTATAACCAATAAGTATACAAACAACAATCATAAAAAAGGCGACCAATGGTCGCCTTTATATAAGAAGCAAAGCTAATGCTTATTTGCTTAGAACGCTGCGTTGTTAGGCGTTCTTGGGAAAGGTATTACGTCACGCACGTTTTGCATGCCAGTAGCATAAGCGACTAAACGCTCGAAACCTAAACCAAAACCTGAATGTGGTACGGTGCCGTAACGACGTAAATCACGATACCAGCTGTAATCGGCTACATCTAAGCCCATTTCACCTAAACGGCTATCAAGTACATCAAGACGCTCTTCACGTTGGCTACCACCAATAATCTCACCAATGCCTGGTGCTAAAATATCCATTGCAGCAACGGTTTTACCATCATCATTTAAACGCATGTAGAAAGACTTAATATCTTTCGGGTAGTTTTGTAAAACAACAGGACCATTAAAATGCTCTTCCGCTAAATAACGTTCGTGCTCAGAGTTTAAATCTACACCCCAAGAAACGGCATTTTCAAATTGCTTATCACAGTTCTCTAAAATAGTAATGGCATCAGTGTAATCTAAGCGAACAAATTCTGTATTAATAACAGAGTTCAAACGGTCGATAACGGTTTTATCAACACGCTGTTGGAAGAAGGCCATATCATCTGGGCGCTCATCTAAAACAGCTTTTAAGACGTATTTAAGCATTTCTTCGGCTAAGTCAGCAGCGTCAGATAGGTTAGCGAAAGCGATTTCTGGCTCAACCATCCAAAACTCAGCTAAGTGACGGCTAGTATTGGAGTTTTCTGCTCTGAATGTAGGGCCAAATGTATATACTTTTGATAACGCGTTACAATAAGTTTCAACGTTTAACTGACCTGATACAGTTAAAAAAGTTTCTTTGCCAAAAAAGTCTTTGTTGTAATCAACTTGACCATTTTCACTACGTGGTAAATTTTCCATATCTAAGGTACTTACGCGGAACATCTCACCGGCACCTTCACAGTCACTACCAGTAATTAACGGTGTGCTGATCCAAAAATAGCCTTTACTGTGTAAGAAACGGTGCACGGCCTGTGCTAAACAGTTACGTACGCGTGTTACTGCGCCGCCAATATTCGTACGTGGACGTAAATGTGCTTGTTCACGTAAAAACTCAATGCTGTGACGTTTAGCGGCCATTGGGTAAGTATCTGGGTCTTCAACAAAACCTAATACTTCTACTGCGGTTGCTTGAATTTCAAATGATTGGCCTTGGCCTGGAGATTCTACCAAAATACCGGTAACTTTAACTGAACAACCTGTTGTTAATTTAAGTATATCGTCTTGATAATTATCTAGATCACTAGGTACTATAGCTTGAATAGCATCGAAACATGAACCGTCATGAACGGCTAAAAATGAAATACCGGCTTTTGAGTCGCGGCGGGTTCTGATCCAACCATGCACGGTAATACTTTCATTAACAGGGAATTTGCCTGCTAATACATCAGTAATTGCTATAACTGACATTTAATGACCTCTTATATTGTTATATCAAATAGTAATCAAATTTTTACAAATTTGCTTTTACTCTGAAAATGGAGTGATATGTTACCGTGACGTTGTGTAAATGCAACGCTTAATTGCCATGTTAGGGAAAAACTTAGTTTAATTGTTATATTAAACTAAGGTCTGTTGATTTTTCGCGGTTAAACTTTGTTCGAGATAAAAGCGTTTTAATCGCGGCGGACAGTGTGTTGCCTAGTCATTCTAAGCAAATACTGTTCAACAAAGAGTAAGACGCTTTTAGCCGAATCCTTCGGACAGCGTTTGTTGGTCATTTTTACTGCGTTATCGCCTTTTTAGGTAACGCTACATGGATGTAGTTTATTAGACAATGCAGGAGCTTATTGTCCTGAATAACTACATTACAAAGGCTCTGCCTTGTATAAATACCCAACAAAAAGCTGCAAAAATAATCTCGAAAGATCAACAGCCCCTAGAACTTAACGGTAAATATTCATAAAAAGAGCTTAATGAATGAAATTATCTGTAACGCCTGATAAACAATCTAACGATGCTGAAACAGCTAAACCTGTTGAGCGCCGAAAAACTATCGACACATGGGTTTATGGCAAAATACTGTTAGCACTGGCTAGTTGGATATTGTTTCTCGTCGCATTAATTATGTCGTATTACGCAGCGCCAGAAAGCAATTATGGCGTGCTACGTTATTATGATATTGACGTCAGGCAATTTTGGTTAACACCCTTAACGGGGTATTTATATATTTTGCTTTGGCTCAGTGCTTTAGGCAGCTACCTTGCGTTGATGCTTGATAAGTATCGTAACCGCCGTAAAGCCGATAACCCGCATTACCATTTGATTTTTTTACTGGTCATTAACTTGATCTGGCTGGTGTATATTCTTTATCATTTGCACCGTTATAGTTAGTACTGTTCTTACTATTATTAATTAACCTGAGCTCGGCTTAATAAATGTTTCTCTAGCGGCTACTTTTCCTAACTTCTTCGTTAAATTTACTTGCAATAGGCCAGCTATTGACGCGAAATTTTCCTTGCTTATCATATGAAAAGAAGAAAAACTATCAAGCTAGAGGTTCATAAAAGTAATTTTTGCTGATATTTCAATTTGTTAAATATCTCTTAAATCGAGTTCAGGTTAATTAGTGGTAAAGCAGTTGTCATCATTTAATACTTCGGCAATCGCGTTTACTAATGTCGTTAATTGCGCTGCGGTAGTTATAAGTGGCGGAATGATATAAATAAGTTGACCAAATGGGCGGATCCATACGCCTAATTCTACAAAACGCTTTTGTATAGCAGCAACATTGACACTTTGCTTGCATTCAACGGCGCCAATAGAGCCCAGTACTCGAGCATCTACAACGCGGTGGTGACAGTTAAGGGGTAAAATATCTTGAATTAGCTGCTTTTCTATATCTGCCACTTGTTGTTGCCAGTTATTCTCAAATAATAAATCGATACTGGCATTCGCTACTGCGCAAGCAAGAGCATTACCCATAAATGTTGGTCCATGCATAAAGCAACCGGCTTCGCCTTGGCTAATCGTATTGGCTATATGCTCAGAGCAAAGGGTTGCGGCTAAAGTGATATAGCCGCCAGTAAGTGTTTTACCTAAACACATAATATCGGGACTTATGTCTGCCCATTCACAGGCAAAAAGCTTACCCGTGCGGCCAAAGCCTGTGGCAATTTCATCAGCAATGAATAACACATTGTATTGATCACAAAGTGCTCGGCAGGTTTTTAAGTACTCAGGGTGATAAAAACGCATACCACCAGTACCTTGTACTATTGGCTCAATAATAAAAGCAGCAATTTCGTGATGATGTTGCGCAAATAGCCTACTTAATTCAACGGCATCTTCTAGCTGCCACGCTTCACCAAATTTACATTGTGGCGGTGGAGCAAAATAATGTTGCATTAATACCTGCTCAAATATTTGATGCATTCCCGTCACGGGATCACAAACTGACATCGCCGCAAAAGTATCGCCATGGTAACCATTCTTAACCGTGAGTAATTTTGTTTTGGTTAACTTAGTAGCATTTTTAGCCGCTACTGCATGTTGGTATTGCAGTGCCATTTTCATTGCAACTTCAACAGCCACGGAGCCGGAGTCAGATAAAAAAACCTTATCTAACCCTGTTGGTGTTAAACGAATGAGCTTCTCGCACAATGTAATGGCGCTTTGGTGAGTTAAACCGCCAAACATCACATGCGACATTTTTGCTGACTGTTCAACGAGTGCTGCATTTAGTTTAGGATGATTATAGCCATGTAAAACTGACCACCAAGATGACATACCATCAATAAGTTGCTCACCACTGGCTAAGTGAATATGAACACCGTCAGCGCGATCTACCATATAGGTAGGTAAGGGAGCAGACATTGAAGTGTATGGGTGCCAAACATTATCTTTATCAAATTGAAGTAAATCGTTTGTGGATAAAGTCGAGAAAGAAGAGTGAAGAGGTGTTTGTTTTTTGTTCATTTGTTAACTACTGGCAATTAAAATTGTTGACATCATGGTCGTGCTGGCTAGACTACCCGTTAAGTTAACCAGATGCAATTGAGTAATCATGTCCGAAGCAGTTTTATCAACACAGTCAGCAAGCCAACAAACAAATATTCGCCATAATTGGAACTTAGCGCAAGTTAAGGAATTATTTGATCTTCCTTTCAACGATTTAATGTTTAAAGCACAAGTTGTGCACAGAGAAAATTTTAATCCTAATGAAGTACAGGTAAGTACTTTATTATCAATTAAAACTGGAGCTTGTCCAGAAGACTGTAAATACTGCTCGCAAAGTGCACGTAATAAAACTGACTTAGAAAAAGAAAGTTTACTGGCGGTTGAAAAAGTATTTGAAGCCGCAAAACGCGCTAAAGAAATGGGCTCAACCCGTTTTTGTATGGGCGCCGCATGGCGTAACCCTAAAGAGCGTGACATGCCTTATGTATTAAGCATGGTTAAAGGTGTGAAAGAGTTAGGCATGGAAACGTGTATGACCTTAGGTATGTTGTCAGAAGACCAAGCTGAACAATTACAAGAAGCAGGTTTAGATTACTACAACCACAACCTTGATACCTCACCAGAGCATTACAATCAAATTATTACCACCCGTACTTATCAAGACCGTTTAGACACTCTTGATAATGTTCGTACTGCTGGTATGAAAGTTTGTAGTGGCGGTATTGTCGGTTTAGGCGAGAAAGCGGTAGATCGCGCCTCGTTATTAGCACAGTTAGCCAATTTAAACCCACAACCAGAAAGTGTGCCTATTAACATGTTAGTTAAAGTTGAAGGTACACCATTAGAAAATGTCGATGACTTAGAAAGTTTTGATTTTATTCGCTGTATTGCTGTGGCCCGTATTATGATGCCAAAAAGCCATGTTCGTCTATCGGCTGGTCGTTCAGCAATGAACGAGCAAATGCAAGCAATGTGTTTTCTTGCTGGTGCAAACTCTATTTTCTATGGCTGTAAGTTATTAACCACTGAAAACCCTGAAACTAATCAAGATATTGCGTTATTTGAAAAGTTAGGCATTAACACTGAAACGGTTGTTGATGATAATGAACGTGTTGATAAATTAGTTAAAACGGCGATTGTTGACCAACAACACAGCGACTTATTTACTAACGCAGCATTATAACGTTATTTAGCTTGCTATTAGAGTGAGTAACGTTACTAAGGTAAAAGCTATGATGCCAACTGAACACGCTAATAATTTCAGTTTTATCAGCCGCCAGTTGGCCGAACAGCAACAACTTAATCGTTATCGTCAACGTGTATGCATTGGTGCTGGCGTTACCAACGAACATAATTGCACGATCAATATTGCTGGAAAACACTATATTAATTTTTCATCAAATGATTATTTAGGATTAAATAATCATGCTGAAATTAATAAGGCCTTGCAAGAAGGCGCTGATAAATTTGGTACTTGTGCCAGCGCTTCTAGCTTAGTTACTGGTTATCATTATGCTCATCAAGCATTAGAAGATGAAATATGCCAATGGCTAAATAAACCACGCTGTTTATTATTTTCAAGTGGCTTCTCGGCTAATTTGGCACTATTTCATGCACTAGGGCAACAAGGTGATACGCAAAGCAGTAACACTTCCCAGGCGCAATTTTATTTAGATAAGCTTAGTCATGCTTCAATGATTGATGGTGCATATCAAAGTAACGCCAAAGTGAAACGCTTTAACCACAATAATACCGAGCAATTGGCACGACTGCTTGAACAAAATAATGCCGAGAATACGTTAATTGCCTCTGAAGGGGTTTTTAGTATGGATGGCGATCAAGCTAAGGTTGCTCAATTAGCACAATTGGCCAAACAACATAATGCTTGGTTATATTTAGATGATGCTCACAGTATCGGTGTTATTGGTGAACAAGGTCAGGGCAGTAATAGCATTACTGATATTGATATTACCATGGCAACTTTTGGTAAAGCGATGGCAACCAGTGGTGCCTTTTTAACTTGTCAGGCAGAGTTGCACGATTATTTAATCAATTTTTCTCGCCACTATATTTATTCAACCGCAATATCACCGGCGATTGCTTGGGCGACAATTAAAAGCATTAAATTGATAAAACAGGCGCAATGGCGACGTGATAAAATTAATGAACTCAGCGCGCTTTTTACAAGGTTATTAGCAGATAATATCCAATTGATCACCTCACAGTCATCAATTCACGCTATTATTATTGGTGATGAAAAAGCAGCACTTCAGGTCAGTGAAAAATTAAAACAGCAGGGTATTTGGTTAACGGCAATCAGACCTCCAACAGTTGCGGTTAATAGCTCTAGGTTACGCGTAACCATTTGTGCACATCATAATGAAAATGATATCAAATACTTAGCAGAATGCTTAAACAAGGCTCTAAAGTAATGGTTCCAACCGAACAAATTCGATTTACCCGAAAAAATATTGCAAAAACGTTTGGCTCTGCGAGTGAATCATACGATGTTTCAGCACGCTTACAACGTTTTTCAGGTAAACACTTAATGCCGTGGTTACCTGAGCAAGACGATTTAACCGTGCTTGACTTAGGCTCAGGTACCGGTTTTTTTACCGACTTATTAGCCAGTAAATATCAACGTGTAATAGGCTTAGATATTGCCACACAAATGCTACGATTTGCGCAAGCAAACCGTAATGAGAGTATTACTTGGGTTGAAGGAGATGCTCATCACATTCCTTTACAAGATAATAGTATTGATCTTATTTATTCTAACTTGGTTATTCAATGGTTTAATCCGCTTGATAATGCCGTTAAAGAAATACTGCGGGTGCTAAAACCGGGTGGTATGTTTATTTTTACAACACTTGTTGATGGCACGTTACATGAACTAAAGTCATCATGGCGACAAGTTGACGATGATCAGCACGTTATTGATTTTAAAACCGCTACCCAGTTAAACGATGTTTTTAGCAAACAATCGTGTCAGTTAGTTGAACAAAAATGCCAAGATATAGTACTTGAATATCAAAATGTCATTCATTTAGCACGTGAATTAAAAGGTTTAGGGGCTAATCATTTAGCTAATAAAAAGAACCGTGGTTTATCCGGTAAAGCTAAATGGTTTAAAATGACCGAGCATTACCAAGACTTTCTTGAGCCTAGTGGTATTTACCCCGCTACCTATCGTCTTTTTTCAGGTTTAGTGGTGAAAACCTAGCTTGATTGAGACTTTATTCTTTAATAATTATAAAGGGTTAGTTCAGTACTGACCTTTTATAGTATATTTTCAGGTTACTTTTCATGAAAAATATTTTTATTACCGCAACGGATACCGACGCAGGAAAAACCTTTGTCAGTTGCGCTATTATTCACGCCCTTACTCAACAATATCATCAACGAGTCGCTGCTTATAAGCCCGTATCTGCTGGCTGTGAACTAATTAATGGCGAGTTAGTTAATGATGACGCTAAATGGTTAACCCATTATGCAAATTGTCAGCAATCGTTAAAGCAAGTAAACCCCATTGCTTTTTTAGAGCCTATAGCACCACATATTGCAGCACAAAAACACCAACAAGCAATCACGGTAAGTGACTTAAGTACGCACTTTACTCAGATTAATGCTTTAAATGCAGATATTAATTTAATTGAAGGTGCTGGTGGCTGGCGATTACCTCTGATAGTCGCCAATAGCGCGCAAGGTACTAAAAACACGACACAATTTATGGCTGATTTTGTTAAAGCACAAAAAATGGATGTTATTTTAATTGTGAATATGAAGCTTGGCTGTTTAAACCATGCTTTACTCACTTTTGATGCAATTAAGGCCGATGGTTTAAATTGCATTGCTTGGGTGGCAAATTGCGCCAGCGAAACACCAATGAGCAATTTAGCTGAAAATATTGAGTCCTTAACTCAGTTACTGCCAATACCTAAAATAGCACAAGTAGACTTTATTGCTGATGCTCATATGAACATAAGAGCAGGGCAGGGTTTAACCTTTACCGATAAAATTAAAATTGCCGCAGAGAGTATTGATGTATCAATATTATTACCTCAACATAAAGCTGAAGCTAAGTCTACTCCTAAACCATAAGGTAACAACCGCACTTAATGATAACCAAAAGAACTACTTGTTAAGTAGCGCTATACAGGCGGAAGCAATAAAGCCCGATCGTGTTTTATAGTCTGGTGATTTACTCACTTTTTTATCAATTTGCGTTATCAGCAACTCAGGTAAGGTGACATTGATTTTATGACTTTTTCCTAAATAGGGAGTGATGTCTAGCTCGGTTAACCCCCAAATAACTTCAGTACTATTATCAGTTATTAATTGTGCTTGAGTACGATTTGCTAGCCATAAGGCCCGTTGTTTTTCTATTGATGTACCATTTGGAATTGGCTCTGAGTACTCAGATAATATAGTGAGATGTGATTTGATCACCGCGTTAATATTTTCAAAAGCTTGATCAATAGAGTCAGCATTCGCCTGACAACCGGGTAAGTCTGGTACGCTCACTTGATAACCGAACGCTTGGTTTTTTTTCTCTATCAATAACGGGTATTTCATGCCAGATACCTAATTAACATTGTCTGTTTGTTAACCACATCATGTCACTTTATAATAACTCCGACAACCCCTTTGTATGCATGTGGATATAACTCCAATAACTCTACGTAAGTAATTTAAATAACCCTGATAACCCTGAAATATATTGGAGTGATTGTTTACTATAGCCTGAAAACATAGCTAAAAGCGTATAGTTATTAGTTGAATTCAGCGAAAGATCTTTATTATTTGGAGTTGTTAGCAACATTAGCTAAATGTTTTAGTAATTACCTTTACCTGATAATAATTCTCATTTAATATGTGCCGTTCCCGTTAATCCTGTCGTAAAAAGTCATATCAACAGCAAGTAATCTAGCCGCTGTGACTTAGGTAATGAATGAAAAATACAGAAGCATTAAGCTCATAATGTTTAATAGATTTAATCGAACGAAAACGTTTTGGTGTTGAATATCAGCCCATCATAGCGTGTAAAAATAATGAAATATTTGCTTATGAAGCGTTAGCGCGTTTTTATAGTGCCGATGATAAACCGCTCAGGCCTGATCTAGTTTATGCATCATTACACAGTAGCCCGTTAAGTTTGTTTCAAGTTGAATACCAACAGAAAAAGCTGCAACTATCGTACGCTGTCAATGGCTCAGATATTTTTGTTAACTTAGATCAAGACTCTTATTTTTCCAGTGGAATTATTAATGGCAATAACCCATTTTTAAAATTATTTAAAGAGTTTCAAAAGGCAGAAGTAGTAGTTGAGCTGATTGAAAATTCAGAAATTAATGATGCGATTATGAGTTTAGCGATGATAGATAACCTAGCTAAAAATAATATACGCACTGCAATTGATGACGTGTGTAACCCTCAATCAATGATCTCAACATCGGTTATTCAGCTAGTTAAATATATAAAACTAGATAAATACGTATTAAAAAATAGAGCCAACCAAAACTTTATGCTGTTAGTGGAGTCTATTATTAATTATGCACACAGCGCAGGTAAACAGGTTATTTTAGAAGGTGTTGAAACAGCGGATGATTTGGCACTAGCGAAAACACTCAATATTGATTTTGTACAAGGTTTTTACTATCAAGAGCAATTTAAAGTGGTTAATTAATTTATGATAACTTTTATCGTGCTATTTTAGATCTGTAGTACACTCAAGCGCGTATATACCTTCAACCATTTAAGACGTAATTTTATTGTCGTTTACATATTGCGCTTTACATGGCACTTACTAAAACGTTTCAACTACTTTTAAGGTAACAACAATGAAAAAACTTTTATCACTGCTCGGCATAATCTCCTGCGCTATTAGCTTAACCTTGAGCGCAAACGAACTTAAGGTGGGCGATAAAGCGCCAAACTTTAAGTTACAAGCAACCAATGGTGACTTTTATCAGTTATCTGATTATCAAGGTAAACAAGCGGTCGTATTAGCTTGGTACCCTATGGCTAATACACGTGGCTGCACTATCGAGTGCAAATCGTTAACTGAGAAAGGTCATCTGATAAGAAAGTATGACGTGAGTTATTTTATGGCAAGCGTTGATCCATTAGATGACAATAGAGACTTTGCAGAAAAGACGGGAGCTGACTTTCCTATGTTAAGTGACCCAACTAAGGCCGCTGCAAAAGCCTATGATGTTTTAAATTTTGCCGGTGTTGCTAGCCGAGTAACTTTTTATATCGACAAAGCCGGTATGATTATCAAAATAGATGAAGATATTTCTCCTAGAACTGCTGCGGAAGATATGGCTGAAAATTTGAAAATATTAGGCGTTAGTCTGCTGTAGTGTTCAGCACAGAATTGAAAAACGCAATAAGATAAAGTATTAACCACAATGGCTAAACCGAATAAAAAAGGTCCAACAAAAACCGTTGATATATTTTGTAGCAGCTGTAATACGCAGCTGCTTAAATATAGAAAAGGTGGCAAGGGCGCTCTGGTAAAATGTTTTATTGAGCGTATAAGCAAAGATTTTACTCAAGTTTTAGGTACTTGCCCCAAGTGTGAGTTGGTTTTTGCTCGGGAGCAATTAATTAAAGGAACGCCCGCCTTGAAAATAGTTGGCGGTAAAGTATGGTTTAAATAAAGTATATTCACTCAATATATAGCGCAGTGGTTGTTACACTTGTGACTACGTTACATGTGAAGTCATTATTTCTTGTATCTATTTTTTTCTATCCCAATATTAATATATTGATATTTATCATTTAACAATGCAGTATTTAGTAAAGTTATCTAAAACGAAGTTATTGAATGATAGATGCCGAAAACCAAATTCTTAATGAGTTTATACATAATTTAACGCCAGGGAAAATAATTGATCTTCAATTTGGTGGGTTAAGTGGCGTTAGAATGAAGCCAGTAGTGATTGGTATTGATTTAGGTCGTTACATACTTGTCAAATTTCCAAATAAACTAAACCACGCAGATTACAAAGACATACTGCTTAGCGGTAGTGGCGTAGTCGTTCGTTATATTCTGGAAGGACAGCATGGTGAATGTGTTGCTTTTTCAACGAGTATAAAACATGTATCAACTATCCCAGAAAAATTAATATTTTTAAACTATCCTACCCATATAGAAAACCGTCAACTGAGAACATCGCAACGCAAACAAACACACATACCCGCTCAAATCGCTCAAAATAAAAAAGGTAATACCTTAACGGGTAACTGTATTGGCGGCTATATTGTAGATATTTCTGCTCGCGGTTGTTTATTTTCATTCAAAGCGATAAGCCGTGATAGTGGCGTTAAAAAATGTCCCGTTCATATTGCAATCACACGTATAGGTGTAGAAGAGCCATTACTAGTAAATGCACACATTAAAAATAATAGATTTGATAATGGGAATATTCTTGTGGGTATTATGTTTGATGAGTCGTCATTAAAAACTATTTCATTATTACTCGACGAAATGGCAATTGAGTCAACTTAAGTATGTAGCGCGCATAAAAGCGAATAATACTTTATCACTGTAGATGTTAATGATAAATTTTGGAAATACTTATGCAAGAACACGGTTCTTTTAAAATGAAAATCATTGGGCAAACCTTAGTTGTCAAATGTTTTGATGCTTGGAATATTGAAACTGTTTTAAGACTTTGCCGAGAATATAAAGTCTTAGTTAATCAAATAAAAGATAAACCATGGGCATGCTTAGTTGATTTAAGTCAGTGGGAGTTATCGACCCCTGAAATGTGGGATGAAATTGATAAGTTAAATGCCTGGGGCAATATCAATAATCAAAAATATGAAGCGGTAATTTGTGGTATGTCACTGCAAAAAACTCTAATGGAAGACAGTCACACGGTGTTGACCAATGTTGAAAGTAATTTCTTTGATAACATTGAGCAAGCTTACGCATGGCTAAGTGATATTGGTATGTTAAGCGTCGAGTAACGTATCATTCACCCTTTACCCCTTTACCCCTTTACAAGTATTTTTACTGTCCACAGTAAAATAACCTTTCAATAATACTTGCCTTTTCTTTGAAGCTGCCTTATATATCACCTGCGCTACGTCTTAATTAAAATTTATTGTATTAGCGTGGTAATGGCGCATGCCTTACAGATAAAAAATCTAACTTTGTATGGGTGATACCAACGAGTTATATCGGCTCAATCGTGAGCTAACTAGCGTTGCTTTGTAAAGAGAACATCAATGACTGATGATACGTTAATAGAAGACCCCGAACATAAACTTACCCTTCGCCATTTAAAATTAAGTGACTACGCTGATGTAAAAAAACTCATGGATACTGTTTATCCTGATCTTGGTGGTGCTTGGCCTGAAAAAAAATTCCAAGCACAGCTTAAGGTATTTCAAGATGGACAAATATGTATTGAAGATCACGGCGTTGTTGTTGCAGCCGCATTTAGTGTTGTTGTTGATTACGATAAGTTTGGTGATCAACATACTTATGACGAAATAACAGGTAATGCTTATTTAACAACGCACGACCCTTTAGGCGATGTACTTTATGGCGTTGACGTTTTTGTTTCGCCTAATTATCACGGTATGCGTTTAGGGCGTCGTTTATACGAAGCGCGTAAAGAGCTTTGTCAAAATCTTAATTTAAAGGCCATTGTTGCCGGTGGGCGTATTCCGCTTTATAAAAACCACTCTGAAACATTAACGCCGCAAGCTTATATTGAGCAAGTTAAACGGAAAGAACTTTATGATCCTATTTTAACTTTTCAACTATCAAATGAATTTGAAGTAAAGCGTGTTATTAAAGGGTATTTACCTGAAGATAAAGAGTCGCACGGTTATGCAACATTATTAGAGTGGACTAATTTATATTACGACCCTGAAAAGTCACCGCTCATTGGTGCTAAACGGACAACGGCACGTATAGGTTGTATACAATGGCAAATGCGCCCCTTTGATAGCGTTGAAGAGCTCATTCAACAAGTTGAATTTTTTGTTGATGCCTTATCAGACTATCAATGCGACTTAGCATTGTTCCCTGAGTTTTTTAATGCACCATTAATGGGAATAGATAATCACGCAAACTCTATTGATTCTATTAAAGCATTAGCGGAATACAGTCTTGAGATTGTTGAAGCTATTTCAAAGTTAGCGGTATCATATAATATTAATATTATTGCCGGCTCAGTACCCACGTTAGAAGATGATGAATTACTGAACGTAGCTTACCTATGCCGTCGTGACGGTACGGTAGACTCGCAATATAAAATTCATCCAACGCCTTATGAGAAAAAAGCATGGATAATGCAAGGCGGCAATGAGCTTAAAGTATTTAATACTGACTTTGGTAAAATTGGCATTTTAATTTGTTATGATGTTGAATTCCCTGAGCTGGCGCGTTTACAGTCTGAAGAGGGGATGCAAATTTTATTTGTTCCTTTTTGGACAGATACAAAAAATGGTTATTTACGTGTCCGTTGTTGTGCTCAAGCCCGCGCCATAGAAAATGAATGTTATGTCGCCATTGCTGGCAGTGTTGGTAACTTACCTAAAGTTGATGGGGCGGATATTCAATATTCACAATCTGCGGTATTTTCGCCTTCGGATTTCTCGTTTCCTCATGATGCGATTATGGCAGAAACTACACCAAATACTGAAATGACCTTAATTGTTGATTTAGATCTCGATAAATTAAATAAACTGCAAAATGAAGGCTCAGTAAGAAACTATTTAGATCGTCGTCGTGATCTATATAAAATAGAGTGGTTAGGTAAATAGTGCAGCTATAAAAGTAAAATAGCCACGTTAATTCTATTAAAAAACAAACCCAAATGCTTATACCTGATGATACGGGCATAGGCATTTTTTTGGTCTACAATTTACCTGCTTTATTTTATTAATCGCAATAATCAGTTAGTTGGTCGTAGCGCCATTGATAAAGTACATGACACTCAGGCACACTGTATTTATAACCATCAACGAGAGAATCGCATGAACTTCAAACAATCAATTTTGGTACTTGCCGTATCAACAGCACTGCTTGGTGCTTGTACAAGCCAAACGGCTAATCAAAGTGTTAATCAGCCAATTAGTGAAGCCACTGTTGCTGAAGCTTCAACACAAGCAAATAAACTTTTTGATACTATTTTCCAAGAAGGTATTGATCGTGATCCTGTTAAACAAACTTACCTTGGCATTAAAAAAGATTATGATAAGTGGAGCGAGTTCACCGAAGAAAACAGCTTACAAGAGCTTGAATTTGCCAAAGCTAACCTAATACGTATTCAGGCAATTGACTTTGATACTCTCGATGATCAAACCAAAATTAGCTACAGCCTGTACACCCAAAAACTCCAAAATCAAATTGATGATTATAAATGGCGTTTTCATAATTACCCAGTAAATCAAATGTACGGTACTCATTCACAAGTCCCTGCATTTTTAATTAACCAGCACTCAATTAGTAACGTGAAAGAAGCGCAAGATTATATTTCGCGTGTTCATGGCGCTAAAAAAGTTATGGAGCAATTAATTGTGCAATTACGTTTACGTGAAGAGCGCGGTATTATTGCCCCTAAATTTGTGTTTGAGCATGTTATTCGTGACTCAAAAAACATTCTCGTTGGTGCGCCGTTTGACTCGGAAACCGACAGTACTATTTTGGCCGATTTTACGGAGAAGGTGAATAAACTTGAGATCAGCGATAACGGTAAAAGCCAGTTAATCACTAACTTAAATAAGGCATTAGTTAATAGCTTAAAGCCGGGTTATGAAGAGTTAATTAATTACTTAACGGTACTTGAAACAAAAGCCGATAATCGTGACGGTGTTTGGAAATTCCCTAACGGTGAAGCGTTTTACAATAACGCCTTAAAACGCACCACAACCACAGATTTAACAGCGGTTCAAATTCATCAATTAGGTTTAAGTGAAGTCGCTCGAATTCATGATGAAATGCGCGTTATTATGAAAGCGGTTGGCTTTAAAGGTGACTTGAGTGAGTTTTTTGTTTTCATGCGTAATGATAAACAGTTTTACTACCCAGCAACCCCAGAAGGTAAACAGCGTTATATCGATGAAGCGGTAGCACTTATAGATGACATGGAAGGGCGTTTGGATAGTTTATTTTTAACTAAGCCTGAGGCTAAATTAAAAGTTAAGGCGGTTGAAGCATTCCGTGAAAAGTCAGCAGGTAAAGCATTTTATCAGCAACCTGCACCAGATGGCTCACGTCCAGGTGTATATTACGCTAACCTTTACGATATGGAAGCGATGCCTGTTTATCAAATGGCGGCGCTTGCTTATCATGAAGGTATTCCAGGCCATCATATGCAACTAGCGATTAAACAAGAGCTAACAGGTATTCCAAAGTTCCGTAAATTTGGTGGCTATACTGCGCACACCGAAGGCTGGGGCTTGTATTCAGAGTTTATTCCAAAAGAAATTGGTTTATATCAAGACCCGTATTCTGATTTTGGTCGTTTAGCGATGGAGTTATGGCGCGCATGTCGTTTAGTGGTTGATACAGGTATTCACGCTAAAAAATGGACGCGAGAGCAAGGTATTGAATACTACGTGTCAAATACCCCTAATGCCAAGTCAGATGCGGTGAAAATGGTTGAGCGTCATGTGGTGATGGCATCTCAAGCAACCGCCTATAAAATTGGTATGAACAAAATTATTGAGCTACGTGAACACGCTAAAACGCAATTAGGTGACAACTTTGATATTCGAGAATTTCATGATGTGGTGCTAAAAAATGGTCCAGTACCATTAAATGTTCTATCACAACTTGTTGACGAGTATATTAGCGTTAAGCAAAGCTAAATAATGAAATTAAGATAAGTCAATTAACGAAAAACGCGCTTCGGCGCGTTTTTTATTGATTAAGTATAAATGAGATAGTTATTGAGCTAACTTATTGAACTAATTTATTGAGTTAACACTTGTACTTGAGACCAAAATTGAGTCGATATTTTACTAATAACACCCGACTCAGCATTGAGTAATACTGCAAAGCCAATATCTAAGTCAGGCGAATAGCCTATATCGGCAACATAACCTGCAACCCAACCACCATGATAAATAATAGGGTAATCTTTTAGCTGATAAATACGCCAGCCATAACCATAATGTGCATCAGTTAAATGATCCTTCCAATATCGGCGTTTTAAATCTTTTTTGGTTTGAATGCGTGGCGTTGTCATTATATTCAATAGTGAAGGACTAAGTACGTCAGGTTGATGGCCAAGGTTAGCAATAAGCCACTGAGCTAAATCACTAATACTGGCATTTACACCAGCAGCAGGAGCTACTTTATAAAAGTCAGGGCTAACCTTTACCGTTCGCCAAATATATTTTTTTATCGCTTTACCTTGTTTATCTTTTTTGCCGGTATTGACGCGTTTTCTTAAAATATGAGGCTTTGCTGTATTGTCTTGCGCGATAAAATCATCATACCCGACAGAAGCACTGTGCATGTTTAATGGTGCAAAAAGTTTTTCATTTAATAATTCAACGTAGCTTTTACTTTGGCTTGATTCAATCGCATTTTCTAAAAAACCATAGGTTACGTTTTGATAGCCATAACACCTTTCTGGTTTACAAATGGGGGTAATGCGATCAAACCGACTAATGATTTTTTCCATACTCCAATTTTCATGTAGCAAGTTATCGTAAGCATTAGGCATTAAACCACTTGAGTGACTTAAAATATGCTTGAGTTGTATATTTTTAGCAGCATTATTTTTTGCCAGCACAAAATCAGGCACATACTGAGTAATTGGATCAGATAAGGTTAGCTTTTTCTCTTGAGCAAGCATTGTCGTTATAGTTGCGGCAAACGGTTTAGAAACAGAAGCTAAGCGGAAAACGGTATCTTTATCGACCTTATGCTTTTTGCTGTTATCAAGGTGTCCAAAAGTTTCTAAGGCAATAACGCGATTGTTTTTTACAATCACATAAGCGCCACCAGGGATACTGAGCTTTTTTAGCTCTTGGTGAAAAGTTTTAGCAAAGGCCGTGTTGAATTTTGTAATACCATCGTTATTGCTAGCAAAGCAAAGAGGTGAGATAAAATAAGGGCAGAGTGATAATAAAGCAATACAGCGAATAAGCATATAACAGCAAGCTCGTTAAGGTGAGTGAATTTAATTATTGGCTACAGGATTACAACCAAGGTCGAAAAATTCGTTTAAGTTTATATTTTACCAATAGATAGCACAATATAAACACTCAGTTTGTATCTTAATTTTTTCTAAAACTAAAAGTCATTAAAAAGGTAGATAAAACACTATAAACAATAGGGGTTTTATTGCGAAGTGCGACAATAGGTCGCACTTATTTTTTATGCTATATCGTTATAATAATTGCACTTTTTTAATCGATGGAATGCAATAATGTTTACAAGCTTTAGTTCTAGAATTAACTCAACCCTTTCATTGTCACTTATTTCAGCCGCCTTATTAGCGGGTTGTGGCTCTGACAGCTCAAGCGATATTACAGATAGTAACTTAAATAAAAGTGCACCTTTTACTTTAAGTTTCGCAGCAAAAAGTGCGGGTGAGTTAGTGACTTGTGATAGTAACCATAATCAGTTTGGTACAGAAGCTCTACATTCAGTATCAGTTAGTGATTTACGCTTTTACGTGAGTAATATTAAGTTTTATAACCAGAACAATGAAGAAGTTGCAGCTGAGCTCAATGAAAATGATTTTCAGCGTCATAGTGAGCAAGGCTTTGTTGGCCTAATTGACTTAACAAGTAATGTATCAGGCGCTTGTACCGATGAAGCTTTAGGGGGTACCGAACGTGTAAATAATGGTATTAGCGGTACATTATTAGATGAAAATGTTACCCGTGTTAGTTTTGATGTTGGTGTACCACAAGCGGTTATGAAAGAAGTTATTGCCACTAATACACAAGAAGATGCGCCAACGCCATTAAATGAAATGTATTGGTCTTGGGCAAGTGGTTACCGTCACTTTGTGATGAATTTCACCATTAGTAATTCACTTGATGAAGCAGGTAAAGGTTTGGTTCACTTAGGTAGTAGAAACTGTGGTGGTGATGGTTTACTTGCATTAGAAGAAAAAGACACTTGTGGTGCTGTTAATACTCCTACGGTGACAATTAGTGACTTTAATCCAACGCAAAATACCATTGTTATTGATTTAGATGCTTTACTACAAAATGTTAAGTTTTCCGCAACAGGTGATGAAACCACGCCAACAGTGTCTTGTCACTCTAGCCCAATGCAAAGTGATTGCGCGGCTATTTTTGAAAACTTTGGTTTAAGTTTAGTGGACGGTAGCGCTGATGCCGATACAAACCTAGTATTTATTAAAGAGTAAAAATGACTTATCGACATAACCATCGGAAAATACAGAATAAACTCAATGATACAACCTCTGTAAAGAGTGCATTGAGTTTTCTGTTAATACCGTCTTTATTATTTACATCACTGCTAGTAACTGGCTGTAAAGTATCTTCAAGCACTACAATAGCCTCTACCGAAACTGAGCAAGATTTACGTAGTTTGTTAGCATTGCCTGAGCATATGCCATTGCCGGCTATTCCAGACTTTAACCCCTTAACCCCTGAAAAAATAACCTTAGGTCGTTTTTTATTTTATGACACTAAGCTGTCAGCCAATCAAACCCAGTCTTGTGGCTCGTGTCATTTTCAGAGTGATGCTTTTGCTGATGGTATTGCAACACCTATTGGCTCAACAGGTCATGCGCTCGTTCGAAATAGCCAAGGGCTAAGCAATGTTGCTTATAATGCGACCTTTACTTGGAGTAATGACACTTTTTTTGAATTGGAAGATCAGCTCAATGTTCCTATTCGAGCTGATGATCCCATTGAATTGGGTGTAACCGATGCCGAGCTTGAGACTGTATTAAACCGCTTTAACAGCGATGAAAAGTATCAGCAATTGTTTAGCGCAGCTTTTCCTGAGAGTGACTCAGGGGCTAGCATTAATAAAATAATATTTTCATTAGCAAGCTTTGTACGCACTATGATTAGTGCCAATAGTAGTTACGATAAATACTTACTCGGTGATAAAAGCGCTTTAACACCTCAACAAAAGCAAGGTTTTAGTTTATTTAATGGTGAAAAATTTGAATGTTTTCACTGTCATACGGGGATCAACTTTACCGTCTCTTATAAAGACGCCAACTCAATTAATGACGCTATCTTATTTCCATTTTTTAATAATGGTTTATATAACGTTAACTCAGACGGTAGTTACCCTGAATCAGATCAAGGAATATTTGATTTATCGTCAGATCCTGCAGATAAAGGAAAATTTAGACCGCCATCATTGCGTAATATAGAACTAACCGCACCTTATATGCATGATGGCAGTATTAACACGTTACGCGAAGTTGTTGAGCACTATGCGCGTGGTGGGCGGTTAACTCCCGAAGGTTTAGATAATGCTGGTGACGGTAAAAACAACCCCTATAAGTCTGCATTAATCACGGGCTTTTCGGCCACCGAAGAAGAAATTGATGCGGTTGTCGCATTTTTAGAATCATTAACGGATTATGATTTTATTCACAATGAAAAATTCTCAAACCCGCACGAGGAAAATTAATGTTTAAGCAAACACGAACTCAACCTATTCAATGTAGTAGGCTAATATTTCTTTTACCTGTGCTCTCGGTTATTTCTACTCCTGCGATAGCGCACCAAAAAGCATCACTATTTGAAGATAACTATTTGAAAGTATTAGCTGCGGTTACTTACCGTAATAATCAAATAGTAGAAAATGGTGAAATATGGCAACCCAATGGTTTTTTAATTGGTGGCGAGTCTATTCCTACCGAAAAAGGCGTCAGTTTAGATGATGTACAGCTACAAGGGTATTTGAATGTAAATCATCAATATTATGTTGCGGCTAAATTAAGCGGGCATAGCCATGGGGGAGATAATAGTGTTGAGCTAGAGAACCTTTGGTTTGGTACTGAAATGTATATCGCTCAGCAACGATTGCAGCTTGAAGCGGGTAAAATGACAACCGATGTTACAGATACTTTAAATTATCACGCATCAGCAGACACTTTTAGTCAGGCACCTTTGTCAGCGGATATTTTATTTGGTCGTCACTTTAATGATATTGGTGTGAGAGCGGCAGTGACTGGTAAAATTAACCCGCGCTATTTAGGGGGTAATTCAGACTATAAAATAGGCTTTGAAGTCTTTAATGGTGATAACTTTCCAGCAACCTCAGGCGAAGGAAGTATTTCCGCATTCAGTCATTTCAATTTTCAATATGATAACTTTCATTCTTCAGCTAAGTTTTGGGTAATGTATAGTGAAGCTGAAAAAAGAGCTGACTTACGTTACAGCCAAGGTCATAACCATGGTGTAAGCCAAGACGTAACTGCTGAGTATTACTTTTCAGGCGATACACTCAATACCGGTGTATATTTTGATGCCAGTTGGCAATATCAACAGTGGCGAGTGCATGGAGAGTTTGAATGGATGCAAGCGCAAGTTGATGGCCAAATAGCCAGTACCACCCAAAGTGCTTATATTGAAGCACCGCAAAACTCATACCGTTTAACAACATTTATTGAAAGAGAGCAACATAGTATTCATTTACAATATGAGATATTAAGTACACAAAATAAGTTTACCCAAACAACCCCAACATTTATAACACAAGCTGGTTTAGATAATAGTGGCTTTGAGCCTAATAGAATTAGTGCTAGCTGGCGCTATGCATTTCACCCGAACTTCGTCTTACGTACCGAATGGATGCGCGATGAAAGTAATGAGCCGTCACAAGTGAATAATGTGGTTAGTTTAGGAATACAGTGGAATTATGATTTGTTGTAATACTAGCAAGTGATAATTTGGTATATTTGACTTGGTTGTTTTTATAACGCGAAACGAACAAAGCCCGTGACTATACGGGCCCTAGTCTGCTAGCCCTTTATTGGTGATATAACATTGTCTAAGTTCGTTGGGTGTCATACCAGTCCAACGTTTAAAAGAGCGCCTGAAGTTTGTGGTGTCTGAAAACTTAAGTTTGTTTGCTACTTTGTCATTGTTAAGGCCTAAGGTAGTAATATCAAACATTGCTTGTTGTTGTTTATATTGGTCAATAATCTGTTGGTAACTACTTTGGTGTGCTGATATTTTACGCTTTAAGGTAGCAGTACTTATGAGTAACGAACTGGCAACTTGCTCAAGTGTGGCACTGTTGTTTTTATCAATGAAATGTAAAATGTATTGAATTAAACCAACAGCTTGAGCCTTTTGATTACAGGGTAATAACGATGAGTTCAGGTTTAAGTAGTGCCGTTTTAAGCTTTGATTATGATCACAAAAGCGCAGATATAAATCATCAGACTTTATTGATATTTGCAAAGGTTGTTGAGTGACACTATTTAAGAAGGAGATATCACTTCCTAAGTTGACCTGGTACTGCTCAATATAATCGGGCTCAGCATAAGGAAACATAAAGCATAATTTGGGCAGGTAACCTAAGCGCCACTTTATCGCACAAACCAATGCACTGGCTAAAACTTCACAGAGAAAATGATAATAACGCGTATCAAGTGTTGTTAAGCTTTGATTAAAAGCGAAAAAGTGCTGCTGTTTGTGACGTTTAATTGTCATAAACAGCAGTGGAAATAGCGGTGTTTGCTGAGTTTGAATCACTCGCACCATGTCAGCTAAATGCCGGCAATTCATTAAGGCGTTACCCGTATTACCTAAATGACTTGGGAAAAGCCGTCGACCCAATAAAAAAGCCACATCTCCTTGTGGCAGTAGTTTAATACTGTTGAGAACTACTTTCTGTAGTTGCTCGCTTGATATTTTTAGGGGCTCTCGTAATAAATCGCTGTAAAATATTTTGCTGCCTTTAAGTAAAACATCGGGTAGAACTCCACGTTGTTTAGCAATATCAACCAGTGATAACAGCATATGATGACTCGATAATACTTTATCGTTTTGCTCAAAATAAGATTTCATTTACGGTCTTTTTAATTGGTAACTGGCACATTAGTGCAAGTGACATCAGATCGAGCAGCAGTCGATTCATACTTCACCACCGACATTTTATGGTTTAATTGAGCCAGTATTTCTTGATAACTTTGTTGTCCTTGGTACTGATTAACACAACTTGATATTTTAGGGTAAATAGCAGTGCTGGAGTCACCTGACTTATAAGCTAAATGTGCAACAGCTTGTTCAATATGTCCTGAAATAACACGAGCAACATTTGCGGTAGTATTTGGTAATAAAACAATAAATCTATCACTGGCATAACGACAGGCTAAGTCACCATCGCGAATGTTCATCAGCAGTAATTTCGCAATTTCACCTAATAAAAAATCCCCTTGTGCGTAACCAAACCTTTGATTGAAATCATTAAATTTACGTACATCTAACATGATAAGACTGAAGGTCGAGTGGTGTGCTTTAACATGGTTAAGTTCATACTTGAGTTGCTGCTTCATATATTGAGCACTATAAAGCTGAGTAACAAAATCAGTTAAGCTATGCTCGCGGTAGTAGCGTTCAGTTCTTTTAAGCTGTGTGTTAATAGTTTGTTGTTCAAAGTGTAATTGGTATAAAGCAAAAGTCATCAGCACCATACCAATTGCTGCTGGAAATGACTCAACCGTTGTAAACCAACTGTTATGGGCTGCGTAGTGAATAAACTCATCAAGAAAGTCGAGCAACATTGAAATTTCGGTTAGTAAAAGCCCCGTAAAAAGCCACGTAGTCACTCGACCTGCAGGACGACTTATTAAAGTAAAAACGATCCAAGTAAATATCATCAACATCATGCCGCCTTCGCCGATAATATCGACCCAAGCGATACTGTTAATAGCTTTAAACTCACCGATAGTTATAGCGGTTGAGCAAATAGTTACCAAGGTGAATAACAATATGGCAACTAAATATTTATTGGATGTAAAAAAATAATGACTCATAAAACCTATTACTTTAGCAAAGTGGGTGAATATCAATAAATGACAACGTATTACGTAAGAAGCGATTATCAGGTAATGCTTGATAGCCTAATCGTTAAGCTAACTACTGATAAGGGTCATATTAGCTCAGCTAAGTGACAGTTTTTTTACTGTTAACCTGTAATTATTAATAATTTTTTAAGAGCTATTTAGTTTTTCGCTGAACGTAGCGGCATCTAGGGCAAACACTCTCAGGTCATAAAAGCTCAAAATGTATTTACAGACTCATTAAAAGGTGGCAAATCATTAAAATAGACTGGGTTGACATTATGCTGACATAAATTTGTCACTTTTATTTTGTAAGTTGCTGCAAACAATAAAGCAGTGAGAACGTTTGCTGATAATAAAGCGAGCGCTCTAAATACACATTACTAAATAAAACTGAGAGCACACTATGCCTACTGTTCAACCGAAAAAAAACTTTCATAAAACCGCTATTGCCTTAGCTTGTTCGGCGGCTCTTCTTTCACCTAGCGTTTTTGGTGCACCATCGTCGGTAGAAGGGCGTATTACAGATGAAAATAATACCGTTTATTTTGAAGGCGCTAAAGTTCAACTGAAAGAGTTGAAACTTACGGCCGTTAGTGATCGTGATGGCACCTTCCGTTTTAATAACATTCCAGAAGGTGTTTACACGCTGAGCATTGAATATATTGGAGCATCGACCATTGAAAGAGAGGTGACCGTTGTTGATGGCAAAATAACACAGCAAAATTATGCGATTAGTTCATCAAACTCAAACATGGAAAATGTTATTGTTTATGGACAAAGAGCTGGGCAGGCAGGGGCAATAAACCGTCAGAAAAATGCGAGCAACCTTAAATCGGTTGTCAGTGCAGACGCTATTGGACAATTACCTGATCAAAATGCAGCAGAAGCACTTCAGCGTTTACCGGGTATGTTAATTAAACGTGACCAAGGTGAAGGGCGCTTTGTTAGCATTCGCGGTATAGACCCTAACTTAAACAACGTATCTATTAACGGTGTTAATGTACCTTCACCCGAGTCAGGTGTTCGTAGTGTCGCGATGGATGTTATCCCAAGTGAACTGATACAAAGTTTAGAAGTCAGTAAAACGGTTACACCCGATATGGACGCCAGTGCTGTTGGTGGCTCCATTGAAGTAAAAAGCTTAAGTGCATTTGATCGCGAAGGGAAAAGTTACAGTTTCACGGCGCAAGGCTCATACAACGAACAAACCGAAGATTACAGCCCTAAATTATCAGGCAGCTTCAGCGATACTTTTGCGCTTTCATCGGGTTATCAACTAGGTGTGGCTACTGCTGTTTCTTGGTTTGAGCGCACTTTTGGCTCACATAATGCTGAAACCGATGGTGGTTGGGCAAACTATGAACTTGATGACGCTAACACCGGTAATGAAGTTGAGATATTTGGCGCAGAAGAAGTTGAGCAGCGTCATTATCAAATAACAAGAGAGCGACTTGGCGCAGCACTAAACTTTGATTTACACACTTCATCGGCTGATAAATATTATTTGAGAACACTTTACAGCCAATTTTCAGATGATGAATACCGTCAACGAAATGAATACAAATTTGCTAAAGGCAATGTTGACTTAAACTCAGTTACTAACTCAAGCGCACAATTTGTTGATGCAGACATGGATCGTGACACCAAAGATCGATACGAAGAGCAAGATATTTTGTCTTTTGTGGTTGGCGGTGAAAATCAATTAAATGATTGGTTAATCGAATACAGTGCGGGTTATTCAAAATCAACAGAGCGTGAGCCAGACCGAGTAGATGCTTCATTTTCGGCTAAAGATTTAACCCTAGGCTATATCAGTAGTGGCCCTTATCCACAGTTAACACAATCTGCAGCGGCTCATCAACTGAGCAATTTCGAGCTTGATAGCGTTGAGTATGCAAATAACCTGACAGAAGATGAAGAAATTAGCGTACGCATAGACTTATCAAAAGACTTTGTTTTTAATAATTACAATGGTGAATTTAAATTTGGAGCAAAATACCAAAATAGAGATAAATTCAGCCGTGTTAACCTTGCCGTTTACGATGGTGGATTTAATGATGTGACTGCTCAAGCGTTTGGCGCGAATAGCCCTGATTATGGCTTGGGTGATTTTGGACCAGGCCTTTCGCAATCGGCAGTGCATAGTTATGTTATGAGCAATATTAGTCAGTTTGAAAAAAATGAGCTCGACTCAAGTATTGATACAGCAGGGCAAAGTTATCAAAGTAGCGAAGATATATTGTCAGCGTATGCGATGATAACTCTTGATATTGAAAAGTGGCATATTGTTACAGGGCTTCGTTATGAAGGCACCACGTTTGAAACCCAAGGTAATAAAGTTGAATTAACCGTTGATGACGTTAATGGCGATGATACCGTCAATATTACCCCATGGTTGGTCGACAAAGATTACAACCATATTTTACCTAGCTTAAACATTCGCTATGATGCCAGCGACAAACTTGTTGCGCGTTTTGCGCTAACGCAAACTATTGCGCGTCCTTCTTTTGGCAACTCAGCCGCTTATCAAATTATTGAAACGGAAGTAGCACAAGATGACGGTGTTATTGAAACTGAACGTAAGGCAGAAGTAGGTAACCCTGAGTTAAACCCTTATGAGTCAAATAATGTAGACTTTTCAATTGAATACTACCCGGGTCATATTGGTGTTTTATCAGCAGGATTATTTTATAAAGACATTGATAATTTTATTATTCAACAAGAAGTACAAGATAATGGCGATTGGGATGGATTTGATGAAGTTATTCAACATGTTAATGGTGGCAGCGCTTCATTAACCGGCATTGAATTAGCATGGAATAAAAACTTTCAATCTGGCCTTATGTTAGGCGCAAATGGCACCTTTATTGATGCTGATGATAAATTGCCTAATCAAGCCGATACTATTGCCAATATTATTGTTGGCTTTGAAAACAATCATTTTAGTACACGTTTGAGTGCTAACTACACCAGCGAAAACTATCAGTTTGATGATGGTGATAGTGCTGTTTATGAAGATACACACATGCAAATAGACTTTAGTGCCAAATACTATATTTCACAAAACATGCAAGTGTATTTCAATGCGGTTAACCTAACCAATGAACCGTACTATCTTTACCATGGTCAGCAAAACTTCAATTATCAATATGAAGAATACGGTAGCTCATTTGAACTAGGTTTCACAATCACCTCGTTATAAGTGTTGTAACGACACTTTCATAGCACCAAAATCAGTTGGCTAGTTTAATCAATACTCATTA
Source organism: Colwellia asteriadis (assembly GCF_039523295.1). Lineage (NCBI taxonomy): Bacteria > Pseudomonadati > Pseudomonadota > Gammaproteobacteria > Alteromonadales > Colwelliaceae > Colwellia > Colwellia asteriadis. The sequence continues at coordinate 49,395 of NZ_BAAAFA010000007.1, read as the reverse complement.
AGCTAGCCATTCAGTGCTTTTAATTTTTTACTTTTAAACTTAACAATATTCACTATGACCAAATCTATATTCAATATATCAAAACAGAGCACTACAACGTTGAACACTTCAAAATACCATATCGTTAACACGACACGCTTTCCCAAGTTAATGAGCTTTTACGCTGTTTTATTAACGACTAACTTGCTTGCTTGTAGTACTGAGCAAACAATAAGTAGTGTAGAGGAGCCGACTAGTAATAACCCTAAAAACATCACCTTTATTGCTTTTGGTGATGGCGGCTATCATGTCGACTACCCTAAATTAAAGGACGTTGAAAAACGCCTTAGCAAACAGCAGTACATAAATAATGAGCGCCAAGAATGGCTTGAGGAGCATAGACCTATTGAGGAATTTGAAACGCCACCGTTATACATAATACCAGAAACCAATAGTACTATTGAGCAAGGTGGCTCTTATGCGGTAGGTCAAGCTATGGCAAGTTTATGTCAACGTAAAGCATGTGATTTTGCGATACAGTTGGGAGATAATATTTATCCTGATGGCGCTGATGCTAATGATGGTAAAGACGATCAAAAACGCATGGATGATTTATTGTTAGCGCCACTTAAACCGTTATTATCACAGAGCCCTGAGCTAGTTATTTATTCAGCCTTAGGAAATCATGATTGGAAGTCATCGCGCAAAGGTGTTGCTTTACAAACCCAGTGGATGGCTGAGCAGGCTAACTTTCATTTAGATGCCAAAGGGTATTACAGTTATACTCAAGGTGAACCTGGTAATGATGTTGAGTTTTTTGTACTTGATACCAACATGTTACTGTCAGGACAAACTTTTTATGAAGTGCCATTAAACCCTGACGGTAGTGAACAGAATATAGCGCTTGCTGTAAAAGAAGGTAAAGCTGAACTAGAGCATCATAGCTCCCACGAATTACCGCTTAATGGTGAAGATATAACGCAACTAAAGTGGCTTGAGCAAGGGCTTAAAAGCTCAACCGCAAAGTGGAAAATTGTTTATGGTCATCATATTTTGTGGTCAATTGGAGGCACTAAATATGATGAAGGGCATGTATTAAGAAAGCTTATTTTACCTAACCTTTGTCAGTATGCCGATGCTTATATTGCGGGTCATGAACATGATTTGGAACTACTGAGTGATGATTGTTCACTGTATGACAGCGAAACAGAAAATTCACCTTTACCGCTTATTATCAGTGGTGCAGCATCAAAAATGCGTGGTAAACATACACCATTTGCAGAGCAACAAGCGAAGCGCTATCCACAATATCAGCTACTGTGGTCTAAAAGTTTTACTTGGGGTTTTTCTAGTGTCACCTTAAATAATAAAAATGATACCTTACAGGTCACGTTTTATTCAACGCCACAAAACGGCAGTGGCGAGCTTATCACTGAATCAGCATTTAGTTTTGAGCACCGCAGTTTCTAAGGCGAACATGATATAAGTTCAGGTCTAAGCTGGCAGTTACCCAGTTACTTACTTAGTTAGTTATTAGGTACCTTGTCAGTTTAGGTTTGAGCTAAATTTTTCGCCCCGAATCGTTTTCAACCTTGTAAAGTTTTCAATATAGTCAGTCCAGTTTTACCTCGAAGAGCTTTATTAGCTTTATCAATAATATAGATACTTTTTACTGCAAAGCAGTTAATACTAAGCTAAAGTTTGATCATACTCTTTAAATAATAGCTTAATGAGCTAATCTAACTTACCTGATATGGCAAAAACGCAACAATTACAACAACAAGTAAAAAAGCAAATATGGATTGCGACTACCTTAGTCGCTCTCTTAGTGAGTGGCTCATTTTATGGCGTAATTACCTTATCTGAGCAACAGCGTAAAGTCGCTCAGATTATTGATATTGCAGGTAGTCAACGCATGCTCTCACAAAAAATTGCGCTTAATGCTGTACGCCACTATCAAGCGATTAAAGATGGCGTACAAAATAACGAGGTGCGAAAAACTTTAGTTTATGCCGCAGATAAACTTGCCGCTAATCAGTTGTTTTTGGCTGACTATGCCAAAAAAAATCAAAGTACAATACCAGAAAAACTGACTCTGCTATATTTTGATAATCCAGAAAACCTTGATAAAAAAGTAAAAATGTATGTAGATGCGGCACAGCGGCTCTCTAAAGAAAACAAGCCACAGCGGGCCTATTTAATCATAAAAAAACAATTTGACGATAAATTGGTAGAGCAATTACTGATCAACCTTGACCATGCTGTCCAACTATTGAAACAAGAAGCTACTGCCAATCAAGATGCCCTACAAAATACTCAAGTAGTAATATGGTTTAGTGTCTTGGTATTGTTGCTGCTGATTTATCGGCTGGTGTTTTTACCTATGCAGCGCCATATTGCCAGTAACTATCAAGAGTTATTAATCAGTAAAAATCTTAATGAAGAGTTTAAGTTTGCGATCAATAAACATGCAATAGTTTATCGCGTTAATATGAAAGGGAATATTACTTATGCTAATCAACGTTTTGCTGATTTTTATCAGTATCAACCGCAAGAAATTATTGGTAAAAGCGTATTTTTAGTGTGTGGCGACATTTATCGACAACAAGATTACGAAGATATTTTCAGAGTGTGTGTTAAGCAAGAATATTGGCGTGGAGAGTCACTCAATAAGATCAAAGGTGGTCGACAACTGTGGCTAGACACAACTATTGTGCCATTAAAAGAGCTTAATAAGCGCATCGCTTCTTTTATTGTTATTCAAAATGATATTAGTGGCATTAAGCAAACGGAATTTGCACTTAACCAACTACATCGAATAACCTCTTCAGTTGCACTAAATATTGACGAAAAAGTGACAAAGTTATTGGCATTGGGCCGTGAAATTTTTAACCTCCCTTTGGCTATTGTTAGTGAAATTACCGATAAAGAATATAAAGTAGTCTATTGTCAGTCTCCTAATGATGAATTGAAGACAGGAATGACCTTCGAACTTGGTAATACCTATTGCGTACATACATTATCAGCCGATCAACCTACAGCGTTTCATCATGCGGGTAATAGCCATATAAATACTCATCCGTGTTATCAAAATTTCGGACTAGAAAGTTATATTGGTGTGCCGTTAATTGTTGAAGGTAAACGTTTTGGTACATTAAATTTTTCATCGCCAGAGCCTTTGGGCCGGCCATTTAGTGAGCGTGAATTAGAGTTTATTCAACTCTTTTCAAACTGGCTTAATTCAGAATTATCTTCAGAGAGAAATAAGCAAGCTTTACTACAAGCAAAAGAAATGGCTGAATTGGCTGTGAAAGCTAAAAATGAGTTTTTAGCTAGTATGAGCCATGAAATTCGTACGCCAATGAATGGTGTTATTGGAATGTTGTCGTTATTAAAAGGTACCACCTTAACGAAAGAGCAAAGTCATCGAATTGAAATCGCCAAAGACAGTGCCGAATCATTACTTAGCTTAATCAATGATGTGCTCGACTTTTCTAAAATTGATGCTAATCGGTTAAACTTAGAGCAGCGAGAATTTGATTTAATCGACTTGCTTGGTGGCTTTGCCGATTCAATGGCGCAAACAGCGCAAGATAAAGGCTTAGAACTTATCCTTGATATGGTTGACGTTAAACAACGTCTCATTATTGGCGATGCCTACCGTATTCGACAAATACTGACTAACTTAGTCAGTAATGCGATTAAGTTTACCGCCAAAGGCGAGGTGATGTTGCGAGTCTTGCAACAAGAACACACCTCATCAAAGTATAAGTTAACCATAACGGTTTCTGATAGTGGTATTGGCATTCCCCAGGAAAAACATCATTTATTATTTTCAGCGTTTAGCCAAGTAGACGCTTCAACAACTCGGCAGTTTGGTGGTACAGGTTTAGGTTTAGCCATTGTAAAAAAACTGTGTGAAAAAATGTCGGGAAGTATTACGCTGAGTAGTGTTGCTGATCAAGGTTCAACCTTTACCTGTGTCTTAGTCGTTGATAAACCAGAGCAAGCTCAGGGGAGTCAACCGCAGTTTGACTATCAAAAACGAGCTACGTTAGTTGTTGATGCTAATAAACATAATGCCGATATTATTACCAAGCAATTACAGCAGTGGCAAATGCCAGCACAAGCCGCTTATGACGAACAAAGTGTAATGGATCTTTGTCAAAAGCAAGTTGAGCAAAAACAACCCATTGAATTGATATTGATCAGTTATGATTTGTTTGCTGTTAGCGGTGAAAATGTTATTAGCAAACTGCGCGCTAACTTATCTATCCCTAGTTTTAAGGTTGCTTTGATGACGCCTATGTCGGCATTGGTTACGCCTAAACACTTAAGTGACTTAGGTGTTGATTATTATTTCCCTAAACCAGTAACCATTAAAGATTTACATAGTGTCATTGAACGATTTTTTACAGACAAAATACCCGCTGAGCCAGATAATGAGCAACAAACGAACGAGATTATCGAGCACCAAAAGCCAACCGATCTAGCACTAGCTTATGATTGGCCTGATAATACCCGGATCTTGCTGGTAGAAGATAACCGAGTGAATCAAATGGTCGCTAAAGGTGTGCTGCAAAAAATCGGTCTTGAATGTGAAATTGCTGTCAATGGTATTGATGCGATCAATACACTTAATGGGTCAAGCCAAGATACCCCATTTACCTTTATTTTTATGGACTGCCAAATGCCTGAAATGGACGGTTATCAAGCAACTGGAGCTATACGACAAGGTGATGCCGGCGAGCGATATCAACAAATTCCAATTACAGCAATGACTGCTAATGCGATGTTGGGCGATCAAGAAAAATGTCTAGAAGCGGGAATGAATGATTATATTAGCAAACCCATTAATAAAGACGTAATAGTGCAAGTATTGCAACGCTACTTACACTAGGGCTGATTTGCTCATTAATAAACTTAATACCTAAGAAGACATTGGTAAGAAGGCTAAGTGATTAAAACGATTAATTAAATTCGTTTAATTCTTGATATAGGTCATTAACACCACGACTAAAAACAAATTGGTGGTGCGAGTGTTTCAATTTGGCGTGAACTAAGGCGATTACGTACTAAATTTATAGATAAAAAAGACTCGCTACTAGAGCAAGCGCGTTTTGCTGCAGACAATAGCGATTGGCAAAGTTACACGCTTGCAATGGGCGGATTACATATCAAGAAAAAAGATAGACCTATTCAATTATATTCTGATTTAAATGTTAACGAACAAACAGGCGAGTGCTTGCAGAGTTATTATGATGGTGAGCTGATACTCAAAGTTAAAGGGTTATGGTTCATGGGTAGAGCTATCGTAACAAGGCACTACCAATGGAAAATAGAAAAAGCATAAACGTTTAAGGCTAAAGCATAAACTCGTCCAAAATTAGGCACTAGCCTATTTAAGTCGTAAAACTGCAAACATGAATTACACAAGTTCATCTCAAAAGAGGCTTTAGTTAGTCGACTGCCAGAGTGGCAAAGATGCTTTTACTTGGAGTTCTGTAAATAACTGTACTGAGTAATTAAGGATTCTAACACTGAAAATAACGCCTTGCTAAGCGGCAATAAAATAGCTGGCTAAAATTAGCGAGAAACGAGTAAAAGCCAGCTGTTTTTGTCCGTTTGAGCAACTTATAACTCTAATTCCCCAAATCTAATTGTGCTTTATCAGGCCATTTTCCGGTTAGGTAAAACTTTGTAAGATTAGCAACAGTTTGAGTTAAACGATAATTAGAATCTAAGTTTTTATTCTTACTTATTCGATCATGGTATTGTTTAGCTAAGATTTTAGCCTCTTTGACATACCCTAAGTTCTCCATTACTTTGACATGACCTTCGGATAAAGTAATTATCGGATATCTGTCAAATGCACTTACATTTGCTGAGTTCAACCTATTTAAAACAGTTTCAGCTTCTGAAAAATGAGCCATTGCTACAGTTTCATCACTCTCATTACAAGCTAAAATAATTCTTTGTTGTGCAAGGGCATGCTCAATGTGTGGAGAGTCAGGAAAAGCATCATGAGCAATTCTTAACTTTTCAAAAGCTTGTTGGTTCTCCTCAAAAGATCTAAGAGCTAAACCATATTGAAGTAAGAACAAACCTTCATTCTCAAAAGTTTTTTCATATTCTTCATAAATAGAAAGAACACTATCTTTATCATTCTTTAAAATACGCTTTAAGGATTTAGCATTAACTAGATGCTTATAAATCGAGGCTTCATTTCTAGAAATGTTTTTTACAATAGGAAATTGATAAACAGAAAATGCTTGTATATAGGAGTCTATTATTTTTAATAGTTCCTTTTGAGGTACATAAAGATTAAATAATCGCTCGATATATACCCTGTGCCGTGTGGTAATACTCCCATTAATATAAGTAACAATACCATCCATTTGTGAAGCTAACTGATGAACATTAGGGCTAAGGTTTAAGTACGCTAACGCTCTGGTTAATGTGGCTTCATTTGCAGGAACTCTTTGTGTAGTGGCTAACCCCGCTAAAAGTAATAATGCTTTTTCTGATTCACAAGTTATAGCTTTATAATCCTTTTGAATAATTTGATTATAACCCTCACCAGAAGTTGCTTCTATTAACCCAATTAGAAGTTGCCTTTTAGATTTTCTAATTAACTCGATTTTTCTATTTTTAGCGGACATCTTCGATAAGCGAGTCCAATTACCGAACTTTTCTAATTTATTTAATATTAAATCAGCATCATCTGAACTTATATGAGATATATCTAGTGAGGATGTCAAATACTCACCTAAATGTTCCTTTACTCTTGTTGTCCAAATTTTGGGGTTTTCGGAGCTGATAAAAATCGCTTTTGTAGATTTAGCTGATTTTATTATTTCAGCGATTTGTGGTGCAACATCACCAATTCTTTCAATGAAAATATAATAAGGTTCATTATGCCTATGATCTAACTCTACTATAAGCTCTTGAAAGTTATCTTTGTATTCTTCAATAAAGTATACATTTCGAATGCCTTGATCAGCGGTTCTTAATGCAAGCTGCTTTAAGGCGGTAGTTTTACCACAACCAGCAGTTCCAAATAACACATGCAACTCTAATTCACATGTTTGGTTGTTTGCGAGGGTATCTTTATAAAAATTTTCAATATTTGAAAGGTTTGCAGGGACATTATCTAGCACATCAAGCCAAGTAGGTTTAAACCCTTTATAAAAGTTTCTAATTTTTGACTTGCTAACGTTATCACCAATTAATGATAAAGAAGATCTATTCACAGGAGTTACACCTGAAAATAAAGATAAATGTTTTGTTTGTTCTTGAGATTCTAGGTTAAGTTCCGGTCGGGTATTTGAAACGATATCAATTCCAGTTGGAGGTTTTTCAAATTCATTTTCAAGCCAGTCAGTAAAGTCACTCAACTTACCTTCTAAATGTTCAATATTGGAAGTTTCAAGGCTCTTTTTTTGAATGCCTGTGAGAGAAGGGATTAATATATAACTCTTTAAGTCGTTACTTTTTGTTTTGGCTTTATATTTTTCTATTTGATGGAAGAATAGTGATTCTTTAAGTTTTGTCCCTATAAATATAAAAGTATATTTATGATAATCTTTAGCTAGTTCACTATACCAAAGAGGTTCAGATGAAGAGCCTTTTGCATACTCTTGACTAGAAAATATAAACCCCTTTGAAGGATGATTTACATCACCATTCAATTTAATGTAATCAAGAGTTTGGTAAAATTGATCGACTTCAGTAATATTGTCGTCTCTATTTTTTACATTAAATTTTAGACCTGAAACTTGATGTGCTGCTTTCTCAAAAGCATCATCTATATTTAGTGTATAGATTCGAAAAAATGGGTACTTCAGTAGGTCATTGAATTCATTTGACGGACGACAGTGTTTATAATGTTTTTCAAAAACCCTATGAACTTGTTCACCCAATACTTCTTTAGCTGCAGCATAAACATCTGATAGGTCTTCATCCGAAAATTCTTCACCTATTTCTTCTGCAAGTATTTTAGCCAAATCCCAACCTAGCGGCGGATCTTTTTGGAGACTATTTATGCAGCCGATAGAAGCACCAGCTCCGAACAACAGGACTAATCTTCCATTTAATAATGCGTTTTTTATATGTGGATTCAATTTTCATTCCTTGCTAAATAAATATACACGTAAATTTGATAGAGTTATAACAGCTTATTATAGAGACTTCTCAGTAATGTCCGTCCCATATTCTTATTTAATTGACATTAATATCCCATAATTTCAATGATTTAACTACATAAAAATTTAATCCTTTTAAATGAAGTGGATATTACTGAGACTTCTCAGTAATATCCAACTGGCATTATTTATAAAAACACAATAAATTCAATAAGGTAAAGCAATAAGTTTCTTAAAATGCATGAGCGGCTTTAAAGTTGAGATTGGAAGCTATATCAGGAATGGGTATGTGTCTTTTTGAATAAATCACTATTAAGTCTATTTTACTAAAAACCGTAGTCGGCCATGAAATGAACTATATTTTTTTCGTGTGATATAGTTCATTATTTTGACTTTTTAATCATATTCACCGTTGCTACATATTTGCTACAAAGAGAGTAAAAAAAAGCAAAGGTTAACCCTAGGTGACTATATTTGTTGTATTTATATTTTATTTGATATGCCTTAACAGGGTGTATTTTTTTGAGGAGAGTTATGATTTACCTAACATGGCAAGACAAGCCAGAATTAGAATTATTGGGAAAACATATATTCCATAAAACAAAAGGGGGTATCCCTTTGATTGGTACATATCCATATGGTGAAACTAATATAGGGGAGTACCTTGGAAAAGTTATAGAGGTGAATGGCACAAATAGAATTTATTATTTGAATCTTGAATCCATCAAAAAATATGTATCTATAGTTGGGGTTGGTTTTGTATGTGAGAGTGATTTTGAGTTAGAGCATATTCAAAGCATAAAAGAGAAAGCATTCCTTAAATTTAAAAAATCAATGTCAGAAATCAGCCAAGAAATGCGAGAGGCAATAAATGATTTTTCTAAATAGATTTCAAGTGATGACTACATAGTGCCTAAATGATCTTATGTGTCATAACTAACATTTTGTTAAATATCAGTTTTAACAAATTTAAAGATTAATAAGCTGTCATGCTGTCAGTGGTTTATTAACAGCTTCTAAGTTGGGTATACTAACTAACACAATAATCTATACAAACATTGTTATTTACAAACAACCTGAACATATTCTTTTTAATCTATTTATAAAACGAATTAATTGATTATCTGTATTTTAATTTCTATGGAAGCTAAATATGCTATATAATTTATTTTTATGTATCGAATAGGTTACGTGAAATCACGTAACCTATTGATTTATATGGTCGGAGTAGCAAGATTCGAACTTGCGACCTCACGTCCCCCAGACGCACGCGCTACCAAGCTGCGCTATACCCCGAAATACAAATACTACAGTAAGCTGGGGAGAAAAACTGTCGCTGCATTTGTGAGAGGTATCATAATGATTTACATCGGTAATGCAATGAAAAATATCATCTTAACTTACTTTTTGTTTGCTTTTTATTCGTATTGCTCGTTTTTATTGTTGCGCGCTAAATTGCTTAATAAAATGTACACCATCAATCATTAACGGAAAGTCTGCATTAATCGTAATTGGTGCAGATAATTGCGTAGAGTAACTTTGAAAATTACCCAATTGATCTATAAATGCCGACTTATCCTTATCAAAAACAATAATACCTTGTGCAGTAGTATTGGCGATAATGCGATCTTTATTTAACGTTATTAAATCACTGCCATTAGCAAATGCTGGTACGGGTAAATCACATCCTAACCAATTTTTCATTAAGGTTGGTTGTAAATCCATAAGACTTGTATTGTGGCTAAGCTTTTTATGTTGTGTTGAGGTGTTTAAAGAGCTTTGTTGAATAAGTAAAGCAGGCTTAGTCGCTAAGCGCATTTCATCACGAGCATTACCAATAGCGCTGATCCATACCGTATCTTTATCAGTTTTTTGCTTCTGCGCAAGTAATAATGCTTCAATAAATAATTCAAACTGGTACTGGTTATTATTCGGTGAATTTTTAAAGTAAAAAACGTGTAAACCAGCGGGTTTATTATTCAGTTTTTTGGCAAATAATAAACTTGAAACATCCGTTAATTTTGATATGTCTGTAAATAGGGCATTAAACCATAACGGTTCATTGGTGGTATTAGCACTATCTCGAGTACTTTCATGAGTATCTTTATTGATAATTGTTAAGCTAGTTGCTAATTTTTGCTGCGCAATTTGTTGAAACAGTAACGGCTGCTCGCCTTGTTTGAGAATATCTTGCTGATAAATACTCGGTAAGGAGTAGAGCAAATTAAACCAAGACTCTTCAGTTAAACCGGTATCTATATTTTGGCTTAGCTCCAAGGTGTTAGCCGTTGCTCGTTGAGTAAAGTGCTGAATTTGTTCTGCTGAAATTTGCGCGTCAGTTAAAATAAGAAAAACTGAATGCTGGGTATCAACCGCGCTGCATTGGCTTGAGGCTAACGTAGGGTAATTAGGTATTGTTTTTGTAAACGATAACGGGCTGTTTTTTCGCTCGTTATAATCATCAATATTAAATAAGTCGTACTTGGTTAATAAGGTTTTAGCGGTAGCTGGGTACGATAAGGGTAATACCGTATCTTGACGTAAAATATCATATTCTAAATTAGCATCGGCCCAAACATGGGTTAAGTGGCTAAAAAAGAAAGAGGCAACAAAACCAAAAATTACAAAATGTGTAAAGGTGGTTTTCTGTAATTGTTTTAAGTGTTTCCACGCATAATTACTGGCCGTGAACTGAAAGCTTAAAATAATAATGGCGAGAGCACCACTAATGGCATAAAACATAACACTTTGTTGCGCTATATCTTTAATTAATCCAATAATTTGTTCACTTGATGAGGCATTCAAATGATAACCTAAGCGGCTATAAATAAAGGCATCAAGTATTAGCAGCAATAAACCAATGGTAAATATAATGGAGCCGCTTGTTCGTATAAAGCGTGTATGAGGAAAAATTAATATAAGCGGAAACAGTATTAACACAAAGCTCATAAAGGTTAAAAATGCGATATGACTGACCCAAGTGGTTAATACATACAAATAACCTAAAATCGTTGTTGGTGCCGTTTCATTGAAAACATAATAAGAAGAAAGGGCAATTGCGGCGATAATATTGAAAAAAGTGAACCAATGGCTCCAACTGATTAATTGTAATAGTTTTTTGCTATAGCTTTTTGTGTCAAAAGAAACCATTGAACTGTATTTTCTCTGTGTTAGGTAAGTGAAATAAGTACGCTAATTAAACGTTATAAAATAAAGCTTATTAAATAACGAGGTTTAAATAGATTGCTTTAATGCTCGAGTAAAGTTGTCAACAACCGCAGCTCTTTTGGCTTCAGGTACGTTAGCAAGCACGTTAGTAATAGTATTACCTAAACACATAAGGGCTAAATCGGGTGTCGCTTCTTCGTTTACTAACACGTCTAATAACTCTTGGATAATTTTTTCTACACGTTCATTCGAATATTTCGATACAATAGGCATAATAAGTAGTTCGCTAATGATAAATTTAATTATCCTAGTTTATCAAATGCCTGCACAATTTAATATAAACATTAGCGTCGACATCAACACATACTTTCTAAAATTGAAGATAAAATATAACTATGAGCTTAATTATTTCAAATATTGCACTACATTTTCTCACTAAAAAAGAAGAAACCGGTGAAGTGGTACTGCGCTTAGGTCCTAAAAGTTTGCATAATGGGGACGGTGAGTTAAATCAAGATAATCAGAAAATTAGTAATTTTGTTGACGGTTTACATGCCATTTATAATGCAAAGGGCAGTAAAGCTTATGGTAGCTTTAACGCTATGCCGAGCGAAGGTGATGCCGCACGTTTTGTCGATTTAATGGAGAGTTACTTAGGTGAGCAACAAGACTTTTACACTTTCAGTACGCAAGCGGCAAATGTCTTAAAAAATGAAATTGAGAAATACGATTTAGCCGAAACAGGCTATTTAGTGGTTTGTCATTATGAATATATGGGAGGGCGCTATTTACTGGTTGCCGTTATTCCTATTTCAGAGCATTACAGCGTTGATGGTGAACTTAATATTTCAGCAGCGCAGCATTTAGATACCAATAAACTGCAATTAGCAGCACGTATTGATTTGTTTGACTACCAACAAAATAGTACGGGTAATCGTTATATTTCATTTATTAAAGGTCGTGCAGGGCGTAAAGTTTCAGACTTTTTCTTAGATTTTTTAGGTTGTGAAGAAGGCTTAAATGCTAAAGAACAAACCCAAACATTAGTACAAGCGGTTGAAGACTATGTGGCGGTTAATCAATTAGACGCAGGTGAAAAACAAAAAACCCGTAAAGATTTACTTAACTACTGTAAAGAGCAAAAAGCGAGCTCGCAAGATGTATCAATACAAGAATTAGGTAAAGTGATTGAATCAGGAGATGGCGAACAAGACTTTTATCAATTCTGTCAAGCGCAGTCATATCCTATTGAAGAGTCGTTTCCGCACGAGCAAGCTGTGGTCAATAAAATCACTAAGTACTCAGGGTATGGTAATGGCATCAGTTTGAGCTTTGAGCGTAGTCACTTTGGCGAAGATGTAGTGTATAATCCGCATAATGACTCATTAACCATTTATAAAGTGCCGCCAAATTTAAAAGAGCAGTTACTGGCATTATTAGAAAGTAATAAATCACCTGAAAATAATGAAGACTTTTAAGCACATTTATTGTGCATAGTACCGCTTTTACATTACCAATAGGTTATGCGTTACTTTTTATTACCTTTAAAATCAATTGATTATTATTTCTCGTTAACGGGTAAGTAAATTATTAACAATGTCGGTGAAGTGGTGCGTTAAACTATTATATACCCTTGAAGTAGTAAAAAATATTCGTTAAACATTCATTACAAAATACATTCTTTGGCTTTGCACTCATTTACTGCCAAAGAATTGAATACAGATAAGTGGAGCAAAAAATGACAAGTACAACAACTTTAACTATTACACGTCCTGATGATTGGCATGTACATTTACGTGATGGCGAAGTACTAAATAACACCGTTACCGATATTAGCCGTTACTTTGGACGTGCTATCGTTATGCCTAATTTAGTGCCTCCAGTAACTGAAGTGAAAGCAGCAACCGCTTATTATAAACGCATTATGGCACAAAACCCTAGCGCCCATTTTAAGCCGCTAATGGTACTTTATTTAACCGACCAAACCAGTGCTCAAGATATTATTGAAGCAAAAGAGTCAGGTTTAGTTTTTGCTGCTAAATTATATCCAGCAGGTGCTACAACTAACTCATCATCAGGGGTAACTGATGTTGCTAAGTTAGCCGATGTTTTTGCGGCGATGCAATCGGTAGGAATGCCATTACTTATTCATGGCGAAGTAACCAGCTGTGAAATTGATATTTTCGATCGTGAGCAAGTTTTTATTGATACAATTTTACAGCCTTTAGTCGCAAAATACCCATTACTACGTATCGTGTTAGAGCACATTACAACAAAGAATGCTGTCGATTTTGTTGAAAGTGCCGGTGACAATATTGCCGCAACAATTACGGTGCACCATTTACTTTATAACCGTAACGATATGTTAGTTGGCGGTATTCGCCCACATTATTTTTGTTTACCTATTTTAAAGCGTAACATTCATCAACACGCTTTAATTAAAGCGGCTACCAGTGGTAGCAATAAATTTTTCTTAGGCACAGATTCTGCGCCACATGCTCAGCATGCTAAAGAGTCAGCTTGTGGCTGTGCTGGTGTTTATTCTGCTCACGCTGCAATTGAGTTATATGCTGAAGTATTTGAGCAAGAGAACGCGCTCGATCAATTAGAAGCATTTGCCAGCTTAAATGGACCAAACTTTTATCAATTACCTGTAAATAACGATAAAATAACCCTCGTTAAAAAGTCATGGTCAGTGCCTGAAACTATGAGCTTTGGTAGTGATGTTGTTGTCCCTGTGCGTGCTAACGAAGAAATATTATGGCAAGTACAAGACTAACTTTGGTCGAGTAAATAGTTAAGTGACGTTTGCGATAACAATTAAAATAGACTTAACGTTATCGTTAACCACTGTTTGTGCAAAAATATTTAAGTAGAGAGCCAAACGTAAATTAAGGAAAAAAATGCAATTATTTGTAGATGATCTTACCGTTATTGATTTTTCATATTTGTGTGTAGAGCGCGGTATTGTAGGTGAAAGTTGGATAGTTGATGTATTACTTGACGGCTCACTTAATGAAATGAGCATGGTGCTTGATTTTGCCGTTGTTAAAAAGCAAATAAAAGCCATTATTGATGATGCCGTAGATCATAAACTTTTATTACCGATGCAAGAAAAATCAGTAATATTGGCTGAGTCACCACATAATGAGAACCATCAAGTGATTGACTTTACCAGTGCTGTTGGTAGTTATCATTTGCAATCACCTCAGTGTGCATTTGCGCCAGTTGATAGTTTAACCATTAATATTACTGATGTAACTCGCCATTTAACTGCCATTATTAAAGCGCAATTACCAACCAATGTTGAAGGCTTAACTTTAACGTTGCGACCAGAGGTAATGCATAATGACTATTACCATTACACTCATGGTTTAAAGCTTCATGATGGTAATTGTCAGCGTATTGCTCATGGTCATCGCTCAAAAATACAAATTTTTGTTGATGGTATTAAAGACACCGCGCTTGAAAAGCTATGGTGTCAACGCTGGCAAGATATCTATATTGCTAGTGAGGCTGATCGTATTGATGCTGCTGATATTCAGTTATCTACTCAGGCAAAAAATGATTTAACACCCGATCACCAATACTTTAGTTATTATGCGCCGCAAGGTCGTTTTGATATTGCCGTACCAAGTAATATTTTAGATGTGGTTGATTGTGATTCAACGGTCGAGCTACTTGCTGACTTTATTGTTAGGCAATTAAAAGCAATGCCTGAATTAGCTAATAAAGCAGTTAAGGTAATTGCTTATGAAGGGGTAGCAAAAGGAGCAATTGTTAATGGCTAAATTTAACGGTTTAACAAAAGTCGCTAAAAACATCGCTTTTTCTGCTTATATTGCAACGTTTAGTATTAGTACATTAGCTATCAGTACGAGTGCTTTTGCATTAGATAATAATAAGCCGAGTATTAAGCTCGCAGGTGTTGTTGAGCAAGGTGGCTTACTTGTAGGTAAAACATCGGTTGGTAATACCGTCACTTTAAACGATAAGAAATTGCCTCTATCAGCAGATGGAGATTATACCTTTGGTTTTTCTCGTGATGATGTTGATAGTTATACCTTAGCTATTAGTAATGTTAATGGTGATCGGGTAGAAAAAATACTTACGCCGAAAAAACGCGAATATAACATTCAGCGTATTGAAGGTATTAAAAAAAGTATTATGAAGCCGAACCCTGAAGCGGTAAAGCGCTCAGCCAAAGATAGTAAGCAAGTAAAAGCAGCGCGTACTATTAGTACCGATTTAACTAGCTTTGCCGGTGGTTTTATTGCGCCAATTGATGGCACCATAACTGGCGTGTATGGCAGTCAACGCGTTTTTAACGGCGTGAAGAAAAGACCACACTTTGGTTTAGATTATGCTGGTAAAATTGGCGATCCGGTAAAAGCACCTGCGGCTGGTAAAGTACTACTTTGGGTGCCCGATATGTTTTACTCGGGTGGTACTATGATTATTGAACATGGTCATGGCATCAGCTCAACATTTTTACATTTAAGTAAGTCTTATGTAAAACAAGGGGATACGGTTGAACAAGGGCAAGTTGTTGCTGCCGTCGGTAACAGCGGACGCACCACAGGACCTCATTTAGATTGGCGAATCAATTGGTTCGACGTAAAAATAGACCCTGCACTGGCATTAAAAATTAAGCCAATTAACACCTCGGTTAACTAACCTAAGCTAGATTAACTGATCAAATCACTTAAAAAGGTAGCGCTTTTGCTGCCTTTGTTTTCGCTTTTTCATCACGTCTATCATAATTTTTTGTTGTTTCCACCGACGAATGTCCCATCAAATCTTGTACCAGAAAAACATCTTCACCATTCTCTAATAGCTTAGTGGCAAAGGTTCTACGCAAATCATGGGGAGTTAACCGTTTTAGTCCAGCTTCTTTATAACGACGAATAATAATATCGTAAATAGTCTGCCCAGAAATAGGCTCATTGACTAAACGATTACCTTTTCGGGCTCGTAAAAATAATGGCCCAGGCTCTAAACCTCGCTCATCTAACCAAGTATGAATAATATCTAAATTACGGTTATGTAAGGCATTAACTCGTTCTTTGTTACCTTTACCGAGTACTTTAATAGTGCCTTGATCAACATCTAAGTCTGACAACATTAGACCAGCAGCCTCATGTCGTCGCAAACCTGCGCCATATACTAAAGCAATAACGGCAGCATCACGCATCGCAATAACGCCTTCTTGTGACATGCAATAATCAATTAACGTATTTAATTCATCAAGCTCAAGAGCGCGACCTTTAATACTTCGAGAGCCTTTAATACGTCTAATTTCTTTAATATGCTGATAGCTTTCAACATCAAGTTGCTTTTTACGCCAAGCTTCTTTAGCAACGCCTTTAAGGGCTGATAGGTAAACATTAATCGTAGCAGGGGACTTACCTTCATCTGACAAGTCAGATAGCAACATCAGAATTTTTTCATAGTGAAGTTTTGACCAATCAACAGATTGATGGTTCTTCTTCTTATCAAACTTATAAGCAACCACGTTTAATAAAGATGCCATAGTGACCCGACTTTGTTTTGATTGCAGAGATAACAAGTAAATGTCAGAGGCTGTTTTATTTGATAATGAGGTAAAGGTCATGGCTGTTAATATTCTTAAGTTTTAGTAGGTCAAGCAAGCTGTTTAACGCCAAAAGCTATTGAATTATACCGCTTACTTTTAAATATAGGTTAACAGAAATCATTAATATATGCCCGTGCTAGTTCAAACAGGAGTTAATTCAGTAAATGCTACATCAGCATAAATAAGTTATGTTAATATAGCGTTCAAATAATTAATATGCCTTTATCAATCAAGAAGGTATATTAAAATTATGCGAGTACATATGCCGCTATATTTTGGAAAAATCACTGTAAAAAAACACTGAGAAAACATGAACAACATAGCACAAAATAAACAAGCCGCTACTGCCTGGTATTTGCTGTTTTCTGTATGGATTATTGCCACAGCAGCCACACTCATCAGCTTATTTTTAAGCGAAATAGTTAAGCTACCTGTTTGTGTATTATGTTGGTATCAGCGTATTGCACTTTACCCATTAGTGATTGTAATGCCACTGGCATTATTCCCTTATGATGTAAAAATTATTCGTTATATTAGTGGCTTAGTTACTTTTGGTTGGCTTGTCGCTTTATATCATGTGCTGCTAGTTGCTGGTATTATCCCTAAATCAGCACAACCTTGCGTACAAGGAATACCTTGCTCAGAAACACATATTAATTTATTGGGTTTTTTAAATATTCCACTGATGTCTTTATTAACGTTTACGCTAATCGGCTTATTATTGTTTATTGCTTACCTTCAATCATCGAGAAACAACCATGAATAAAAAAACACTTTTTATTAGCGCTATCATTATTCTTTGTACTGCTTTTATTGTCGCGGTAAGTATATTTAATAATGAGCAAAGTAAAATACAAGCGCAAACAACACAAAACGCACAATGGCTAACGCGTGATAATGCACCTTTTAAAGGCAGTGCTGATGCCAAAGTCACTATTGTTGAGTTTTTTGATCCCGCTTGTGAAACATGCCGCCAGTTTTACCCTTTAGTAAATCGCATCATGAAAAATAACCCTGGTAAAATTAAGCTAGTAAAGCGTTATGCGCCATTACACCAAGGCTCAGATCAAGTGGTTAAAATACTTGAAGCCGCACATTTACAAGGCAAGTTTTGGCCAGCTGTTGAATTATTATATAAAAACCAGAATAATTGGGTGCAACATCATGTTGCTCAGCCAGAGCTAGCGTTAATCGCTTTGCAACGATTGAAGTTAGACGCTACTCAACTAACACTTGACCAACAAAGCGAGCAAGTAAGTGAGGCGATAGCTAAGGATATTAACGATGGTAAAATGTTAAAAGTAAGAGCAACGCCACAGTTCTTTGTTAATGGTAAGCCATTGATTAACTTTGGTTATGAGCCGTTAGTAAAACTTGTCGATGAGGCAATATCTCAAGCATACAATCAATAATAATTCATTTAAAACGTTATCTAAAACCCATCATAAATTTTTATTTATAATCTTATGATGGGAATAAACCGGTAAAAGTAGGGTGGTTAAGCCATCCTTTTTTCTTTCCCCCAAGGCTTTTCTATTTCAATGTCTGTAATAACGGCTTACCCATCAAGTATTGGTAATTTTTTTACTTATTTAAAGTATGCACAATTGAATGATAATGCTGTTGTTGCGTACTTTAAGTTAGGCGCAAGTAAATCCTATCATTTTTCAACCTTTGTTGGCTTTCCACAAATTCAACAAAGCTATTTACATAGTACTATTTATTTAGGCGATTATAACAATACGCAAATACGCTTTTTAAAATCGACTCAAGCCAAAGCCTTTAGTGAAGCACTAGCAAAAAATATACAGCCTATTATATTAGCTAAACTAAAAGCCATCCAAATAACATTAAAAAAGCTTGCTTTTGATGAGTTTTTACGAGACTCATCGCTTAATATACTTGCTGAGCAATTACTGCCATTACTCAATAATTATCGTAATAATCAAGATGTTTGGCATAAAAACATTTATAGTGAAAGTATTGATGTATTTAAAAAACTATTAAACTTCAACACGATAGAAAAATTATCTGCTGCATTGCGTCATAATTATGAGCAAGCGACATTACAAGCTCGAAAACAATTTTATGATGTAATCGAATCAAACCCATTAACCATCGAGCAACGATTAGCTGTAATACGAGATAACGATAAAAATTTAATTTTAGCCGCTGCAGGCACTGGAAAAACCTCGGTTATGGTAGCAAAAGCGCTCGACTTAATTGACAGAAAAACAACCTCAGCTGACAAAATTTTAATTTTGGCTTATAACAAAGCGGCGGCAAGTGAACTAACGGCACGTTTTAATAAAAATACTCATAAGCTCGCTAATAATAACTCACCGCTAACGCCTCACATTATGACTTTTCATGGTTTAGCGCGTTTTATTTTAACCCAGTGTAATTTACCAACTGCGCTATCGATTTTTGCCGATGATGCAAATAAACAGACAAGCTGGTTGACGCTTTGGTTTAACCAAGCAATAAATCAGAACATAAAGCTTTTTTATCAGTTACTTAGCACATTATATGTACCTGACAATACTTCATCAGCGTCTATTTATC
Organism: Colwellia asteriadis; assembly: GCF_039523295.1. Taxonomy (NCBI): domain Bacteria; kingdom Pseudomonadati; phylum Pseudomonadota; class Gammaproteobacteria; order Alteromonadales; family Colwelliaceae; genus Colwellia; species Colwellia asteriadis. The sequence continues at coordinate 29,943 of NZ_BAAAFA010000007.1, read as the reverse complement.
TTACCTTGTCCGGGGATAAAATGAGAACGTACCAGGAGTTTTTAATTTCTAACCTTTTGTTTATTAATGAAATTGATTTCAAATATGAGTTACTACAACAACATGGCTCTTTTCATTTAACCTCAGAAAATATCAAGGTAGCATTTGACAATAATAAAGGGTTAGGGCGCATCATAGTCTTAGATTATCCGAATAAGAAAATGATAAACCGCTTTAATCAAAATAAAGGTTTCGATCAAAAAAATATTGAACAGCAACTTAAAATAATTATTCCTCACTTAAAAAATACGGATGAGCTAGTTAATCAATATCAACAAAATAGTCGTTACAAAAATACGCTTATTAAGCACTTTACTGATTGCGGTTTAATGAAACTGGCTGTTGATCGCTACCAACCGTGCTTACAAGCACAGCGTACTGAAAGACTTTCACCTCGTGAAATAAAGACACGTTTTGTTCATGCTAATATTATAAACAGTGAGATCCATACTGATATATTAGTAAAAATAACAAAAGCTTATAGCGAAGAGTTACACCAACAAAAGGCTATTGATTTTGATGACATGATCAATAATGCCTATGATGTCGTCACTCAAAAAATGTTAATGCCGCAGTGGTCTCATATATTAGTGGATGAATTTCAAGATATTTCTAATGCGCGATATCAACTATTGGATGCGTTAATAACACAAGGAAACCAAGTAAAATTAACGGCCGTTGGTGATGATTGGCAATCTATCTATCGTTTTTCTGGTGGAGACTTAACACTAACAACTCAATTTGAAAAATTAGTGGGCAGATATTCATTGTCAAAATTACAAAAAACGTTTCGTTATAATAATAGTATTGCAGAAGTCGCTGGGCAGTTTGTCATGAAAAACCCTGAGCAATATAAAAAGCATATAGTTACTCATGAACAAGTCAGTCAGCCACAAGTTTTTCTACACGATGATTATATTGAGCATCACAATAAAAAAAGCTATTACGATAAAGCGCTTAACTTAATTAAAAATATTTTGAAGAGATCACCACAAGCAAGTATTGCGGTAATTGCTCGTTATCGATTTCAATTAACGAGTTTACGTGAAAAATTTAAACAGCAAAGTTCAAACAGTCATAGCTTTTTAGAAAGCCAAATATTTTTTTGGACTTATCATAGTGCTAAAGGACTTGAAGCAGATTATGTTATTTTATTAAGTTTTGATAATAGTGATTTCGGTTTTCCCGCAAAGAATAAAAATGATGTACTTGTTGAAGCTTTATTACCAAGCGCTGACGATTTTCCTAACTCAGAAGAACGTCGTTTACTTTATGTTGGTTTAACACGAGCAAAATACCAAGCACATATTATTGCCAGTCAAGAAAACACATCCGAGTTTAATAACGAGTTGCTTAGCGGTAATTACAATATTCAAGTAACATCAACATACTTTAATGAACAACGCTCAAGCATAGAGCTAATGTAAAAGTAAAGTTGCCATAAAGAAAACACTAGCGCGTAATTCTAAACACCATTTGAAATAACGTAAAAAAAGTGTCAGATTAAAATGGAGTGATTTTAAGGTGACGCTACGTAAAAAATAACGCAGTAGGAGTCACAAAAAACTATTTTAGCCACGTAGCGTTACCAAAAAAGTATAATAATTATCCAATAAAAACGATAAAGCGCATAAATAAAAGTACTTATCCTGCTAAGTGCCTAAATTATAAGTAGCTACTTATAAGCAGTAATGTATAAGTTAATAGGCCAATTACTGGAATAACATTAAACACATCAAAGTAACTTAGCAATATATTGATAAATAACGATATTTATTACTTATTAAAATCACTATTTTAAAAGACTATAATAATAAGTAAAGTAATCAGCAGCCATTTTAGCTTATGTTGTTATTATCGTTATTCTCATTTACCTTTTATATCTCTGCAGGATTCTTGTTTTTACGCACACAAGGTTTTGTTTGTGCACTTTATTCAATTGGCTATTATTTTAAGTGAGTGAATTATCGTTTTTTTACTTTAGGTTTTAAGGTGTTTTATCATCACCTATATTTTTCACTTAACTGGACTTCCAAATTTGCAATTAACGACAAGGTTAAAAGTTTAATCGCTCAGTATCAAACTTGTTATATCTGTAATTAAATAGATAAGCCTTAGCTAAAGCTAAAAAAGTAAAAAGAGTACTTCAAAAATCTATAGTGAAGCGCCCTGCTTAAATTTTATTTTTTGAGCTGAAGAAATTCTGCCACTAAAAGTTTAAGCAATAACTTAAATATTTAACGCTTTACACCACTGACTTGCTAATAAAAACTCTTGCTGTAGATCTTGTTGTGTTAAAGCGTGCTGAGTCATTAAGTTCGCCATATTACTGCTGGTATTGTCATCGTTATCTTTTCCTGAAACATAAAAAACTGTTAAAGATAACAATTCACCAAGCAATCCTTCTCGAGATATTAAGGCTAACTTTATTGGTTTTGCCACAGGCATCGATTTTAATATTTCAGCCATTGGCATTGATAGCATCACTTCAAGTGAGCTTAATAAGCCAGTCATAAATGCATAATCGCTAATTGTTGTAAACGTTGCTTTGTTACTCAGAGCCGCCATGACTTTACCCGTAATTAAGGCCTGGCGACAAATTTCATCAGAGCAATCAGAAGTTAAGTTTGATAAAGCTAAAATAGAAACAAATTGTCGTAACTTATCTTCACCTAAATATGATGCGGCTTGTTTTAATGAGGTTATTTCAATTTTTGTACCCGTAGCGACATTATTGACCATTTTTAACAATGCAATAGATAAATTAACATCATGACCAACAATTTCTGATATAGCGGTAAAGTTTAACGGATGAGAAAAGCTTTCGTTAAGCAAAGCTAGCATTTGCGCTTTAATTGAGGTTAATGTTCTCCCTTCAATGATTTCAGGTTGATGATAAAAGTAACCTTGAAAATAATCAAAACCAACCTCAGCTAAGGTTTGCTTTTGTAATTTGGTTTCGACACGTTCCGCTGATATTTTAATATCATGTTGCTTCATTTTATCAACAACTGATGGTAATCGTTTAGTGTTAATTTTTTCAATATTGATTTTAATAATGTCGATATAGGGAAATAGTACTTCCCAATGCGGTGCCAAATCATATTCGGTTAATGCAATACTGTAACCATGCTCTCGATAAAACATAATTATTTTTAACAAGCCTTTAGTTGGCTTTTCATGACCTACAAGCTCTATAACAATGCTATTTTTGTCAAATAATAATGGATACTTTCGTACTAAACAGTTTTCGGTAAAGTTAATAAATGCAAGCTTTCCCATACTTAAGGTTTGAATATCACCATGAATATGATTTTGAATAATCAATTTTGAACTAGCAATATCCTGCTCTATTTCAGGAAATTTATTATCTGGACTGTCTCTAAATAAAAGCTCATAACCTATGGTGTCTAATTTTTGATTTAAAATAGCTTGTCGAGCTATATAGGTATTTCTCATTTATTGGCTTCTTTATTAAAGAGTTATTTATAGTGCTAATTTATCGCTTAGGCAGTTAAAAGTCACTCTATATCATTTAAAAAATGCAACTTAGCAACATATAGTCTTTGGATTGTTTTGTCATAGTTGTAACTGATCGCCTTTCGCATTGCTCGCTTAGATAAGTTTACTTTTCCTTGTTTATAATAAGCTTTCGCTAAGCCATGATAAAATTCATAACCTTGTGGGTATAAATCAATTGCTGACTTATAAAGTTTTTCAGCTGTTATAAAATCTCCAGCATCAAAAGCTTCGTCAGCTAAAAGTGCATGGTAGTAAGGGTTTGATTGTCTAAGTTGTTGTAGATAATTTCTAATTGGTTGAGATTCAGTTACTCTTCCTTGGATTTCCATCAATAGTGCCAAATTATTTAATACCGTTAAATTTTTATCATTAATAGTAAGTGCATAACGGTAGGTCTTTTCTGCAACTTGGTAATGGTTATTTAAGCGATATAATATCCCTAAGTTTCCCCAAGCAGGGCTAAAATTAGGGTCTTGTTTAATTGCTGCTTTAAAATATTGATAAGCTAAATCATAGTTTTTTCTGATAAGAGCATCGCTACCTTTGTTATTATAAAACATCGCAACAACTGTTTTTTTACTGATTTTTTTAATTGAAAATCGTTGTTTGGCAATATAAGGATCAAAGTCTATTTGAATACCGTTATCACCCCAAGTATAAACACTTTCAGAGTTAGGTTTATTCGTAATACGTAAGTTCACATGACCCGTAAGAAAACTATAACTATTATCGCGCTGCCAGTATTCTGGCACATTAACTTGTTGAAATTGAACATGCATCCCAGCTTCTTTTGCTAATGCGTAAGCCATGATTGTTAACGACATACAGTTAGCCGTTTTACTATGAAACGCTTCGCGAGCAACAATATTCGCATTACCCTCATACTGTAAAGATAAATTTTCAACACTAAAAAGATGGTCAAGTAATATCCGTGCTTTATGTTGATAGCTATGGCGATTACGCAATTTGTTATCAACGACAGCTTTCATCTCATCGTCTAATAAAAAAATATCTACTTCGCTCTCTATGGAAATCATATTTTCATTTGATGGCTCAAAAGCACTATCAAGGAATAATATTTGCGGATTGGATGATTGCTTTTCAAGCTGATAAGGAGGTGTTTGACAGGCAAACAAACAAGGCAGAAGTACGCTATAAAAAATTTTTGAGTAGTTCATAATAACCTCAAATGACAAAATAAGGTGTATTATAAGACTATGTCAAATATTCAATTCTAGCAATTCTTCCAACTATATTGCGGAACACTACAAGCGCTGAAGACTTAATTAATAAGGAGCTTAATGGTGTTTATTAAAGCCAGGATTAACGCTCACCTTGACCTAAAAAATAGACGATTCGAGCACTAACATTTTGATCAGAGGTTTTTGCACTAGTACTGTGAAAGTAGCGATAATCAAGCTGTAATGCGAAGTTTTTATTGAGTTTGTAATGAGCGCCAACACCAGCATTTACTTGAAATACTGTACTTTCTTGCTCTTTTTGCCACATTGTTTCACCGAAACCTGCAGTAACATAAGGTCTAAAATCATGTTCGCTGTTGAAGTAGTACTGGCTATCTAGGCTATAGTTTTCATAATTTATTTCGCGATTAAGCGCTAAATTATCAACTTTTGCTTTTGAGTAAGTAACACGGCTAGAGAATTCGCGGGTAAAGTATAGACCTAAGCTGTATTCAGTGGTTTTATCGTTGTCAGCTTGCCATTGCTCATCAAAGTCAACCGCACCAACACCATAAGTAATACCTATAATTCCAGTATGAATTGGGTCTTTAGTACGTTTTACATGTTTTGCTTTATTGCCGCTGTAGCTGCCACCATCGCCGAGTTGAAGCGATATATTGAACTTTACTTGGTTTTCACTATGGCCATTATCGCCAAGCGGTACGTCATTAAAGCTTAAATAACCGGTACCCGCTTTAATGATTTCTTTACCAAAAATATTATTGATACCAGCACTCATGTAATCAACGGGATCAAGAAAAAACAATGCGGTGCTACCTAGAAAGTCGGAGCCCCAAACACTTCCACCCTGCTCCCTAATATCCATTTCGGTATTATAAGCCCACTCACCATAAGCCCAGCCTAATACTGGTGTAATGACTAAATCTTGTATCGAAGGAGTTTCAGCAAATGCTTCAATGCCATACTCCCAATAAAAAGTCGACATTAAGGTTGAGTAAACAAAAGCATCCCATTGTCGATAACCCGATTTACGCGCTACTTGATAATAGACACCGCCAAAGTAAGGGTGGCCAACAAAGTTGAGCATACCGGTGTCTCGGTCCCATACGGGGCCGTCTTTAACATTATCTGACCACTTGTTAAAAATGCCTTCTTCTTTATCCCAGTTAGAAATATCTTCGGGTAATAAAGCAATTAAACCAATAACACCAAAGCCGTAGGCAAAAATGGAACTGGTTTGTGACCATAAACGCTCACCATCTTCACCGCTTTTAGGGGAAAATAAAGCGACTTGAAATGGCGAGTCATAATAATTTTCGGCTGGAGTTAAATGTTCCCAAACACTATTGGTTGGTCTTTCACGATAAATATGGTCAATATTATCGGCTGTTACTGCTGGGGTAAGCTTTATTTCAGAGGCGTTATTAGAGCTAATATCGTTAGCTTGTACTGTAAAGGGTAACAGAGCTAAGGCTACTGTCAGAGATACGCATTTTAATTTAAGTGAATGTATATTCTTAATCAACGGTCGTTTCCTTTAAAATTCAAGCTGTCCTAAGTAAAGTCTAATTTTTAGATAAGCTCCAATAAGAAAAAGCCGCTATAAATTAATATAGCGGCTTATCATTATGTGGCGGTGAGATAGGGATTTGAACCCTAGATGGGCTACAAACCCATGCCGGTTTTCAAGACCGGTGCTTTCGACCACTCAGCCATCTCACCGAGTTGTAATCAGTTAACGTTGTTAAACAATGCTTGCCTGAAGACGAGGCGAATATTAAATACTTAAAGCTAACTTGTAAAGGGATAAATGAAGAAAAATTAAAATTAAATTCAATTGTTTATTTCAACAACAAAAATCGCTCAAATAGAGGGCTATTGTCGCGAGTTCATCAGCTTATCCGCAAAGTAAGCGCTTTAATCTAGTGTAACTTCATCGCCAATAGTTATTTCTGCATTACTTATTATCGGCATTAAAAGCTTAGCGTTTACGCCAAAAATTGGCTGCTTTTGTTCATTCGTGTGATATTGCTTTAATGCACGTAGTGGTTGTTTGTCAGGATGTGCAGTGCCGGTTTCAGGATCACGGGTTGTTAAAATACACCTAACACAGGTATCTAGTAACGTAAAAGTTACCTGTCCTATTTTAAGTTGTTGCCAGCCCTCTTCTGCAAAAGCGTCACAACCACTAAGGACTATATTAGGTCGAAAACGACGCATGTCTGGTGCAATGTTGGCAAATGTTGATGCGGCTAATAAACTCGCTTCAGTGGTAATAAGCAATGGCGCTGCGTCAGAAAAGTTGGTTTCAAGTTGATACTTGCCAGAAACCCGTGCGTGCTTTTGCCATAGCGCAATGGTCACGGTTATACCTAAAGCAGCACTGAGCCATGCACTCGCTTCGTGTCCGCCATCAATAGCTTGTAATTCGTCACGCCATAACTTTCCGGCAACTATGGTCGCTGAATTCATACTATTAGCTGAAATAAAACAGTCGTTACTCACTTGTGGGTGTTTTAGTAACCAGCCATCGCTGACTTGAGTGCAAGATAATTGCAACAGCTGCGGATATTTACGCGCAGTTATAAACAAACCATTTTTATCCAGCGCGACTAGACGGCGATCACCACATAACCCTTCCTCATCAAAGCGTGCTGTTTGTAATGATACTCCCTTGCCTGATTTAAATGGGTATTGCCATAACTGACTAACCGTAACCATATTAACTCCTTAATTCTTACACAGTTATACCGATAACTATTTTACTGAGTAAAGGTTAATACTAAAAAAGCCGCGAGTACATTAATACTTGCGGCTTTTATTGACTAACTATAATACCAATGGCTTTATAATAGCAGTACTACTTAGTGCTACTTTTCAAAGTAGAACTTTTCACGCTTATTATCGTAATTACCTACTTCATTCATGGTTTCAGCATTATATAAGCGACCATTTATCATGGTGTAGCTCACTTTATCACTTAGGCGAATATCTTGGCTAACATCACCATCAACAACAATTAAGTCAGCCAATTTACCCGCTTTAATTGAACCAATGCTGTTATCTAGTCCTAACGAGGTCGCCGATGAAATGGTGGCGGTTTTAATCGCTTGCAACGGTGACATACCGCCTTGTGCCATCATCCACATTTCCCAGTGCATCGCTAAACCTTCACGCTGACCATGACCACCCGCATTAACATGTACGCCTAAGTCTTGTAACTCTTTCGCGGTAGTAGCAACATTAATATGGTTGTAGTGGTTGTGCGGCGCAGTAGGACGACGCATTGAGCGAGGCTCTAAAGTTTCGCTCGGTACATATTGACTTAAACGTGGATGACGCCAAACTTGTGTTTTATCGTACCAGTAGTTTTCCCCCCAAATACCACCATAGGCAACCCCTAACGTTGGCGTATATGCCATCGCTGATTGCTGCCACAACTGTTTAATGTCGCTGTAAATATTAGCGGCAGGAATTGAGTGCTCTAACGTGGTATGGCCATCAACTAACATCGTTAAGTTATGTTGTAATAATGATCCGCCTTCAGGTACTACCATCATTTTAGCTTCACGAGCTGCTTGTATAAATTGTTGACGTTGGTTACGACGTGGTTGGTTGTAGCTCTTTACACTAAACGCGCCGGCTTTTTGTAAACGCTCAATATGAAATTTTGCGTCATCTAAACTATCAACATGTGCGGTATATCCAGCAACGGTTGCACCGTATAAAATCGTACCCGTTGAAAACAGACGCGGCGCAACTATTTTACCCGCTTTTTGCATTTCACTGGCAGCAAAAAATTCAGTCGTGTCGTTCGACGGATCATGAATAGTAGTTACCCCTAAGGCTAAACCAGCATAGTTTTTCCAGTTTTGCTGTGGAATAATCTCATTACTTGCTTGTGAGCCGTGAGCATGGGCGTCAACTAAGCCTGGCATAATGCTTTTACCCTGAATATCAATAACAGTGGCATCGCTTGGAATACTAAGGTCACTATTACCGACACTGATTATTTTATTCCCTTCAACAATAACGACACCGTTATCAATAACCTCCATGCCTTCCATGGTGATCACTTTACCGCCAACAAAAGCAACTTTTCCTGATGGTTTATCTGCTTTTTGCGTAAAGCCTAAATAAGTGGATTTAACCGCTTCAGTTTTAGCTTTTTTGCTGTTGTCACTGTCAGCGTTATCTTTTTCAGAAGCACTAAGCGCGAATAAATCTTTAGCGCTTGCTTGATATAAATCTGCACCTAAACTCCAGTAAATTTCACTCGAGTTACCATTCCAATTAATTCCTTCGCCCGCTCTAACTGACAATTGTTTTACGGGTAAGTTTTTAGCTTTTGGCCCCGTTTCTATAACACTACCACGTTCAACGAGTGGCGTAACAAACACTTTAAAGCGCTCGCTAAACGCTAAATACTTGCCATTAGGTGATACGCTAAACTCTGTGGTGAATTTTCCTTGATACAATGTTGTTTCATTCTGTCCGTCAAGGTCTATACGGGTTAGGTTAGTTTTTTCACCGTTACGCGTTACATAAATTCTATCTGAATCACTACCAAAGTGTGGTTTTAACCCGTTGTCAGTCACTAAGGTAGGCTCCCCACCTTTTGCTGACATCACATAAATACCCGGCGCTAATCCCCAGTTTGGATTTAAAATACTACCACCGCTAACTTTTCGATAAACTACCTTGCTACCATCAGGTGAAAAGCTTGGTTCAATATATTTACCCGGTGCGCTCGAAATAACTTTACCTTTGCCACCACGGGCAGAAACCGTTCTAATTTTTCCTAACGCTTTATCATCCCAAGTAACATAAACAATTTTTTTACCGTCACGAGAGAAACTTGGGTTGAGTTCAACATGGTCTTTTTGTCTCGTTAAGCGCTTAGTTTTGCCATTACTTAAGGTGCGAATATAAATATTGCCCATTGACTCAAAAACTACTTTTTTGCCATCAGGCGATATTTCAACGTCTCGTAGCATTTTCACATCAAAGTTATTTTGATCTATGTCTTGTTGAAAGCGTAATGCTTGTTGAATTTTTTTAGTGGTTTTGACATGAAATGGAATTTCTTTCGCCGCTTTTTTCGCTAAATCTAAATGATGTATTTTACCGCCAGCCCAAAAAACAATGCCTTTATTATTTGGCGTCCAAGCCAGTGTTGGGTAAACACCATGAATCGCCCAAGTCTCTTGCATATCGCGCTCTAAACCTTGGTAAACTAAGGTTTCTTCACCGCTTTCAAGATTATATAAATATAAGTTTGAGTCAAAATCGTCACGGCTGATAAATGCTAAGTATTTACCATCTGGTGATGGTGTTGGTCTAATAGCGCCGCCCTTACCTGAAATTATCGTTTTAATTTCACCGGTTTCTAACTCAAGGCGTTTAATTTTATAAATACCTTTGACCGAATCTTTACTGTAATGGAAAGTTTTACCTGGTGTTGCATCTTGTGAGAAATAAACATATTTACCATCGGGAGAATACGCAGGCTCACCTAAATCTTTTTGATCATTAGCACGGGTCGTTAACTTAACGCCACTGCCACCTGTTTTATGATAAAGCCATACTTCACCTGCACCCAGTGAGCGAGTGCCTGTAAAATGCTTACGCCCTACTAAGTAATCACCATCAGGAGACCATGCAGGGCTATTAAGTAAACGAAAAGTTTCTTTACTTACGGGGGCGGCATTGCTGCCGTCGATATTCATTATCCAGAGGTTATCACCGCCATCTTCATCAGAAGTAAAAGCAATATGTTTACCATCGGGGCTAAATTTTGGTTGCATTTGCCACGCAATATCCGTCATTAGCGCGGTTGCTTCACCACCGCTAATTGGTAAAGTATAAATATCACCAAGTAAATCAAAAACTATTGTTTTACCGTCTGGGCTGATATCAATATTCATCCATGTACCTGAAGTTACATCAATATTGGCATTAAGGAACTGTCCTTGCGGCTCGTTAACAGACCATTTAGCTGGTTCAGCTTTGGTATCTTCAGAGGCAATCGCATTAGCGCCATTAAAAGCAAGCGCTAGTGATAAAGCGATAAGGGATTTTTTAATATGAATTTTAGACATGCTGATATCCACTATAATGTTGGGTTATTTTTGGTGTTAACTATTTTAGTTGTTACGTTGATTGTAAGCATGGCTATTGAATCAACGTATACTATGCAAAGTACAAACTATAGAGTAAATAAGGAGATAATGGCAGACCTAGCGCAGCGAGTCTTTTGTTATTTAAGACCAAGTAACCGTAAACTAAGGTAAACAGCAAATAATCGTATTACCGAGTCAGGCAAAGGATAATGAGTGGGAGTTATAAATGTTCGTCACGCTCTTCAATACATTCCGGGGATGCCATTTCAAAAATACGACACACCCAAGGGCGATTTTCATAAATAGTGCACATCATGGTATCGCGATCGAGTGCTGAACACCAACCGTCATCAAGACGTTTCATGGTTTCACCGCCGTATTCATCAACACGAATATGCGCATTAGGTACACCGGTTTCACTTAATAGCATAACTTCTAGGCGACAACAGCAGGCGGCACAATTACTACAACTGACCTCAAGCTGAGGAGTTACTGGCGTAACATTAACAATATTAATGCTCATTATTGAGCGCGTATAAAGAGAGAACAAGCATAAATATAATAGCTTTAATCGCTGAAAGAGCGCTTAGTTTACACGATTAACCTAAAGACAACTAATGCTTGTACTTATTACTGGCGAATGCTTGGTGCGAATCAATACATCATATAAAAGTTAAGGACCTTTTTTAGCGATAATAATCGGTGTGGTTAAGGGGTTTTTAGTAATATTACCGGTTTTCATACCCTTTATGGTTCCTATTGCGGCAATAAACCACGCAAAGATAAGTGTACCAAAAAGAATAATAGCCGCCCATTCAAAGGCAGGAAGCCCAGTATGTAGCGCTAGTTGTGTGGTTCCTGTAACACAAGTACCAACAGGAAAGGTAAAAGCCCACCATGTTAAGGCAAAAGGCATTTTTTGGCGTAAAGCTCGCATTGTTAACAGGGTTGCTAACACTGACCAGAAAACGGCAAAACCCCAAATTGGCACACCATAAAGTACCGCCATAACATTTAAAGCGCTGGCTAGCGTTGGTTCAACCACCATGATTGCCGCTGTACCTAACAAGCCTGCTGCGGTAATTGATTGCCCTAACGGGCCAAGTACAATCCACAGTGTTGGAACACGCGCACTGCCCGAGCTTCCAGAATGTGCCAGTCGACTCCAAATCAGGGTAATAACGATCATCGCCCCTAATAAACTTACACCAAACATAGCATAACAGCCATACAGTAAGCTTTGCTGTAATACTAAACTTTGTGTGTGCTCAATTAACATAGCGCCAATAGCGGCAGAAACCATTGGTGGCACAATAGGCATTAGCCAGCCACCAAATGCGCCATCGCTGCGTACTTGATGATGGGTAAACAGGCGAAACGGAATAAGTACCGCGGTAATTAAACCGCCTAAAGTGCCAAGGCTCCATAAAACCCAAGCAATAGTCAAAGCACTTGGTTGCGGCATAATAAAATGTCCGAACAACAAGGTACCACCAGCAACAGTTAATAACGCCATAGGAGGCGCGCCAAAAAATTGCGCCATAATGGGATCGTTAAATTGTCGTTTAATAATATGCGGTTGGCGAATTGTTTGGACGATTTTAATCGCTAACATAACAACGAGCATTAACGAAGCTAACAGCCATACCGTAATACCAAAAATCGTTAAGCTGTCACCAATAATGGGTAAACCAACTGCAGCATTGGCAATAATGCCAGTGCCCATAACCGAGGCAAACCAATTGGGTCCTATTTCTTTATTAAATTCTGGCTCAATACTGGCCGTTACAACCTCTTTTACGGCCTCGTTATTAACTGATTGTTCTTTTATTGGCACAACATCCCCTATAACTTATACAGCTCATACAACTTATGCGTTAATGATACGCTTGATAAGCCAGTAGCACAGCAAATAATTACTGGCGGGCTGAAAAACATAAATAACAGCAATAAAAAAGCGCCGCAAGATTAACTCTTTTGGCGCTAAATTTAAGGGGTTATTGCTATATTCTCTATGGTATAAGTGTAATTACTGTTACTTACGCTATTTTTCTTAATAAACCTTGGGTATTTTGGCGCATAGTATTAGCAACCATAAAATAACCTATTGCGGCAACAAATAATGCCCCCGTTATCGGTCCTAAAATCCAAATATAAGGATGTAGTCGCCCTGCAACACTAAACAATTGCTGTTGAATAATCAGCAAGGCGATATCGCTAACAATGGCCGCTACTAAACCAGCAATGGCTCCTAATAATAAAAACTCATACAAAGTGGCTAGCTTAATTAAGCGCCCTCGAGCACCTAAGGTTCTTAAAATAACCACTTCTTGCATGCGCTCCGCTAAACTTGCCTGTACTTGCGAAATAAGCACCAAAGCACCACTGACCAAAACAATTGATAATACAAAACCTATGGCGAGTGATACTTGCGCAATAATAGACTGAGCTTGCTCAAGTCGTGCTTTAATATCTATCATACTAATAGTTGGATAGCGCTGTAATAATTGGCTAACTGCTTTAGTGTGCTTATCTTGCAATTGCGCGGCACTAAAGTAAGTAACTGGAATTTTACCCGCCATATTAGGGCTTAATATCATCACAAAATTAGGTTTTATTGTGCCCCAGTCAACCGTTCTAAAACTGGTTACTTTAGCTTTAATTTGCTGTGCATTAACCAAAATAGTAATAGTGTCACCCAACTTTAAGTCTAATGCATCACGCCAGCCATCAAATACTGATACTTCTATTTCACCTTGGTTATCACTGCTAGTATCGCTAAACCACTGCCCTTCAATAATTTCATTGCCCTCTGGCAGCGTTGTTAACCAAGTGAGGTTAGGCTCGCGATTAACGCCACGGCGCGCTTCTTCATCTTGCTCCTCGCCTTCTTGTTTTGATACTCTGCGCGCAAACGCTTCATCGTTAACCGCATCAATACGACCGGTGAATACAGGGTAAAAAGCTTCGTGAGGAATTTCTTTTTCTTCAAAAAATTGTTGTAGTGGCGCAACTTCTTGCTCTGCAATATTAATAATAAACATATTGGGTGCATCTGCAGGCACTTGCATTTGCCAGTCTGAAATCATGTCGTTTTTCAATACCACTAAAAACAACATTAATTTAATCGCCAAAGCAAAACTAATTAATTGAATAGCATTAGCGTTAGCGCGTTTTTGTAACGTAGCAATGGCTAATGACCAACTTGAGCCTGGGCGTAATCCCATTTTTCTACCTGCTGCAAATAACAAGCGTGATAAGCCAAATAAAATAACAATAACCAGTAATGTTGAAGCAAACAAAATCAGCGTGGTTACTAACGCGCCGCTAAAGAGCCACATTAATACAAAAATAGTGATTAATGAAAAAGCAATATGCAAACGGCTAATTGCTAAGGTATCACCTAAATTACGACGCAATACCCTAAGTGGTGGAATATCAAATAAGTCGAGTAACGGCTTAAGTGAGAACATGAGTGCGCAAACAACACCAATAAATGCAGAGAGTAACCAAGGTCTTAGCCCTGCTGCGGGTAGCTCAGTGCCCATAAATTGCGCTAAGTAGTTTGCGCCAATATGTTGTAATACAAAGCCTATCGCTAAACCCGCTACAATTGAAAAGACGGTAACTAAAGTTAAATGTAATAAAAATATATTGCGAATAACCTGACGACTACCACCGAGTGTTTTCATCATGGCTACTGGGTCGTACTGTCGCTCACAATAGCGCTTTGCTGAAACCGCCATGGCAACCGCTGCGAGCATAATGCCAAATAAACCAGCAAGGAGTAAAAAACGCTCTGAGCGCTCTAAATTTTCACCCAATGGTGATTGCCTGTCTTTGATCCCTTGCCAGTTTTGATTACTTTTTAGCTGTGGTTTTAACCATTGGTAATAGTCGGTAAGTTGCTGGTCAGTACCTGCGAAAAGTAAACGATGAAATACGCGACTAGCAGGCTGAACCGCTTGTGTTAAGCTAATATCTTGATAGTTGAGTAAAACGCGCTTGTTACCCGACAATGAGAAAAACGGCGCATCAGGTTCGCTTACTAATACTTTACTGACCGTAAAAACTCCTGCACCGACTTCAACGCTACTACCAACATCAACATTTAAGGTATAAAACATCCCCTCACTTAACCAAACATTACCTGAGGCTGGAACGCTTTGCGCTTCGTAAGCCTCGCTAGTTAAACTGTCTTTAACGATGACTTTCCCTCTGAGTGGGTATGATGAAGTCACCGCTTTGATTGACCCTAGCACTAACTCATCATTAGCGAAAAGCATTGAATCAAAAAACAGTAATTGCGCGGTTTCTAAACCATAGCCTGTGGCGCTTTCAAGTAAAGCGGGATCAAAGTTGTGATTACTGGAAAGGCGTCGGTCTGCGGCAATAAAGTCACTGGTTTTTTGCTCTATATTTAAACCGATACGTTCAGTGACTGACGACAAACTAAATACAGTTAATACCGCCAGCGCAATCGCGGCAAAAATAATGGTTAATTCACCGCGGCGAAATTCTCTAGCAAATAACTTAAAGGCTAATTTAACCCACATTGGCCGTTACCCCTTGGCTAATATTTTCTAGTGCGCCAGCTTCTATATGTAAAATACGCTGGCATTGCTGGGCAAGTTGCTCGTCATGTGTCACTAAAATCAGTGTAGTGCCATTTTGCTTGTTTAAGTCAAATAACAGCTTTTCAATTAAATGACCATTTTTACTATCAAGGTTAGCGGATGGCTCATCGGCAAAGAGTATTTTAGGAGAGCCAATAAACGCACGGGCAATAGCGACACGTTGTTGTTCACCACCAGATAATTGCGATGGGTAATGCTCAAGGCGATGCGACAAGCCTACTTTTTTAAGTAAATCAACAGCTTGTTGTTTAGCATCATGATCCCCTGCTAATTCCGCAGGTAACATCACGTTTTCAAGTGCGGTTAAGCTTTGCACTAACATAAATGATTGAAACACAAAGCCAACTTTTTCAGCCCTTACTCGTGCTCTAGCTTCTTCATCTAAGGTGCTTAATGCGTCGCCATCAAGGTGAATTTCACCTTCGGTTGCAATATCTAAACCGGCAAGTAAGCTAAGCAAGGTTGACTTACCTGAGCCAGAAGCACCAACAATAGCAACCGACTCACCTGACTTGACAGCGAAGTTAATATCACTAAGGATAGTTAGGCTTCCTTCAAGGGTACTTACGCGTTTAGTAAGCCCAGCAACCTGAATTACATTTAACTGAGAAAGAGCTGACATGAATTATTTTTCCCTAAAATTTTTATTTATTTTATTACTAACCTTTTCGAGTTTTTCTACTTTTTCAAGCGAAACCTCAACTAAGATTTTACTGATAGGCGATAGCTTAAGCGCTGGTTACGGGCTTAAGCAAGACCAAGACTGGGTTCATTTGTTACAAAATGAATACGATGCCCAGAATAAACAGATCACTTTAATTAATACCGCAATTAGCGGTCAAACCACTGACAATGCCATATTGAAAATAGACGCATGGCTTGAGGCGCACCAACCCAGTCATGTATTAATTGAATTAGGCGGCAATGATGGCATTCGCGGATTTCCTGTTAGCATACTGCAAAAACATTTAACCGAGCTTATCACTAAAAGCCAAGCAGCGGGCGCTAAAGTTGCGGTAATGGCAATACAAATACCTCCTAATTTAGGGCCACGATATAGCAAAATGTTTGCTGACAGTTATGGCAAAGTTACTAATGAAACCAATAGTTATTTAATGCCTTACTTTATGCTCGATATCGCCATTGAACCAAGTTTAATGCAAGATGATAACTTACACCCTAATGCCAAAGCTCAGCCTATTATTCGTGACTTTATGTCACTTGAAATTGATAAATGGCTACAGCAATAAGCTTTACAATAATCATTTTGGTTAACGCCAAGTAAATTAGTTTTTACTTGGCGTAGCACTGCTGCCAGCTAAAATTCCACCATCAATATTAAGCTCAATGCCCGTGACATAATTTGACTCATTAGAGATCAAATATAATGCGGCATAAGCAACATCGTTTGGCTCCCCCATTTTTTGCAATGGTATATCTTTTGCCACTTGGTTAATTGCCTGCTCTCTGGCTACCCCTTCACCTAACATCGCATCCCACATAGGCGTTAAAATGGCTCCTGGATGAATAGAGTTACAACGAATAGCATAACCTTGCTCAGCGCAATATAGCGCCACTGACTTAGTATGATTTCTCACTGCCGCTTTACTTGAAGCGTAAGCACAGGCGCCTGGAATACCGACCATACCTGAGCGTGATGAAATATTCACAATGCTAGCACTTAGGGCTGACTTCATCAGTTGAATACCATATTTACAACCTAAGGCGACACCATCAAGGTTAGTGCGATGTACTTTATGCCAACTATCAAGGTGTAAGTTTTCAGGGTCGTGTGGTCCCTCAGATTCAAAAAATCCCGTTATACCCGCATTATTAACCAGACCATCAATTTGCCCATATTCCTCAATGAGTATTGCTGACAGCTTTTCCCAATGCGCTTCTTGGGCAACATCTAAATGAAAGTATTTTGCTTTATCACCAATATCTGCAGCAACTTGTTGACCAAGTTCATCGTTAATATCTGTAATGATGACGGTTGCGCCATTTTGTGCAAATAGTGCTGCTGTTGCTTGCCCAATGCCACGAGCAGCGCCAGTAATTACAATAGTTTTCCCTAAAAGCCTTGTCATTAACGAGTCCTTTTGTGTTGGTGTAAAATAACGTTTGGTCATTTTAACTATTTATCGCTAGTTTTACATTAATCGGGGCAAAATCAATACGGCTGTCAATTTATCACTGTGACAAAATCAGCGATAAATTGTGATACAAATGTGATAACTCCGTGAGCCTTTCTTGATAGTTGTTTTGCATACTCTTTTTCGTACCCATGATTTATACGTTCACTAAAAAGGAAAACAACATGAAAGTAACGCCATTATTACTCACAAGCCTATTAGCTTTTGCTAGCCAACAAGCCTCATCAGCTTCACTTGATATTAAAATCACTAATTTAACGCAAGGTATTTATTTCACGCCACTTTTAGTGGCCGCACATAATGGCGACAGCCAGCTATTTATGTCTGGTACAGTAGCGACACCTGAACTACAGGCAATGGCTGAAGGTGGTAATATTACTGGCCTTGCAGGTATTGTAGACGCTGTTTCAGGCAACAAAGTTGAAAACCCTGCCGACGGTTTGCTTGCACCTTCACAATCTACCATGGCAATGCTTGAAACAACTGACGGTAATCAATACTTATCAATTACCGCAATGATGTTACCCACCAATGATGGTTTTGTTGGCTTAAACAGTTGGATGATCCCAACAGCACCGGGTAGTTATGATATTTACCTAAATGCCTACGATGCAGGCACTGAAGCTAACAATGAGCTAATTCTAGCAGGCTCTGGTGTTGTCGGTATGCCGGGTATTCCTGCTGCCCCTGGAGGCTCTGGCATAAATGGCACTGGTGTTACTAATACCGAAGCCAATCAAAGTGTTCATATTCACCGTGGCAGTTTAGGTGACGATCAACCTGAAAGTGGTAACAGCGACCTTCATAACACGGTGCACAGATGGTTAAACCCTGTAGCGAAAGTTACTGTAACGGTAAAATAGGAGTATTGTCATGAATATGTTCAAAAAACTTTTTTTACCGCTATTATTAGCAGGTCTTTATGGCTGCGGTAGTGATAATAATACCAGAGTTGATGATATGGAAACGCCTGTGCCTGCTGCAATGGTTTATAGCTTTTCTGTGTCGATTACTAACCTTACCCACGCACAACCATTATCCCCCATTGGCATTGCACTTCACCAAGACGGTGCTTTTTGGGAGATTGGCTCGCCAGCTTCTGAGGCACTTGAGCAAATGGCCGAATCGGGTGATAACTCAGCACTACTCGCGCAAGAAATAGTGATGACTTCAACCAGCGATAGCATGCCTTTGCCCCCTGGAAATACTATTGACTTGATGGTTGATAGCGAACAGCTTAATAACATAAAACTCAGTTTATTTACCATGATGGTGAATACCAATGACGGTTTCTCAGGTCTTAATGCTATAGACGTATCTCAGTTAGCAGTCGGTGAAGCGTTAAACGTTAATACAATGGCCTATGATGCGGGCACTGAAGCTAATAGCGAAAGCTCTGGAACCATTCCTGGGCCTGCTGATGGCGGCGAAGGCTTTAACAGTGAACGTAATGATAGCCAAATTGTTTCCGCACACTCTGGTGTTGTAGGACAAGATGACGGTTTAACTCAGTCGGTATTAAACGGTAATCATAAATTTGATAACCCGATAATGACAATCACTATAACGCGGATGCAATAAGCGAGGAAAACGACTGTAAGTTTGCTTTGAAAGTAATACCTTAGGCTAAACCCTGTATTAATCTTTTAAAGCAATCTCTTACGGTCGCTCACATTGGGTGACTTCCTCAACTTCGTGTAAGGTGAGGAAAATGAGAGATCAGGTCTTAATTGTTGAGGATGACCGTGACATCGCACGATTGGTGCAAGTACATTTAAGTGAATTATCCCTCGAAAGCCACCATGTAGGGTGCGCCGAGTCGGCACTTAGTTACCTTGAAAATACCGCATGTGCGCTAGTATTACTCGACATTATGCTGCCAACAATGGATGGCTTAACCTTGTGTCGAAAACTCAAAGATAGCTCCCCCGAAACAAGCGTTGTGCTGTTAACCTCAAGAAGCGCTGAAATGGACCGTGTGATAGGCCTTGAAATGGGCGCTGATGATTATATTTGTAAACCCTTTAACACCCGTGAATTACAAGCACGCGTTAAAGCACAATTACGTCATGTGCACTTGCTTCGTAATAAACAGCAAATAGAAGAAGTTGCAACCATTGTAACCCTAGGCCCTTTGCTGATAAACCAACAGTCACGCGACGTATTTATTCAACGCGAAACATTAAACCTAACGTCAACCGAGTTTGATTTACTTATATTTTTTGCCAGTCACCCTAACCAAGTATTCAGTCGTACGCAATTACTTGACTCAGTATGGGGCTATCAACACAGTGGTTACGAGCATACCGTAAATTCACATATCAATCGGCTGCGCGCTAAGTTAGAGCCCTACCAGCTAGATAACGTAATAGAAACCGTATGGGGCGTAGGCTATAAACTTAACCCCTCAACATTAACTTGTATGGACTGATAATGCTGTTTAATCGATTTTCACTTTACCAAAAAATTGTTGCCTCGCTCTTTGTTATTTTTAGCGCAGTGATCATGATGATTGTCAGTTGGAGTCAACAACTAGAGCAAGTGTCTCAGCAACAAGCACAGCAAAAGCTTCATTTACAACTTGCCACGCACTTAGTACAAGACAACCCATTATTGCAACAAGGGGTATACGATTACGACGCGCTTAAAAACCTATTTCATACCTTGATGTTACTGGGCCCAGCATTTGAGTTTTACTTTGTAGATCCTCATGGCGAAATTCTGACTTATTCAGCCCCTAAAGGTAAGGTGAAACGTAAAAAAATTAATTTAGCTCCTTTGTTATCTCTTATTGAACAAAACAACAAACTCCCTATTTATGGTCAAGATCCACGCAATATTGATAAAACAAAAATATTCTCGGTCGCACCAGTCTATAACCATGAAAACACAAAAGATAAGACACAAAAAAATCTACAAGGCTACTTGTATGTCATTATTGGTGGTGAGGCTTACGATACTATTTTTAATCGTATCAAAGCCAGTGAAACACTCAGTGTTACCGCTATGTGGTTTATTGCTGGTTTTATTTTTTTATTACTCTTTTTATTGGCATTATTTCGCTATTTCACCCAGCCTATGCAGCAACTTGTACAACAGTTAACCGCTATTGAATCAGCTCGCTTTGACTTAACCAATATAACTCTTCCCCAGTGGCCAAGTAATACCCGTAACGAGGTTCATCAACTCGGAAATAGCATAAATAACATGGTGTTACGTATTGATAGTCAATTTAAACAACTCAAACAAAACGACAGCCAACGCCGCGAATTACTCACCCATCTTTCTCATGACTTAAGAACGCCTCTTGCATCTTTACAAGGGTATTTAGAACTATTAACACATGCGAAAGTAACTGACACCCCAGAGCAAAAAGCTGACTACCTTGCTATTAGCTTAAATAATACTAAACAGCTTAAAGGCTTAATTGACCAAATTTTTGAATTAGCTCACCTTGAGTCAGGTCATGTTGAAGTGAACAATGAACGCTTTAACCTAGGTGAATTAATCTACGACTGTCTAGCTAAGTTTACTTTAAAAGCAACGCAGTCAGGCGTGACGTTTAACGTTGAACCTAAAATTTGTGATTTTATGATCTCTAGCGATATTGCTAAACTAGAACGTATTTTGAGCAACTTAATTGACAATGCACTGCGTCACACTCCCTCTGGAGGTAATATAATCATTAAAGTAAGCAACCAAGAACATGCAATAAACTTACAAGTATGTGACACGGGTACTGGCATTAATGCCGATGAAATTAACTATATTTTTGATGCCCGCTACCGCGCCAGTAATGCCAAAGGCTGCAAAAAAACTCATGGCGGTTTAGGGTTGGCTATTTGCAAACAACTACTAAAACTACTTCATAGCGATATTGAGGTGCGCAGCCAATTAGGTACAGGTACACAATTTGAAATAGTACTCAGGAAAAATAGTGCTTAGAAAAAGTTGATAATCTCAAGCCTAAATTTCAAGCAAAAAAAAGCCCTAACATTTCTGTTAGGGCTTTTTCTTAATGTGGCGGTGAGATAGGGATTTGAACCCTAGATGGGCTACAAACCCATGCCGGTTTTCAAGACCGGTGCTTTCGACCACTCAGCCATCTCACCGAGTTGCTTTAAACAAACCTTGTAAATCAATGCTTGCCTGAAGACGGGGCGAATATTAAAGTCTCTCTGATATGTTGTAAAGCACTATTTTACGAATTTTGTTGATTTTAGGTTTGTTTGATAAAAAAATAGTCAGCTTGTTTTTATTTCACACAATATTCGGCATTACTGCATATGTTCCATGCCACATGTCACATAAAGCGGTAAGCTCTTCAATGGCACTATGCTGATATTCACAGGCAACAAAAAGGTATATAACCTCTCCATCTAAGGTTATTTTTGTTAGTCCTGTGGTTTTTGTTAAACGCTCGTAGAAAATTTGCTCATCTGTTTTGCATTTAAACACAATATCTTTAATGGCAATTGTTATTGTCATGCTTTTATGCTCGCTAAAAGCGATAGTCTCTCAACGATAAGTGAATTATAAAGTAAAATACTCTTTAATACCTGATAGCACATTAGCCGTTGCTACTGATGCTAAGATAAGCCCCATAATTCGACTTATAATACTTGCGCCGCTATTACCTATAATGCGATGTGTCCAACTCGCGCATAATAGTAAGATGAGTACAATAACTAATACCGCTAGCATCATCGCTGCCGTTTGAGTTTGTTCGATCAAATTATAACGAGCATTTTCTGTCATTAATACTGCGGCCAGCATAGCACCAGGTCCGGCAATTGAAGGAACCGCAAGCGGAAAAATAGCTGTTTCGTTGCTGTTTGTAGCGAGCTTCACTTCTTGCTCTGGTTTGCTTTCACCAAAAATCATAGATAATGCAAAAATAAACAGAACAATACCGCCTGCAATTTGAAATGCAGATAAAGGAATTGCCATCGATGTTAAAATAACTTCACCCGCGACAACAAAAAATAATAAGATCAGCGCTGAAAAAAGTGTTGATTTAATTGCAATTTTTCTTTTAGTTTTTTCATCGAAATGCCCTGTCGCGGCGATAAATACAGGTACGGTACCAATAGGGTCGATAACAGCAAAAAAGAAAATAAAGGTTGAGACATAATCGATCATAATTGTCCTTATATAATGAACGTCGTTAGGCTTTCAGCTCATCAACTGAAGGAACCACTATAGCTTTATTCTTTAAAAGTAGTGGTCACAGTTTGTTACTTGGTTTGGCTTTAACTTCAATGCTAAATCGTGAATGTTAAAAAACTGACCAACCTGTACGTTGAACCAGTAACTCTAAGGCTAATGTACCTAACTTACTATTACCAATAGTATCAAGTCCTGGAGACCAAACCGCAATAGATGCTTTACCAGGTGCAATTGCTAAAATACCACCACCAACACCACTTTTACCTGGTAGCCCGACACGATAAGCAAATTCACCCGAGCCATCATAATGTCCACACATTAACATTAATGAGTTTATTCGCCTTGCTCGTTGCGACGATACAATTTGTTTCCCTGTAACCCTGTTAACGCCATCAGAAACCAAAAAAAGTCCTGACTTTGCCAGTTGTTCACAACTCATAGAAATAGAGCATTGATGATAATAAGCGCCTAACAGTTTATTAATATCATGCTCAATACGGCCAAATGACGCCATAAAGTGGGCCAATGATGCATTACGATGTCCGGTAGCTAACTCCGACAAAGCAACTTTTTCATCAATTGCTACGCTGTTATCGTTAGCAATATAGCGAACAAACTGTAATATTTCTGCGAGGACTTCTTTAGGCTCATGCCCCATCATAATGGAATCTACAACGGCAATTGCACCGGCATTAATAAATGGGTTACGTGGCTTACCATGCTCATGTTCAAGTTGTACTATTGAGTTAAAAGGATCGCCAGAAGGCTCTCGACCTACTTTGTTCCAAACAGCATCACCAATTTTCCCTAACGCTAACGTTAAACTAAAAACCTTAGAGATGCTTTGAATTGAGAACAACTGTTGCGCACAGCCCGCATTGAAAACCTCTCCCGTAGGTAAAGCAACTGATATACCAAATTGATTGGGGTCAACAGCAGCTAGCTCAGGAATATAGTTAGCAACGGTACCGCGCTCTGTACTTGCATTCATCGTGTCAGCAATTTCATTTAAAATAGTTTGCAAGGTCAATGTCTCAGTTGCTAAGAATAGTGGTGTTTTTATCATGATAAGCTTGGGAATGAAAAGTAAATTTACCCTTGGCTTTATTATATTTTAAATATCACGAATTAAGGTTTAGCGGTTTCAAAAGGTGAAGCACGCCACTTATTAAACAACAAACCGAGCAGTACAATCACACATGAGCCAAGTAGTACTGGTGTAAATAAAAACGACCAGCTCTGTCCTGATAGCATAATTAATAACGGATTTGCGCCTGCTGGCGGATGAGTGGTGTTAGTCAATAACATTGTGCTAACCCCTACCCCTGTCGCTAATGCCAAAGACCATGGCGTTACTCCAATATAGTTAATAAAAACAACACCAATAAGCGCCGTTATAAAATGCCCCAAAATTACATTTTTAGCTTGTGCTAAGGGGCTAGTTGGCACACCAAAAACTAATACTACACTAGCGCCAAAGGGAGCCATAAGCCAAAGCCCTGAATGTACTGAAAAACTATCAAGGTAAGTTAGTACACCTATCGCCAAAGTGGCCGCAACTCCTGCGGTAAAAGCAAATACTGTTTTTTTCATAAGACCTCCAAAAAAAGTAGAACGACTTGTCTACTTAGCCATGGTAGACAAGTCGTTCTACTTCTGTCAACATATATCTCAATTGGAGAAAGTAATATGAATGATAAAAAACTGCTGTTAATTAACGAGGCCTTGAAACTCTTTTACGCTCGCGGCATTAATTCTATTGGTATCAATGAAATATTAAAGCAATCTGGAGTCGCTAAAAAAACCCTGTATAACCACTTTGCCAGTAAAGAGGAGTTGGTTTTGGCAACACTCCATTACCGCGATATGATTTTTTGTCAATGGTTTGAGTCTATATTTAATGATCAAAGCACAGGCACTGATGCAATGCTTGCAATATTTTATGCTCTAGATGATTGGTTTAATAACAGAGTGATCGAGCTTGACGAATTTAAAGGTTGTTTTTTTATCAATACCGCTGCCGAATATGGGGATCATAACGCCCCTGCACGCCAACTATGTAAAGCACACAAAAATAAAATTAAGGTATTGATACAAGCAAAACTGTCTTTGTTTATTAAAAATGAAGAGCTGTGTCAGCAGTTAACACAAACTATTTGCTTACTTAAAGAAGGCGCAATAGTTTCAGCCTCGGTCGAAGGCGATGTTACTGCCGGATTAAAATGTTTACCAATAGTCCGTCAGTTAATCAGGGAGGGATGTTAACAAACCCTTTTATTAAGGCGCTTTTCTAATTTTTCAGCTAGCAACTCGCAACATTTTATTAAACTGCGGGCAAGGCGTAGCATATTGCTTTTGAATAGCTACGGCTATTTTTCCTGACTTGCTACTACAGCCTTGCTTAGGTTTAGGAGCTGCGACAAAAAAAGCCTAAACCTAACATCGCCCGTATACGTAGTTTTATTACACATCGAAAGCTGGCTTAGGGTTTTACCTATCGACCATCATCAATCTTCTAAGCATTTAGTAGTAATAAAAAAATAATATGGAAGCAATAAAGCTAATTGACGACATTACTTGCTATAGCATTGAGACATCAAAAGGTTTTTTAAAATATCGTTAGAATTCATTAACTTTTTTTGATTTAATAAGCTTTTACTCTAAATGGATTTAATTTCAAATGTCTAATAATGCTATTCCTGGTGTTGAATTTATCGATAACGCCAATCAAAGAACTCCTTGTGTACTCGTTTTAGATGCCTCAGGCTCTATGTCTGGTGAGCCACTTAAACAGCTTAATCTTGGTCTTAAAATTTTTGAAGAGCAATTAAAGAGCGACCTCTCAACCGCATTAAGAATACAAGTATTGGTGTTAGCTGTTGGCGGTCATGACGATGTTGAAGTTTTACAACCTTGGGTAGATGCCGTCGATTTTAAAGCGCCAACCATTAAAGCTGGTGGCTTAACACCTTTAGGTGCCGGTATGGACGCTGCATTGACTGAAGTACAACAACAAAAGTCGGTGTATGATAGCAATGGCATTTCCAGCACTAGACCTTGGATAATTCTCTTATCTGATGGCTGTCCAACCGATATTGACTGGGAAAGTTCAGCAAAAGCATGCCGTCAGGCTGAGTCAAATAAACAAGTTGTTGTTTTTCCAATTGGTACTGATGGTGCAGACTTTGAAGCCTTAAGCCAATTTTCAAATAAGTCAGCTAAAAAATTAAAAGGTTTAAACTTTAGTGAGTTGTTTGTGTGGTTAAGTCGTTCTATGGCGACGGTTTCTGCTAGTGTTCCTGGGCAAAAAGTTCGCTTACCTGCTCCTGATGAATGGGCAGAGGTTGAAATTTAATGTCTACACGTTTTTTAGGTAGCGCAATTACCGGAACGTCTCATCTTTCTAAGGATATTCCTTGCCAAGACGCTTGGCAAGTAACCAAAAAATCAAGCGGTGTTGTGGCTTGCTTGTCTGATGGTGCGGGCTCTGCAGTACACTCTCACATTGGCTCTAGACTATTAGTCGATACCGTTTGCCAAGCGTTAGCTCAAACAATATCAACGGATGAAAATACGCTAAGCCGTATTGAAGGCGCTATTAGTCAAGTCAGAGATGAGGTGAGCAAACAAGGACCATTATCTGATTATCACGCAACCTTATGTGGCATAGTCACTAATAATAATGGCAGTTTAGTTTTTCATATTGGCGATGGTTTAATTATTGGTGTCAATCCCGATGATTGGTCTGACTTTGTGGTGAGTGAGCCTGAAAATGGCGAGTTTGCCGAAACAACTTACTTTTTTACGCTACCTGACTGGCAATCACATTTGCGCTATATTTGTGCCCCTGAGCGTTACAAACTTTGGTTTTTAATGTCTGATGGTGCTGCTAGTTTTTCCGCGTTAACCAACCCTTATCGTCCAACAGAAAATTTTTTATTACCTGTACACCAATACTTAAAAAGTGTTGATAGCATGACTGGCGAACAGGCCTTAGCTAATACCTTAAAAGATCCTCGTACTGACGTTATTACCAGCGATGATAAAACCTTAGTTTGGCTGTTTAATGAGTAATAACGTAAACCTGATCTACCTTGATGGCAAGACCCAAAAAATACGCTACAACAAGAAGGCAATTAGCAGTGGTGCTGATGGCACTATTTATGCGAGTGTTGATAAAAAATTAGCTTTAAAAATTTATCATGATCCGCTTAAAGATAAGCAACGGCAAGATAAATTGTGGCAAATGTTATCTCATGCTCCCAAAGGCAACGGCTTTTGTTGGCCAGTAGCCATACTTAGTGATCAGAAGAGTAATTTCATCGGCTACGCGATGCCATTACTTGATTTGAGCCACTGCCATACGCTTGAAATATTACTCTCAAAGCGCTTACGCTCTTCTTTAGGTATCAGCGAAAGCTATCAATTTAGAGTAAAAGTTGCGGTTAATTTAGCCCAAAAAGTAGCTGAATTGCATCAACTTGGTCATCATATTATTGATTTAAAGCCAGCTAACTTGTCATTTGATCAACGCAACGCAGAAGTAGTCGTTCTCGACTGTGACGGCTTTTCTATACAAGGTAACAACAAGCAATTTCTAGGGCATCAATACACCGCAGGTTATATTGCCCCAGAAGCCTTTGCTGCCCAACTTGCTCCTGAAAAGTTAGGTGAAGCACAAGACTTATTTGCTTTAGCTGCGATATTGTTTCAACTGTTAAATAATGGCTTGCACCCTTTTCAAGGCGTTTCAAAAGACGGTAAGCCACTTCCTACCGATAACCAAGCAAAAATTACCGCAGGCCTTTATGCTTACGCTAAAATGCCACATAAAAAAATAAAGCCGTCTCCGTGGAGTATACATGACGATTTTCCTGATGCTTTACTACAAGCGTTCAGCCAAAGTTTAACCAGCACTCACCGCATAAAAGCCAGTGCATGGCAGCAGTTACTAGCAAAGCAGAGCCTCAACCTTAAGGTCTGTCAACAAGATACCAGCCATAGTTATTGGCAAAAAAATTGCCCGCATTGTAAGCTAGGTCAAACCAGAGCCAACATACAACAACAGGCAAAAACTCAGAAGAAGGCAACAAAAAGAAAACACCAAACAATTAATAGGCAAAACTTATCAACCGGTAATGTAGTGGCAAGTGCTCCTTCAAAAATGGCACCCTCAACATTATTATTTGTAATTTTCACCATTATTTTTATTGTGGTTATCTTTACCTCGATAGATTTTAACTCTGCCCCCACTAGCGTAAATGTACCTAAAAAAGAAGTTAAACAACGCGAAATTTCGGCTGTCAGCTCAGAAATATCTACCTTGAGCAAAGCACCTACCATAGCAGTGGCTAATTCATTATCAGGTAATATAACTTACCGTGAAATAAAAAGAGGGTTTCAATCTAAAGCTAATAAATTAGCTGAAATACCTTTTCATCAATTCACTCGTTTTGACTCATCATCTAATTTTCCATTACTAAATTACTTTCCTTTTGGAGTGATATCTCCAAGTAGCTCAGCTGAGATCAGCTTAAAAACGATTAATTTTGAAATGATGGGAAAGGAGCTAGGCCAACTTAAAAAGCAAAATGATAGACTATACCGATTAAACGATTGGCAATACGATAATAATACTGAAACTGCCTATGTTTATAAATGTAAATACAATCCGAGTATTTGTACTGGAGTTAGCCAAGTAGGTATGGGTGAAGAAGTTACCTATACGTTTAACTCCTTCAGTGCTGAAAGAATATTAATGGATAATACGACAGAAAAAACAGAGCATAGTTATCGTCCTTGGCGATTTAGTTTAACGTCTTCGGGCAAAAAATTAATAATGGCGAGCAATTTCGAGTTAGTGGTTTATGATGTTAATAATCCTAAAGAGCCTTTATTAAAGCAAAAATTACCAACCAAGTGGCAAGATTGGCATATTACACGGTTGTTAACGATTGATGGAGGTCAACGATTACTACTGTCTTTGGCAAAAAGCGAAAAATACGGTGTAAACTACCAAGGATTTGTGGTTGAACTCACGTTAACTGATGGTTCATATCAGGTAACAACTGACTTTTCGACCTTACCTAATGCTAACTCAATGTCGGGCGTAGATATTGCGACGAACTTATCTGGTGATATTTTAGCGATAGGAGAATACGCAGAAGAAGAAATAAATAATGATAAATATACCTTTTTTGGTGACCCTGTTGAAGTGGCGCTAGCCTACCCGATGATCAGCTTGTGGAAAAAAACCACGTTGGGATGGCAGCCAATAAGCACTCCTAACGGAAAAACTATGCGAATCACACCAAAACAAAGAAAACCAACAAAAGTATTAGTTAAAGTACCGGCAAGTATTAGTAACGCTAAAGCACAGATGTCATTTATGCGAAACTCTAAACTCTTCAATGGATTAGGCTTAAATAGAGGTTTTAAACTAAATCAAGCCGGTGATACCTTATTAACCGGCATTGATGCAAAAGAGCAACGTGATACTATATTTGCTAAAGCGTTTATCTATAAATTAGATGCTTCGACGAATAGCCTAACACTAAGCGCTAAGCTGGCGAGAAGTTATAGATCTTCTGACAGTTCAAACGCTGATAGCTTCGATACAAAAAGAATCGTCCACTTAAGCTCTACCCTATCAAACGATGGTAAACAGGCGGCACTTGGCTGGTTTATGTTCTCTGATGTTAGATCCGCGGATTTAAAAAAGACTTTCGCGGCTCAAGAATATAAACTTGATCTTTTTAATATTAACTAACGTAGTTTATAAAGAAGATTGTAAATAACGTAAAAGGAAGTTTAAAATAGCTTACTTGTAGTAGCTCAGACCTGATCTGACAGTTACCCGATTTTTAGGGTGCTTTGTCAGCTTAGATTTGAGCTAAATTCTTTTCAGCCCAACTCAATTTCCCATCAAGTAATGTTTCTAACGGAGTTCGTCCACAGCACTTTTTACCTTGAAGTGGCATAGTTAATTTGGCCACCTAATTAGAGATGTTATCATGCATCTCATAACTACTTAGGTGATACAAATGACAAAGAAGAAACGACCAACTTATAGCGCAGAGTTTAGGCTCGAAACAGC